>CAZMVD010000051.1:0-26716 GCA_964569425.1 uncultured Phycisphaeraceae bacterium
CGCGGCGGCTGGGGCGGCGCAACGACGGGCTTGGCCGTGAAGTCGAACGGGATGCCGAGTACGTCGGCGTATTCGACGTTGAACAGACCCTCCTCGTTTGGGTCGTAAGATTGGCGACGAAGGGCACGGCCGATGACCTGTTCGCAGAGTAGCTGGGTGCCGAAGGCCCGGACGCCGAGCACGTGCGTCACGGTGTTGGCGTCCCAGCCCTCAGTGAGCATGGAGACGGAGACCACGCAGCGGATGGAGTCGCCGAGTCTTCCCTGTTTGCCGACGGTGTTCATCACTTCGCGAAGGAGGTCCTGGTCGGTGATGTTCTCCGCCTGGCGGCGGTCGCCCGTCCGTTCGATGATCTCGCGGCGGAAGCGATCGATCTCGTCGGAAGCCATGTCGCGGAAGTTCTTGTCCAGTGCATCGCCGGATTCCAATTGCGTGCTGTCGATCAGCAGCGTGCGCGGGCGCCCCAGTGGATTCCCATGTTCATCGAAATTCCGGAAGAGCCTGAGTCGCCCCTCGACGAGTTGGCCGGCGCCGTCCTCGTTCTGCCGAATGAACCCGGAAATGTAGTCGTAGATCAGCTTGGATATCGCAGTGTTCTGGCAGACCACGATGAAGCATGGCGGTACGGCGATGCCCTCGTCCTCCCACAGCTTGTATGTCTTTTCATAGTGGCCGTAGAGCGCTTCGAGCGCGGTCTGAAGTTCGACGGGAATGGACAGCGGGTCGAGCTGGCCGCCCTTGCCGCGACGCGTCTTCGGCATTTTCTTGCCGATGTGCTTCCAGAGCTCACGGAACTTGGGCATATCTCCGCCGGGGATGTTGTCCGCGACGGGCACGCGCGGCAGCTTGACAATGCCGCATTCAATGGCGTCCATGAGTGAGAAGTCGTTGACCGTCCAGTGAAAGAGCGTGCCTTCGGCGTAGCCGGAGCCGCGGAGGAAAAACGGCGTGGCCGAGAGGTCAATCACTCGCTGGAGGCCCAGTTTTCGGCCGACGGCCTCAATGCCGGAGATCCAGAGGCGCGCGGCCTCGCGGTTCTTCTCGGCTTCCTTCTTGTCGTCGCCCTTCAGTTCGCCCTCGTCGTTTTGACCGGGCTTCTCACGATAACAGTGGTGGGCTTCATCATTTAGCACGAGCACGCTTTTCATGCCCATGAGGTCGGGCATCACGCGTTGGAGCATCTGCCCTTCGGTTTCGAGCGTGTCAATCTCGCCCTTGTCGCGCTTCGTTCGGCCCTGGAGAAGGGCCCGTCCGCCGGCGGAGAGCTCCATCGTCGCCCGGAGCTTAAGGGCGTGGAAATTGGTGATCACGATCTTAGCGCGGTCGAGGTCGCCGAGCATATCGCCGGGAACGAGTTCGCGGCTTTGATAGTAGCTGTCCGGATCGTTGGGCTGGAGGACGCGCAGGCGGTCGCGGATGGTGATGCCGGGGGTGACGACGAGGAAGCCGCGGGTGAACTTCTTGCTGCCGGGCCGGCGGACCGCGTTGACCGTCTGCCAGGCAATGAGCATGGCCATCACGGTGGTTTTTCCGGCGCCAGTGGCGAGTTTGAGTGCGATCCGCAACAGACCCGGACTTGATTGTTCGTTGGCGGTTTGCAGATGCTCCAAGATCGTGCCGCCATCCCTTCCGAGGCTCGGTGCGACCTCGCAAAGCCAAATCATCGTTTCCGCGGCTTCGACCTGGCAGAAGAACGGCCGGAAGTTGCTGAACGTGTGGTGCCGCCAGTGATGGAGCAGGCGCGCGGTTTCCGGGGTAACCCGCCAGTCGCTGGGGTTTTGGAGCTTTCGCCACGCATCGACGCGGCGACGGATGTCGTTGACGACTGACATGGTCTCGTAACGCTGGTCGGCGCTTGAGATGACCTTAGCCTCGTTGAAGACGAACTCCTCCTGGTCGGGGGCGCCGCGCCTCTTCTTCGGCTTGGGGACAGGGGTGATGAACTCGGCGCGGCGGCGATTCTCGATGATCCGGTTCGTCGGCTGGCCGTTGGTGTCGAGTTCCCAGTGGCGAGACGGGTACTCGTATGGCGAGTTGAGGATCGGTTTTTCGAAGAACTGGTTGTCCATTAGACGTTTCGCATCGTGAGTACCTGATCTCGGCGGCCTAGTCGGACCCTTCAGACCTTGAGTTTGTCTTCACGTGGCGGTTCAGCTTGGCGTAAAGTCGCAACCGAAACGAATCGAATCTTAAGGGTTTCGGGGCGTGCGGGCCAGTGACCGCCGTTGGCCAATCATGCCGCTTCTTGACCAACTATGGCGCGCGTGAGAATCGCAAGTCTTGTTCAACAGGCTTTGGCTTGGTTCGGACCGGCGCCATGGATTACGCGAAAGCCCGTTCAGGCGCCAGAACAGTGTGGAGAAGGCACGGCGGCCACCCGGGACTCGCGCCAGTCTCTAGGCCAATATACGCCACGACGGGACAGAACTTGCGAGTCGCCACGGCCGGAAGGCAGGCCAAAACACGCCGAATTCGCGCGCGCGAGGGCGTGCGCCAAATACACCGCTGGGGGCTATGGGGGATACGTTGCGGAGGCGACTGGGGCGGATGCGGCGAAATGGCGTGACTTTCGCGCGGGCGCGGGTATACTTGTGACGTTCGGGAAACGTTCAACCCCGTGGCCAGGGAGGGCAATCGTGGCCGGCAAGCAGAAACCCAACGAAAACGACATTCTCCAGACCACTGAATCGTTCGTGGCCGCACTGCCCTGGGGGCCGAATCGGCGGATTCTGGTCTTCCGCCGCCAACACGGCGGCCGGACGTACGTGCGCCTGCGCGTGTGGAACCTGCATCGCCGCTTCGGCACGTGGTACCCGTCGGACCGATTCTTTGTGGTGCCCATCGATGAGGCCGAGGGGCTGGCCGCCGCCCTGGTGGCCGGGGCCCAAGGTAAGCGGCTTCACCGGAAGCCTGACTGGTTGACGCGCCGTGAAGCGGACGAGCGGGATGGGAAGGGACCGGGCCAGTACGCCGGGTTGATAGAAGAAATCAAGGCGTTCGGGGCGAAGTTGCGCCAGGAGCGACGACGGAACAGGCGGTTACAGGAACCACGAGAATGAGCAAGAATCAAGTGACGAAGGGCAAGGAAAAAACCAAACCTGGACGGAAAAGGGCGCGCGCGAAGAGCGCGGCGCTGGCTGCACAACCCACGCAGGCGCCGGTGACGGTGCAGGATCTCTGGGACGCCCTGCGCCAGGGACAGGTCGGCCGACGGCCCAGGCGTTCGAAGTTTCTGAAAGAGCTGGATTCTGAGACGCGGCGGCTGGCCCACTGTGCGGTCATGGACGCGCGGGACCGGGCCTACCCGGCGGGGTACGAGCACCTAAAGGCGCTGGAGCCGGTGGTGGCGCGGGCCCTCTTAATTGACATTCAAAGCAACGTGCCCCGGATCCGGGCCCGTGCGATTCGCTTGTTTACGCAGCTTCGCAAGGAGATGTCGGCCCAGCTCAAGATGGAGTTTGAACTGGCCGAGGTGGCGTTCAGGTTCGGCGCCGACGAGCAGGCGGTGGCCTTGGACCGGGCGAGTATTGAGGCGGCCAAAGTGTATGATGGCAATCCCCGCACTTCGGCCGAAGCGCTGAGAGCTGCGCGACTGATGTCCGGTGACGACGATTGCGATGAGCGGTTCGAATAATGTCAGACCTTGCCAACCGCGCGGGCCGCAATCGGCACGCCGGGTGGTTGGCCGGCCACGACACGTACAGCGGACCGCGGGGAACTGGTCGCGGGACCGAAACCGATTGGTCCCGCTCCGCGCGAACGGGGCTGGACGATGGCGCGGCCGCGGCGCGGGCGGACCTCGTGGATCACGCCGGGGCGCGGGTCGGAGCCCGTGCGGCCCAGTGGTCAGCGCCGGGACCGTCACGGGCACGGCGGGCAGGCGGCCGGGTTTGTCGTGAATGGGTACGCGTTGCCCTGAAACGCCTGAAGGAGAATGAACACGTCCGCGATGTTCGTCACGCGGTTCAAACACGGGTCCGTGCTGCTGACCGATTGCACGTCTACCACCGTTACGTGCGGCGCAGTGGGCAAGTTCTGGAACTTCTGCAGCGCCGCGATGAAGTCGTTGGCGTTCACGATGTTGTTGGGCGCGGTCCACTGCACGCCGTCAAAGCCGCCTACCGTATCGCCCCAGAACTTGCCGCCGCTGGGCAGTTCAATGGTAGGTACAGTCAAACCCGGCGAGAAGGTGATGCCGTCCGCGGTGGCCAGCACTTCGTACTCGGCCACGGGGATGATCTCGCAATCTCCACCATGTACCGCGACCTCGTTCCAAACGCGGAAGACCGGCGCCGCTTCGATCTTGGCGATGCCGTTGGCGTCCGGCGTGCCCACCCAACCCACGTCCGCCGCAGGAGCGGGCGACCTTCGCCGCACTTTGAAGGCTACCGTGTTTGAGTTGTTCGGGGCGAATGAGATGTAACGATTCTTCAGACGATTGTGCGGGCTTGGTGGTGCAACGGGCGGATATGCCAAGGCACTGCAGAGCGTTGCGTCACAGCTATTCAGTCCACTTGGCGGGCATGACGGCTGAATAGGCGCAGGTGTCGGGGCCAGGATGGGGTCAAAGGCGATATTGTCGAAGCGCATTCCGCACGAATGCGCCCACAGCGCCACGGTACCCGGCTGTGAAACGGATGTGTCGTATCCCTCCATCGCCAACTCGCCATCGACCAATACGCGGACCACGCCGTTCGGGTAGCGCTCCACGACAATGCTGTACCAAGTGGCAACCGCCAGGGGATAATCTGCACAGCCCGTCGTCGTGCTGTCTGTGTGGACGACGTTCAAAAGCTGTGCCGCCCCGCTCACATGGGCAGATGACCGCAACTCAACCCAGATGAAGTTACAGTCGTCGAATTGTTGAAGGTGGAAGTCCGGGTGCCCGATTGATGCCCAGTCCGGCTCCAAGTACACGTCGAAACTGTAGCGCCCGAAACCGCCAACGAATGAGTCGTGGTCGAGGCGCTTGTCGGCACTCTCGCCGCAACAGCAAGTTCCCGTCGTGCGCACCGCAAAGGAACTGTTGTTCCCCGGACTAACGATCTCCCATTCGCCGCAACGCACCGACCATCCATCGAGTACAGCAGATTCAAAATCGTCAATCGGGCACGGTCCAGGACAGTCCTCCGGACAAGTACACGGATCCTCGATTACGCTGCAACAGCCGTCACCGCAGGAGACGGGGCAGTCTCCCGGACAACTGCAGGCGTTCTCCCCCCCACCGCAGCATGCGTCGCCGCAGACATGCGTGTCGCACAGGTCACAGAGTGTCGCATCACAGCTATTCAGCCCACTTGGCGGGCATGACGGCTGAATAGGCGCAGGTGTCGGGGGCAGGATGGGGTCAAAGGCGATATTGTCGAAGCGCATTCCGCACGAATGCGCCCACAGCGCCACGGTACCCGGCTGTGAAACGGATGTGTCGTATCCCTCCATCGCCAACTCGCCATCGACCAATACGCGGACCACGCCGTTCGGGTAGCGCTCCACGACAATGCTGTACCAAGTGGCAACCGCCAGGGGATAATCTGCACAGCCCGTCGTCGTGCTGTCTGTGTGGACGACGTTCAAAAGCTGTGCCGCCCCGCTCACATGGGCAGATGACCGCAACTCAACCCAGATGAAGTTACAGTCGTCGAATTGTTGAAGGTGGAAGTCCGGGTGCCCGATTGATGCCCAGTCCGGCTCCAAGTACACGTCGAAACTGTAGCGCCCGAAACCGCCAACGAATGAGTCGTGGTCGAGGCGCTTGTCGGCACTCTCGCCGCAACAGCAAGTTCCCGTCGTGCGCACCGCAAAGGAACTATTGTTCCCCGGACTAACGATCTCCCATTCGCCGCAACGCACCGACCATTGATCCAGAGTTCCGCTTTCAAAGTCATCAATGATCGACTGTTCTGCGAATAGACGCAGATTCAGCATGACAAGAAGACCAACCGAAAGCGGGATAATCCTAGAAAGGAGCGGCTTTTTCCAGGTCAACATTGCGAACTCTCCGTCAAATAGAAACTCCGTGAACCCTCGAAAACGTCTCCTCCGTAGCGAGAAAGGCGGCCTCTATCGGGGCAGGCAGAATGCTGAGCGCCGCGGCCGCTACAACCAGGAAATGAGTGCTGCGTGTCATGGTGAGTCTCCTGAAGAAAAAAGGAAAGGTGTAGGCGCGGCGTAGTGACCCGAAAGGGACTTTTCCGCGCCTCGGGAAATTCGGAGGGGTGCGCGGTCCTGTGGGGTGCCGAGTGATTCCGGCACCAGGACTGAATGGTCTACGGGGTATTGTCGCGCCGGCCGAGACGCTGGAAACACCCATGCCGCACGAACTGGCAGATGCAGCGATGGCCTGAAGCGGTTAACAGCCGATGACGGCGCTGAAGGTCCGGCTGAGCGCAGGGACCGGAGGATGCCGTTGATTAGCGGATTGCCTATTCGGGCTGACCTGTTCACGACAGGCCTCCCACGGAAGCGGCATCGCGATCGCGCTCCCAGGCAACAAGCCGCCTGCCCAACCGACGAGCATGCGGCAAGCCAAACTGGTCGCAACGGACGCCGGGGCCGGAAAGAAGCCGACTCGATCTACCCTGAGGCGACATCCCGACTCAAGGCAGAAACGCGACGCATTACATTGGGATTGCCGGATTCCGCGCCTTTCGCGGCAAACGGCCGCGCCGTTCCTCTCACCGGCCAGTTCATCTGAAGTGCTAAACACCAGAATATCAAGGTCGAAACTCCCATGCAAGTACGGAGCAATGCCCCCCGGCATTCGACTTCAGCAGAAATGCCAGCCAAACGAAAGAACGGCAATTCAACTTCCGCGAAACCGGCGATTCTTAAGTCCTAACCAAGCCTCCTTCAAGAACTTACGGCGATTGTCGCGACCAAGCGAAACCTACAACGTGCGCCAGGATCGTCACCTGGTCGAAAACGCCACGGCGAGCTACCGGCCAGGACCACGACGCTACCGCTCTGCGGACGAGCCGCTCGATGTTCGTTGCGGGGTCCTTAGGTGGACGCTCGCCTGGATTGGGCCACACAATGTCGTGTGCGATAATCGGCCTCACCCGGTCACTGCTCTATGGGCACGACGGGCAGGCGGCTGGGTTCGTCGTGAACGGGTACGCGTTGCCCTGGAATGCCTGGATCAGAATAAACACGTCGGCGATGTTGGTGATCCGATTCAGGCACGGGTCGGTGCTGCTGACCGACTGCACGTCCACCACCGTCACGTGCGGCGCAGTGGGCAGATTCTGGAACTTCTGCAGCGCGGCCAGAAAGTCATTCGTATTTACGATCCCGTTCGGCGCGCCCCACGCCGCCCCATCAAAGCTGCCTACCGTATCGCCCCAGGACTTCGGCTCCGGCTGGTCGATCGTGCTCACGACGAGCGGGTCGGTGTAGCTCACACCGTCATCCGAGGTCGTGCGGATCTCGAACGTCGCCACCGGCACAATCATGCAATCGCCCACGTGAACCACGGGCTCCGTCCAAACGCGTGTCACGGGCGTCGGCGAAACCGGAGCGATTCCGTCAGTGTCCGGCAGACCGACCCACGCGGAGCCCGCAGGACCGCCCAGGACCCCCGAGTCCAGCTTGTCGATACGGTAGGCCACCGGCGTTCCGCCGCTGGCGGGCGCAATAGAGACGTAGCGGTTCTTGGGTTGGTCGTGGGGCGAGGGGGCGACGCGCGGAGGCTGCGCGCATGATGTCACAACCCAGGTGTCGTTCAGCCGAGTCGCATTGTCCGTTGCGACTCCACCGAAGACGACAGTTTGACGATGAGACAAGTCGTAAGCAGTTGCATGGCGCGATCGTCGCAGAGGAAGCTCCAAGGAATTGGCCACGTCCACCTGCGACCACGTCGTACCAGTCCACAACCATGTGTCATCCAATGCCGCGCCGACGCAGCCGGTACCGCCTCCGAAGGACAGGAGGCCGCCCAGATCGGGATCGTAGGCCATCGAAACCCATGCGCGCGGCGACGGGCCGGCCCAACTCAAGAGAGTCCAGCTTCCGCCTTGGTAGCTCCATGTGCCTTGGAAAATGGGATCGCAAAGCTGACCAGCCTCCCCGGCAAACACAACGACTCCATTATCCGGGTGGTACGCCATGGCGTGGGCGTCCCGCGCAATTGGGCCGGACAACGGCACTTGACTCCAAATTGACGCTTCGCAATCCCATTCCCAGGTATCGTCAAGGTAGGGCCACGGACAGCACGGGTCGTGAACACCCCCGAACAAAACAATGCTATTCCTCTCCTCATCGTACGCCATTCCGTGAGCGCGACGAGCACCTGGCCACTGGTCTGGGTCAGGATCGGTTGGAATCTGAGCCCACGAAGAGCCGTCCCAGCGCCACATATCGTTGAGGTCACCGGTGTCATCGAACCCCCCAAAGAGAATCGCTCCTCCGCATTCGGGAGCATAGGTCATAGCGTGTTGGACGCGCGCTGATGGACCGGAAACTACAAGTTCGGACCAAACCTGCCCGTCGAATGCCCAAGTGTCATCGAGATACACTTCGTCGGAGCCGGCGCCTCCAAAGAGAACAACCCCGTTGGTCGGGTGGTAGGCCATGGCATGATGTCCGCGTGGAGGCGGCAATGCACCGCCAACGGCTCCTTGACGCCATTGTGCGCATACCGCTTGACATGCATCCAGCTCCCAGGTGCCCGCCCCTGGCCCAAACTCGTCCCCGCCGCCGACGGTGACGACCAAGCCGCGTGTGGAGTCAAAGACCATCGCGTGATATGCGCGAGCCGGCGGGCTGGATTGCACTGTGATCGGAGTCCAAGTACTTCCGTTCCATTCCCAAGTGTCAAGAAGATAGGGCTGACCGAGATCCCAGTTGACTCCACCAAAGAGGATCGTCGACTCTCGGACCTCGTCGTAAGCCATCGCGTGATCGCCACGTGGAGTCGGCCCACCAGACGCCTCTTGAGTCCACGTAGAACCATCCCACTCCCAGGTATCTCCGAACCAGCCGACGCCTCCGTTCGCTACGCCTCCGAAGAGTACCGTACGTTGTCTGGCAGAATCGTATACGAGCCCGCACTGATAGCGGGCGGTTGGTCCTGATGTGCTACGCAGTGTCCAGCTCGTACCATCCCATTCCCACGTCTCGTTTGGCCCATTCTGCACGCCCCCGAATAGAACTACGACGTTGCGAGTGCTGTCAAATGCCATCCGGTGGCCATAACGTGCCCCTGGGCCTGTCATGGCTCGAAGCTGCCACGCCTGTCCATCCCACTCCCAGGTGTCGCCCGCGTGCTGAGACGGTCCCACGATGCCGCCAAAGAGAACGGTGACACCACGAGAGCTGTCAAACGCCATAGCGTGGCTGCTTCTTGGAGACGGTCCCGTCATGCTGCGAAGAGTCCATGCAGAGCCATCCCACTCCCACGTGTCGCCCAGCAGGTTACCGTCGTTTCCCCCGAACAACACGGAAACGTTTCGCACACTGTCGTAATCCATAGCGCCTCCAATGCGCAGTCCGGGGCCGGCATTGGTACGGTTAATCCACGTCAGACACTCGGGTCCGCTTTCGATGCCGGAATCCGCAGAACCCACAGAAATGTCATGTCGATCCAGGGATGCGCCATACCCCCAGGATGGACAACAATAAGCGCCAAAACCAATGAAGAGCACGATTGTCTGTAGAGTGCCATTATGATTCATGATAGTTCTCCTGTCTGAATAGCGCGCACTTACCGCGCTTCCGCCTTCGCGCGCGCATTCCAAAGGCGGTTACTCAATGCGATTGACGATGTTGAACGTGCCTGGGACCGTCAGGTCGAAGGCAATGGAACAGCTCGGATTCGATTCAGAACGTCAGTCCACTCCTGGGTCAGTGCGCGGCTGCGCTCCGCCGCGCGGGTTTCGCCTGCTCCACCTTGGGTTGCAAGGAGGTCGATCGCGACCTCGATGAATTGCTCGGCCTCCGGATCGGCCGGATTCGATCCCGCCAGCGCCACCCCGCGGAGGAACATCAACTCCGCCCGGGCGATGACGCTGATGGGCGGGTGCCGGGGGTTGGTCGGGAAGCTACGCGGGCCCTTCTGCTGGGCGGCTTCGTCGGCGTGGCGCAGGGCGGCCGCGAAGTCGCCGCGGGCGATGGCGATGCGCAGGCGCTCCATCGGTTCATTGAAATCCAGGCGCGATTCGTCCGCGTGCGGGTAATCGGGATTCGTCGAGCCCAGGTCGAGGGCCACCTCGGCCGCGTCGAGATTGCGGTCCAGGCGGTGCAGGCGAGCGCGGTTCAAATACATCTCGCGCACCTGCACAACCTGCGATTCCAACCCCTCATGCGGCCGGCCTACGATCGTCAGGCACAGCTCGGTCAGCGAAGCGTCCGGCCGCACCTCGTACCCCTGCACGCGGCACTCCTCGCGGAAGAAACGCAGCAGCCAATCTTCCGCCTCGCGGTCGTAGCGCCACGCCTCGGCCATCTCGCCGCGCGCCGCGTGGAGCAGGCTGAGGTGCCGGCACTGCGGAAACATCGACGCCGCCAGCGACGCCAGCAGCCCGTGCGGCCGCTTGTCCGAGGTCGCCCCGGTTCGATAGTTCCACTCCTGATAATCTCGCGCGTAGTCGTACGCCCGCCGACGAAACGCCAGCGCCTGGTCGTAATCGCCGATGGCCGCGTAGGTGATCGACAAATCACCCAGCACGATGCCGTACGGCGTGTACCGCTTGGGCGTGTTTTCCAGCTCGGTGGCGAAGGCCAGCAAGCCGTTCATCTCCGCGAACGCTTCCTCCCACCGGCCCAGCCAGCGCAGGTTGCGATAAAGCTGCGTCCACGGATACCACGCACCCTCGCGGTCTTCGTCGGACGCGAGCCGCTCCTGCACCTCGCGCCGCCGCTCTTCCACCAGCGCCTGCGTCTCGGCCAGCAGGTCGGGGAACTCCGCGTCGATGCTCGGCCCGGTGACCAGGATGGGCCGGGCATAGCCGACCTCGCGGAGGTCGAAGGCCGCCGCCTGCTCGCGTCCGGTTTTCATAAAGAACAGCACCGCGCCGATCCCCAGGGCGGCGGCCGCCGCCAGACCGCCAAACGAGAGCGAAATACGCCTGCCACGACGGCCGCGCGCCGCGGGAAGCTGAACCACCCAACGCCGACCGCGCCGCGATCGCACCGGCGGATCGGGGTCGAGGCCGATGGCGTCACCATTCGCCGGCGCATCACCGTCCAACGCACCCGCCTCGGCAATCGCTCGGCGGATCGCCTCCACCGTCCGTCGGCATTTGGCACACGATTCGACGTGCGCCACTTCGGCCGCGCTCAACGCCGCGCCGCGGGCGATCCACTCGACCAGCCGGCCGAACGTCGGCCCCTCGCCGCACAGGTCGAGGTCTTCGGGCAACGGCCGGTCGTACCACCGGCGAAGGGCTGGGCGTGGGTCGTGGCTGCTCATGAAGGTCGATTCCGTTCCCGCGGCCTGCCCTTCCAATCAGAAGAACAGCCCGCGCGGGGCCTGTGGACACTCAAAATCCGAATTTTCGCAAAATTTCCTGCAATCGTCGTAACCCCTTGCGATACCGCCACTTAACCTTCCAGCGCGGGAGTCCTATGACCCGGCCGACCTCGCTCAGGGGCAATTCCGCGAAGTGGTGCAGCAGGATGACGTCGCGTTCGTCGGAGGAAAGCTCGCGGAGGGCACGTTCGATGATCGCGGCCGAATGTTCCGTTTCCGCGGATTCAGTGGTATCGGGAGCGGCGTCGGCGGGATCGACCATCGGCATCGCCGGCGCCGGGCAGTCGGCCAGGGGGATGGTCGGCGGGCGCGGGCGGAAGTTGGCGCATCGCAGGCGGGCGTAGTGAAAAAGCAGCGACTCGAAGTTGGCGGTGCAGGCCGGCCGCTTCAGGTAGAGGTAGGCGAAGAGCTGGTCCGCGATGTCCGCCGCGGCCTCCTCGTCATGCACCCGCGCCCGGCAGTAGCGAACCAGGCGGACGCGATAGGCCCGGTACAGCTCGTCAAAAGCCGCACCCTCCCCGCCCGCGCAAAACCGCTCCCACCGCTCCGTCGCCTCGGCCGTTTCCATTTACTTGATCTACATGGCGCGTCGCCAAACACATGTGCCAAGCGTATTCTCGCATAGCGGCCGAAGGTGGGGCAAGTGGCGAAATGCGGTCCCTTTCCCCAGGGTCGTTGTGTACAATGGCGAAGTGACGGAAAGCCAACGAGCTGCTCTGATTTTGAAGGCCACCGACGGCGACGGCAACGCCCTTCAGGCGCTGATTGTCGAGTACCACGCCGCCCTGCGGACGGCCGTGGAACGGCAGATTTCTTCAGCACTGGCGTCGCGAATCGAGGCCGACGACGTTCTTCAGGATGCCTATGTGGCGGCGTTCCGCGGCATCGGCGGGTTGCAGTTTGCCAGCCCGCAGGCCTTCTACGTCTGGCTGGAGCGGGTCGCCTTGAATCAACTGGTAAACCTGCAACGGGCGGCCACGCGGAAGAAGCGCGATGTCCGACGTCAGGTGTCAGTGCTGGTTGACGGGGGCTCGAAGTACGATGGCTTTGCACGGTCGCTGGTCGTTCCAGACAGCACGCCGAGCAGAGTGGTCGGCCGTGAGGAGGCAGTGGCCGCGATGCTGTCGGGCCTTGCTCGCTTGACCGACGACCAGCGTGAGGTGATCCGCCTGCGGTTCCTCGACGAGCGGCCGGTTGCCGAAGTTGCAAAGAAAGTCGGAAGGTCGGAAGACGCGGTGCACGCGCTGTGCCGGCGGGGACTGCTGGCGCTGCGGGAGCACCTCGGGTCGCTGACGCGGTTTCTCTCCCATCTGTAGGCGAGCCCTGAACCGCGATCGATTTGGCTCCCCGGGGCGCGAAATTCCCCGATTCGGCGTCGCCCTGGTTGGTCAGCCGGTAATCGGCGGTTCCGCGCGCATCCGCGGCTCTCATCCTGCCCAATCGAAAATAACTTAGTACCGCGACGGTTTGCGCTGCAGAAGGCACTTGCAGCATAGGAGGCCGTTAATAGCGAAATGGTGCATTCGGCGGTCGGCGATCGCCATACAGGCGTGGCGCGACCGACGCGGCCAGTGCAAGCCAACGAGTTCGGATCGGCGAGCACTTGAGCTTTCGGGCAGGTGACAGGGCAGGGCGAGTTCCTGCGGTGAGAACGAAAGGGATGCGGCGGTCTGTACTTCGCCCATATGGCTCCGGGCCGAACCGTTGGTTGTATTCGGGTGTTACCGCTGTGGTCGCCCTTAGCACCGACGAACGGATGGAACGCTGGAGGCCTAGAACAGGTCGCTGCCTGCCGCGCGTGTCATCGGAGCAAGGCCCCAGCGCCCGCCACTGACTGTGAGTTCTTGACGAAAAAGGAGGAGCAAATGTACGCCCACACATGGTCCGCCCTGGTACTGGCAATTGTGATTCTCATGAACAGTGGCACGCGGCTCGACGCTGTGGAGTTCACACTTGACGCGGTTGCCAACTGCTACAACTTGGATGAGAAGGCCATCAACGGCCTTTCCGTACCCGGCCAGTACGATTGGCGAGTGGAACCACCCAGACCCAGCCCCTCGCTGGACGTGCTGATCGTTTCAGGCTCCGGCTCCGGACTTCCGCCGATCATCGCGATGCGAACCGGCGAGAGGCGACAGGAGGTCGCCGCCGGCGTGGATCACCTCTCGTATTTCGCAATGGACCAGGTCCTTGGCGACAACGTTGGCGCACTTCAAGTATATGAGAACAATCAGTTTTTGCCCGTTGATACATTGCTGAACACGTATGATTATTCAGATGGCACAGCCATCCGGTTTGCGCCACAGGCAGGAAGCGCTTATCGAATCACCGTGGTGGCGAACAACGCCGTGCAAGGACCGGCAGGCGTAGTAATCACGCACCCCATGCTAGTAGCGAGTCCGCGCGCGTTTCTTCTAAGCGAGGGAGAGTCTGTCGTGATCTTGCCGCTGTCAAACGACCTTATCAACTTCTTCTGTGTCGACTACGAACTCGGCGATAACAGCGGCTCGTTCGACGTGTCGATCGAGCTTGCGAGTGCACCGGACTGTGATTCCAATGGCCTGCCGGATTGTTGGGAGCTACAGGAGGCCGCATTGTGGACTCGGAATCCGGCCAACGGACATTACTACCGCTTGACCTCGGTCCCCGGCGGATGGCCGGAAGCAGAGGCGGAAGCGGAGCTCGTGGGTGGACACCTGGCCACGGTGCGCAACGAAGCGGAAGAGAACTGGATTTACGACACGTTCCAGGTCACGTCAGGATTGTTCAACGAGGTGTGGATCGGCCTCCGGCAAGATCCTAACGGTGCGGAACCCGATGGAGGATGGGAATGGGCCTCCGGCGAGCCGACTGTGTACGTCAACTGGTGTGCGGGCGAGCCCAACAACACCGGCGAGGAGGAGGAATACGGCGAGCTCGCCTTCTCGCTCGCAACACCGCAGTACTTCCTCTGCTGGAACGATGATACGAGCACCAGCCTTCCCTTCGGGTTGATTGAAAGGTCCACTCCGCCGGTGGCTGATTGCAACGCTAACGGAGTGCCCGATGAATGCGAAATCGACTGCGACGGCGATGGTATAATAGACGCGTGCAGTGATGATGATGATGGTGATGGCGTACTCGACGACGTAGATGTATGTCCCTGTACGCGCGCCCCCGGGCCCGTCGATCTTTCCGGCCGACCGGTTGGCGATGTCGACAATGACTGCGACGTTGACCTTGCGGATTTCTCGCTCGTACAAGAGAACTTCACCGGACCACGCCAAGCGATCGTTCGCTATTACGTGGATGCTACCTGCACTAACGGAGTGAGAAGTTGCACCAGCGGGGACTGCTCGGTTGGCTACCCCGTCGATACGGGCCCAGCTGTGGGGAAGAGTATTGCACAATGCGGCGACGTCGTTGACTTGGCTCAGACCAACATAACCTGCGTCGTCAGTCTCGGCTGCACATCACATGTGCAAACCTGCCTTGGCGGATTCTGTACCGATCTGGGCACATGCTCCGACAACATCGATTCCGCTGGCGGTGTGAACTGCGATTGAGCCATCGAGCCCTCATGGGAAACTTTGGCCGCTTGATCATGGCACCGCGCCGATTCTGCCATTACTCGCCGCGGCAGGATTGCCGGGCAGCATCTCTACGGTAAGAGGCTGATCCAACGGCCAATTAGCGTTCAGAGTGGTCTGCAGGAAAGGGCGAACCGATGTATTCCCCGTCCCGGATGATCGGGCGCCATCTCGTCTGCCAAAAGGCATCGGCATTTGGGTCGTTAAGTCGGCGCCGTGCCGTGCGAAGATTCAGATTGCGGTCCACCGCAAGTGTGACGGAAGGCTCACCGGCCAGCCATCGGGCGTCGATCCAGATCCAGGGGCCGTCATTCGGGGTCTCCGCGTACGCGGCTTCGGATGCCCCGGTAATGGACGCGACCTCTTCCGGGCGAAGGGGCCGGCGCCCGGACGGGCTGCCCGTGCTTCGCGCGTCATGCGATTCCTCGACGGCCGCGTCAAGGAACGCGTAGGCATAGGGTTGCAACGGGGCTAAATCGGGTATCAGGTTCGTTAGCGGTGGCCCGAGCCCCTCCATGTTTCGCGGGTCCAAGATAGCCACGAACGAAACAACGTCGTACACGGTCCACGATCGCCCTCCGTCGGCGCTCACGTCACGAAAGCCGTCGAGTTTGTTGTTCGAACCATGAACCAGGATCGCCGACTGGCCCGCGCCGAAGAAATCTCTAATCACACTGATTCCGTCGATATTGCCGAGGTGCCAGAACGTTTGAAGAACCTGGCGACGGCGTGGATCGATTGTAGAGACGCGGCCCGCGTAATTACCGAACTCGTTGGCCGCAACTACGATCTCGTCGCCTGGTTTGCCGTCAAGCTCCGCAGTCTTCAGGGCCCGGCAGATCCACTCTACGGCCAGGCCGGAATCCGGCCAGTTTCGGGCCGATGACAGGTCCATCGACCATCGCTCATTGGCACGTTCATCGAAAGCGATGATGTTCTTACCTTCAAACGGAAGGGATGGCGCGGCAAGAACCCACCTACGTCCATGCCCAAGGAGGTCGACGGGCCATACCGCGTGAAGTGCACCCGCTTCGGCAGGAAGCGACTTAAACGAACTCCAGGCTAGATCATTCTCATGACGAACAGCGATGGTTCCGGTACGGCCTCTGCCATCCTCGAGGATTTTCACTTCCGCAATTGCGCGGCCACGGGCCATCCCGCTGAGTGCCCAGGTTGTCAATCCCACCAATGTTCCGAGTCCGATCAGACCTGCAATACGCCAACGGGTCAGGTCGGGGCGCCATCGGCGCCTCCGCAACGGTCGATCCGAATCCAACGCATTCAGAGTCGAACTTACGGAGCCGAATCGATATTCGGGCTTCTTCGCCATGAGTTGCAGTGCTATCGCGACGAGCCGTTCATCCGCTGGCGGTGCCAACCCTCGCAGGGGAGGGGGGTCCGCATGGATGATCTGGTGTAGAAGGGCCGATGGTGTCTCGGCCCGGAAAGGAGGCCGGCCGGTGAGCATTTCGTATAGGACGACGCCGGCGGAGTAGAGGTCGCTACGATGGTCAATCCTCGCATCTCCGCAAGCCTGTTCGGGGCTCATGTACTGCGGCGTGCCGAACACAGCATGCGGTAGGGTCAACTGTGATTGGCTGTCGATGATCCGCGCCAGCCCAAAATCAGCGAGCTTGGCAGACTTGGTCGCATCCTCGATCAGGATGTTGGAGGGCTTCAGGTCGCGGTGAATCAGGCCTGCATCGTGCGCCGCCCCCAGGCCGCTCAGGATTTGTCGGAAGTACGATCGAGCCCTCTCTCGATCCAGCGCCCCTTGTTCGCGAATCAACGCAGCCAGCGACGGACCACGAACGTATTCCATGACCATGAAAGCCGTACCGTCTTGATCGCCGACGTGCTGCACGGCCACCACGTTGGGGTGATCCAGCCGCGCGGCCGCCTTGGCCTCGCGCAGAAAGCGCCGCCGGGCGCGCTGGTCGGGAGCGATTTCCGGGCGGAGGATCTTGATGGCCACCTCGCGATCCAGGTCGGGATCGCGCGCCCGCAGCACAATTCCCATGCCGCCCTCGCCGACGACCTCATGGATTTGGTACTTACCAAAGGTGAATAGGCCTGACTCATCGGTTGGCTCGCGGAACAATCCGCCGCGAACCAGCCGGCCGATCGTGTCCCGAGGCTGGCGTAGCTGATCCACCAGTTGCAAGTGATCGCGCAGCTCAGAGGCGTGCTCGGGGAATTCGTCCCGAAGTTCATCCTCGTGGAGTATTTCCCCGCGAGCGGCGCGGTCGAACAGTTCGTTGAACAAGCGACCCGCTTCAACGTCGCTTGCGTCAGGAATTGGCGTTTCACTACCTTCCGATGTGGCCACTCAATTCGCTCCGCGCGTCTTGACCTGAACCCATGACGATGCTGTGAATCGATGGTAATCGGCAGTTGGCTTCAAGTGCAAACCTGAGGATCGCCGCCGCACATCGTACGGGTGGTACACCATAAGTAACAGCCGTCGCCCGCAACCACGCTTCCACCGCGCCGACCTCGATGGCCGTGTCGGTGCCTTCGGGGCCGCCGACGGTGAGGGTCACGCTATAGCCACCCGGCGCGGCGAAGGTGTACGTCGGGTGCTGCGCGGTGCTGTCGGGTAGGCCGTCGCCGTCGAAGTCCCACGCCCAAGCGGTCACCTCCCCGGCTGAGGGGCTGTTCGAGATACTGAGGGTCGTGCCCGCCTGGGTCGGGCCGCTCATCGCCGTGGGCGTGTACCTCGGCCTGCGGTACGCCGTGCCCGCGTGGTTCGGGACAATCGAAGGACGCCACGGCGAGGCGCTCGGGAACATTTCCAGGTCGATCGCCCCGATTCTCGCGCTGGTGGTCGTGTTCATTTGGGCCATCGCGGAGTTCGTGAAGTTCCGCGATCGCCGGCTGCTGGACACGCGGACCGGGCCGGGGAGTTTGCGCGACATCTCGTGGCAGGAGTTCGAGCGGCTGGTGGGCGAGGCGTTCCGCCGCCGCGGCTACACCGTGCGCGAGACGCCCGCGGGGGCCGACGGCGGCGTGGACCTGATCCTCGAGCGCGGCAGCCGCACCACGCTGGTGCAATGCAAGCAGTGGAATAAGCGGAACGTGGACGTGCGGACGGTACGCGAGTTGTACGGCGTAGTCGTGGCCGAGGGCGCTGTCGCGGGGATCGTCGTCTGCTGTGGGCGGTTCACGCACGAGGCCCGCGCGTTTGCCGAAGGCGAGCCGCTAGAACTCATCGACGGCCCGGCGCTGTGGGGGATGATCGAGGAAGTGAAGCGGGATGGGGCCGCGTTGGGATCCGGCGCCGCGCGAATGCGAGCAGGTGAATCGGCTGGCCCAGTCGCAGCAGTTGGTCGGTTTCCTGCTGCCGGCGATTCGTCCGCCGAACTACCCGGCAGCGCACCTTCACAATCCGGCGCCAATCGTGCTGACGGGCCGGTGCCCATCGATGGCGATGGATTCGGCGCCCCGCCGTCCTGCCCCAAGTGCGGCGCGACGATGGTCCTCCACACCGCCAAGAAAGGCCCCCACGCCGGCTCCCCGTTTTACGGCTGCCCGGAATACCCTGAGTGCAAGGGAATCCTGCAAGTGTAAGTGAGCTTGGCCACGGCTACCCAAGCCTTGCAGGTTCCTCGCGAGTTGCGTTTCGGAGTGAATGAGCCTTGGCGGAGTGGTCTCCAATGCCACCATCGAGTCGGCCCCAGTTGACTCGAACCAGCCAGTGTCAAACTTGAACGTCCGGAAATCCGAGCCGGCGGAGACCACGCCATGATCCTCGAACAGTGTAAACTGGAGCTTCTGCTCCCGTGGCCCCGGCGAACGTTGATCACCACCCCCACCTGCGAACGTTGGACCAGACTATTCCAATAGGGCGACAGATCGACAAGCAGTCACCTGCGTCGTTCAGTCAATTGCGGAAACTCCTGCGGGAACTCTTGTCCATCTTTGGCGTTTGGAGTACTATGAAGTCAGATGTTGGCACCGATCGATCGGCGATTGGGCGCAAACAACGGCATGGCAGCTGCAATCAGTGTTTCCCAGCGGGTTCGATTCCCCCCGCCTCCAATGACCGGCTGCGTATAAGTCTTTGTTTTGCAATGGTTTACGTCGAAAGAGTGTGGGGTATTCGTTCCCCCCGCCCAATGGCTTGTAACTCCCTGTGCCACAAGCACTTGCGATTGGCCAAACTTCTAATCCCCCAATCAGTCCCCAGTAAAAGGTCGTCCCGCCTCGGCGGTTGATGAACAAAGTGACACCCTCGTTGAATGCGTTTGACAAAGCGTTGAACAGGATAGTGCGCAACTCGGTCGTCGCTGGTTCAGCAAAGTCCAAGCGTCATTCCGTCTGCACCAACCTTATGTTTCGTGTCCATAGCAGAAAAATTCTATCCGGCGTTGTTGCGGCTTTCAGAGATGGCGGTGCGGGCTGTTCGGGGACGGGTGGGTCGCTCATCTGTGCAAGCCTGGACGAGCGCTCGTCTGGAATCGTGTTGATTTGGCATTCATGCGCGTACCGCCGGGTGTACCGTTGATTCGAGTGATATGGATTTATTCATGAGGGACCAGCCTCCGTGAGTTCACTTCAACTCCGAACCAAGACAGCGTCGGCGCCAAACCTAATAGAAGAGCATCAGCGATGAATTTACACTGCCTACTGTAGTTTCTTACGCTGTTTGCATCTTAACAGAGCCGCGACCGTGAGGGAGCGGTGGCACGTTGACGCCGAATTCACTGCTCTATGCACCGCCTACCCACCACGATAAGTTGCGTCGATTTTACGATCGACTGCACTACGTCCTACCAGTCTGCTGTTGCAGCTTCGCCAATGCGGCCAGTGGGCGCGACTGTAGCTTGAGCCGGCCGGTTGTCGCCTCCCAGCGATACACGCTCGCCGATGTGACGCCCAGCCGGCGTGCGAACTCGGCAGCCGACAACCCCAGACGCGCCCGGAGCCGCGCCACCGACTTACCCGTAGGTCGTATCTTTGGCGCCGCAGCGTCGGGGCGGCTGTGCTGTGCGCGACCGCGGTTATTGCTTTGATTAGGCTTCTTTCGGACGGAGGGTGTCCGGCGCGTTCTCTGGGAAGCTTCAGACTCACCGACGGATGGAACGGGTTTGCGTAACGGCTTGCGGGGCGCCTCCTTTCCCAACATCGTCGAAGCAGGACGCTTGTTCGTGCGGCCACCTCTCATCGCATTGGATGTCGGGGGTGGCTGTCCTTCGTTGGCGTCATCGAGATCGATGCCAAAGATGTCGCCAAGTTGATTGTCATCGATCGTATCAGCGGTGGCGGCGCCGATGGGCACGGCCATTTCCGTCGAGATCAATTCGTCTGCATCAACATCGCGCAGGAGGAACAGCAGCTCCGGTCGATCATCAAGCCTGCTTCCAACGCCGTAAAGCGTGGCGGCAATGTGCTTGCACATCACGGCCCAGTCGGGGCAATTGCATTTCAGTTCAATCTCGCGCGGTTGAGGGAACAGGCCCTGCTTGCGGTCGGTCACTACGGCCATGACCTGGTCGGACAACCGGCCCTGGAGCAGTTCCAACATGGAGCCGATCCGTCCGGAGCATTCCCTTTTGACGGACGTCCACGTGGCGGACTTCAGCTTCTTGATGTTGATGCGAATGTTGTAAAGTCTGGACCCGCTGACGATGGCCTCGATCCGTCCCGGCTGGATGTCCAAGTGACAGACTGAGCCGTTGCGAACATACGTGCGTCCGCGCGGCAAGCGATTCTGGAAATCAGAAAACGACTCCAGATGATCGCACCAGCCCTTGCCCCAGAAACTCCGCGCGATCGTTCGCCCTTCAATCCGGATCGGTTGAATGTCCTTGCCCTTCTTTTTGAGGCTCTCCACCTCGCGCAGGGCGATGGCGCGGCGCTGCGCCACAGGGACATAGGGAGCCCATTTCATCCATGACATTGCACCCCCACTCCTTACATCTTCGCGCGCGTTACGTCCAAGCGCACAAGCTCCATGATTTCGTCGTCAGGCAACTCCGTCAAGTTGATCTCGCCGTCGGTGTCGAGAATTTCCGCGGCTATCTGTCGCTTCTCAGCAATCATCGCGTCGATCCGCTCCTCGATTGTACCGCTGGTGACGAACTTGTGCACCAGTACGTTGCGTTTCTGCCCAATTCGGAATGCACGGTCGGTCGCCTGGTTTTCCACCGCCGGGTTCCACCAGCGGTCGAAGTGGATCACGTGCGAAGCCGCGGTCAGGTTCAGGCCTGTGCCGCCGGCCTTGAGTGACAGGATGAAAAACGGCGGGCCATCGTCGCGCTGAAACTGTTCGACCAGCGTTTTGCGCTTCTTGACCGTCGTTCCGCCATGCAGAACCAATCCGGTGTGTCCGAGGACTGCGGCCAGATGGTCGGCGAGCGCGTCGATGATTTCGCGGAACTGCGTGAATACCAGCACCTTCTCCTGGCGCTGGGCCAACTCCTCGCAAACCTCGCCGAGGCGGAGGAACTTGCCGCTGTCGGCAGCGACATATTCCCCGTCTCCAATAAGCTGGCTGGGGTGGTTACAGACCTGTTTGAGTCGCATCAGTGTCTGGAGTACCAATCCGCGCCGGGCTATGCCCTCGGCATTCTGCAATGCGGATTGCAGTTGCCGTACGGTTTGCTCATACAGCCTGATCTGCGTTTTCGTCAGATGGCAAAACCTTGTCGTTTCTGTCTTCTCCGGCAGGTCGGCGATGATCGAGCGGTCCGTCTTCAGACGGCGGAGGACATACGGCCCGACAAGCTTTCGCAGGGGCGCGAACCGGTTCTCCTCCCGTGCCTCAAGGCTCTTGATGAACGACTTGAAGACTCTGGCCGATCCCAGCAGGCCGGGGTTGAGGAAGTCGAACAGCGACCACAGATCGCCGAGGCGGTTTTCCACCGGCGTGCCGGTCAGGGCGACTCGCGCCTGAGCAGACAACTTCTTCACGGCCTTGCACTGGTGTGTCGACGGGTTCTTGATCGCCTGGGCCTCGTCGAGAATGAGCAACCGCCAATCCATCTTTGTCAACCAATCCTGACGTGTGAGCATTGCATAGGTCGTAATGACCAGATCGGTTTGCCGAAGATTCTGTTCGGGAGACTTCGCGATCCGCTCCAGTGCATGGCGATCCGTTTCGGCCGGGTGCAGGAACGTGAGTTTGAGCGACGGTGCGAACCGCTGTGCTTCAGCGCGCCAGTTGCCCAGCAGCGAGGCCGGCACAACCAGCAGCGACGGTTTCTGTTGCTCGCGAGGATTCTCATTTCGTATACACAGCAAGAGCGCCAATACCTGGATGGTCTTACCCAGCCCCATGTCGTCCGCCAGGCAGGCGCCCAGCCCCAGCGTCGTCAGCAGCCGCAACCAGGCCAGACCGACTCGCTGATATGGGCGAAGCGTTTCCTGCAACACGCCATTAAGCTCGACCGCATCCAGTCGTCCCGGTGCGCCGAGACCCTCCAGAAGCTCCCGCATCGCTTCGCCGGCCGACACGTGTACCCAGGCACGCTCCTGGTCGACCAGTTGCTCATGCTTCAGATCCGCCGACGCGCCGGCCAGCAAACGCATGCCTTCGATAAAAGAAATCTCTCCGCTGGCCGCCCGGCTCCTCATGGACTCCCAGTGGTCGAGCGCCTCGCGCAGTTTCTCGCCGTCCACCTCGATCCACTGGCCCTTGAACAGCACCAGGCCGTCCTCGCCAGCCAGCAATTTCGCTAACTCATCCGGTGAGAGCGCCTCGCCCCCCAGCGCCAGCTTCATGTCGAAATCCAGCACTGCGTTGGCGCCGAGCATGGATTTTCTCTTCTCGCCGATCGTCACTGACACCTGCGGCCGGGCGCGTTTCCTCCACCAATCCGGTAGCCGAACCGACAGGCCGCTGTCTTCCAATGCCGGCACGGTTCGCAGCAGCTTGTAGGCTCGCCCTGCTGTCCATGCATGCGGCTGATACACTTCGCCGGAATCCACCAGTTGTTTCACCCATTCGCAGCGTTCAGCGGCCTGCTGAACCGGAGCAAGCAGTTTGATCAGCGCAGATCGGTTCTTGGCACCGGCATACTGCTCCAGCGCCTTGCGCAGCGGCAGGTGCTTCAATCGCCCTCCGGCACCAAAACCGGTGGCGTAAGTCGCCAGAAAAGCGAATGGGCGATCCGGGTCATTTTTGTTCTCGGCCAGATGAAAGCAGACCCGCCCAACCTGACGCCACTTCGGCGCCCGGGCTCGCAGAAACGCCTCCAGCCCGCCGGCTGCCGTGACGGCCGCAGTGGTCCACTGGTCCAGCGCGTTCCAGATGTCCAGCAAGACCTGCTGGGTCAGATACTCCCCGCCCTGCATGGGCGGCGCTGTGATCACCCAGGTCGCACATTCCGATGGCGACGGCGGATCGATTTCGATCCGCTGCGCTGAATCCGGGATGTGACACAGTGTAGTGAGATACCGCTTGGCCGCGCCTTGCCAGTAGCTCAGGGTCAGTGAATCGCCGGTGTCCAGTTCTTCGGCGGCCAGCGTGAAGAGACCCTCGCGCCAGTCGTCGAAATGCTTCCGAAAAGCTCGCAAGTGCGCAGGATCGGCTTGTCCCTCAGGTGCTTCCCAGCACAGATGGCCCGTTGGTGTGAGTCGAATTTCTGCCACGGCTCCTGCCTTCACTGTCCAGTCCTACATGCACTCCCCAGGATAGTTATCCCCGTCCGGAACCAGACGCAAGTCGATCTCGGCGGCGCGCTTGTTGAGGTCGATGATGTTCTGAATAACACACACAGAAAGACCAGCCCTCCTGTTGAAAATGGCAAGTGATTTCTTTGCTCACAGGAGAACTGATTATGAACGATGGTACTCGATCCCGGAATGGAATGGAGCAGGTTTTCAAGATTGACGAAGCCAAATACGTGGGCATCTCGAACGAGACATGTACCAGCACATTTACAAGGAGAACAACGTGCTGTCTCCAAGAGCTTTGGAGCGGGAGGAGGAAGCGCCAACGAACGATACGAAACTGCACGAAGCCTATCCGTGATCACGGGATCACGATCCTCATCATGGCTGTGATAGTTCGAGCGCCTTCAGGAGCATGTTCATTCGCTCGAACGCATCCCGCGCAATTTGCTCGAAGTCCTCACCGTGTTCGGCTGCCACCTGTGCCGCCCACTGTGGACCGACGCGGTCGATCGCGGCAAATTTGATTCGCAAAATGTCAACGGCTTCATCGACGAGCGGCTGGCCGAGCAGCGGCCGCAGGCTCTCGGCTACCACCTTCGGGCCGCCGTCGCAGGCCCGCAGGCAGAAGAACACGTCGTAGGCGTCCTTCTCGCGCTTGCGCTCGTGGAGCGCGTGGGCCTTCATACAGAGGAATGCCGCTACATCGGCAATCCGCAGATGCACTTCGTTGACAGAACCATCGGGTATCGCGCCGGCGAGCGTTAGAGAGACAGCATGATCCAGCGCGAGGTCAGTCCCGCGCAACTTTCCTACGAACATTTCCTGAATGAGTGCGTGCGACTCTTGGTCGCGCGGGACAGAACCCTCACCGGTGATCAGGTCGAGCTTGACCGTGATGCTTCCGCCCGGCACGTCGCGAAAGAATATGCTTCCAGTTGGTGACGCCGGGCGGTATCCCGCTGCGATCAACCGCTTGCGGATCGAGTCGTACGCTGCCGGCTTGATCTTCCGACCATCCAGCGCGAGGTCCACGTCCAGCGAGCCGATGTGCCCTTTGCCTGGATACAAGAGCTCCGGCACCCAGCCGCCCACCACAACGAGCTTGTCCACCTCCGAGGCTAGAATCGTCATCACCTCGACGAGAACCGATCGGCTTGCGACGATATTCGGGTCGGACCAGACTTGCTCCCGTTCGGTCATTGCGAGTGGTCCTTTTCATGGGTTGGCCGCATCACCTGCTCGAAGCTTGGATCAAGCACCCGCCGGAGCAACTCGTCAGCGGCCTCTTTTCCGCGCCCCCGCTGCGTCGCCAAGTCCAGGAAGAGCTGGACCGGCGAGAGCACGCAGATACTTTCGGCCTCTCGCGAATCGAAGAAAACGGACTCGTCGGAACTCACAAGGATCGCCAGGTTGCTGCCGGTCTCGGCCGGCTTGGCATCGAGGGCTTTCATCAGATCGGCGAGGATATCACGGGACGCGGACTCCCGCACGTAAACACAAGCCTGTTTGTATCGCACCATCGGCGCCAGACGCCACGCGCCGGAGAACTCTGCCAGCCCGTACTCCACCCGCTGGCGATCGCACCACGTCGCCACAGCCTCCTCAGCGCGGGCGGGCTCATCCATGACGTAAAGCTGCGACCGGCGAGCGTGCGGCTTATAGGCCGACGCCCAGGCGTCGAGCAGTGCTCGGGCGTCGCGCAGCGCGACGCGTCCCTCACGCTCTTCGACGTATCCCTGCTCGATCAGGGCGTCCTTTGCCTTGAACGCCAGTCCGAGACTGATTCCTCCTTCGCGGGCCAGCTCCTGTACCTGCCACGTACGCCCCGGCTGACCAAGCAAAAGCCGTGCGACCCGGCTCGCTTTCGGTGTGAACGGGTTGGACAGCGGCCGTGTGTCGGGTGCGACGTTGGGACGCCCATTGACGTGGACCACAAGGTCGCCTGCACGGATGTCGCAGTTGCCCGCCTGATCGACGTAGCCCACGCCGTGCTCGCGGCATATCTGCGCCACCCGCGGCGAGATATACGGGCAGGCGATCACGATGGCGTCAAACTCACGGCCCTTTCGGCCCGGCTGATCGCCTTGAGCGTAGGCTGCAAGGGCTTCGCGGGGACTCAGCCGGGACTTTGCTTCGACCAACAGGCGGATACGCTTGCGACCGCCCGCGGGAATCAACGTCGCAGTGTAGTCAGCCGCTGGCCGTGCCGCCGAGCTACTGCGCTCGGCTGCCTTGACGCTCTCGACCAGGAACGCACCTGTGGCGTCCGCCAGGGCCTTGAACCAGGTCCGCACCGAGATGGTTCGTTCGCGTGTCATCACCGGTATTGTATCGGTTTCACCACGTAGTGAAAACTGTCTATTCAGTGAAAATAATTTGGCGGGGGGTCTCAGGTCTGCCCCTGTCCCTTATGCATCCATTACACATCCTAGATTTGCATCCAAATTCCATACAATTGTTTCGGCTCTGGAAAAGGCTGTAATATGGGACCCACTACTGTGCGAAATCTGACTTGTTCGTGGGCGTTAGGGGCGGAGAACGGGGTGCCGAGGTTTTGGCGCGGCGCGGGGGTTCGGAACATGGATGCGATTTGCAGAGGGTCCGTCCCCCCGACCTATCGTGTCCCCAGTCAGTCCCCAGTAAATGCGGTCTACGATGGTCTCAAACGGGTCAGAGTGGTCTGATTGAGTCCGGTACATAAGCTGCGTACCCACCGGTGTTTATGATCTAAATGCTTGTCATTAAACAACTTAGAAAAACGGCGGAAACCGAATTCGATTCCCCCCGCCTCCAATTCGTAACGCCTTGTTGCGCAATGACTTGCGTGCGCGACAAGGCGGTTGCGGAAACGCCAGGTCGGTGTAGACTACAACCTGCCATGAGAAACCCGATCGCCCCCGTATTAGGGCAGCCATCAGCAATTCCTCCGAAATAACAGCCAGCGTTATGATTTTTCCAGAACCGTTTCAGCGAGTCACCCTCGAGGCGTATCCAACTTAAGGCGGTGTAACACATCAGCCGCCTGCAATGCGGCGGGATGATTAAAGTAGAAACGGACTTG
>CAZMVD010000052.1:0-26657 GCA_964569425.1 uncultured Phycisphaeraceae bacterium
CACTGCCCCATTGGATGCCTGCGTGCTTCCCCCCTTTTCCATCCTCCTCCTCCAAAGGACGTGCCGTCGGCGACCAAGACCAGGTCGCCGGCGGTGCGCGCCGTCGGCGCTTCCCAGCCGAACGCTCGTGGATTTCCCCCGATCAGCGCCCCAGTGCACCTTCCTGCCCCGATAAACTCCCGCCCGGCACCTTTCCCAGGCACGGCAGCGCCCCATAGCTTCACGCCGCGCAGAAATCGCCCCACCCCACGCCTACGATCCATCGGAAGGGGGAACGCAGCGTGGAATACCGGCCCATTCAGCCCTCCGGGCAGCGCCCCGCCGACGAACCCGCACGCCGTGGCTTCCAACCGTCGATCGCCATGCGCGACGTGTTCCGGCAGATGATTGAGGAGGAAATCCGCCACGGCCGGCTGACACCGGCGCGGCGGCGGCGCATCGTGCGCTATGGCGCTCAACTTCGCCTCTCGGCCGTCGAAGTTGGGCGCCTGGTCAGCGAGTGCCGCGCGGAAATCCTGCAAAGTGAGGACGCCACAGCCCGGCGACACGCCCTGCGCCTGGTCGACCCTCCGCGTGAACCCTGGCCGATTCCCTGGGTCCTTTCCGCGCTGCTGTTAGCGGCCATCGTCGCACAGTGGTTGCTACGCCCGTGAGCCGATCGGCGACGAACCCCAGTCGCAAACTTCCGACCGATTTGTCTATCTGCGGGCGATTTTCTTCGGCAGCCCCTTGAACGGACACGTGGGCGGGGCGGACAGTGTCTGCGAACCGGTCGCCTGCCGACCGATCGGCCGGCTCAACTACCGTGCGGGCAATAAACCGTGGCCCGCGGCGTTGGTCCTGTCGGGGAGCGTCGCTCCCTTGAGCGTCTGGGGTGAGGGCTGGATACAAACCATTTGAGGAGGCACAAGCCATGGTCAAGAATCTGTCGGGGGCAATTCTACTGCTGGGCATCGTGGCCGGGCCGGCGTGGGCACAGCGCACGGTGGATGAATCTCGCGGACCGCGGGTGCTCGTGTTGCGGTGCGTGAACGCGATCGAGACGAGCGCCCACTTCACAGTGCGCGGCATCGCGACCACGGGCAACCGTTGTTCCGCGTTCGTGGCCGAATTGGTCGAAGCGGGCCGCGTCGACGAAGCGCAGGCCGTGGCCCAGCGCTGCGCCCAGGCGGTGAACACGCTGGCGGACAACGGCACGCAGCGCATCGACCGCATCGGCATGCATTGCGCCGAGCTTCTGGAAGAAGCGGGCGCGCCGGACGCGGCGTTTGAGGTGATCCGTCGCGCCGCGCTGGCGGGCAAGTCGGCGATCGACACGGCACGCGACCGCGCGCTGGCTGCGATCCGTCAGGCGCTGGGCGGCTGACGCGCGTGACACTCTTCGGTCACCAGTCGGGCGGCGGCCCGGCTCTCTGATATTGTGTTTGGTGGGGACACCGTGGGCGGCGGGGCGACAGGAATGTCGGCCCGCCGCCTTCGCTTGGTGGACGGGCGCCCGGCGGCGTTCGCGACATTTCTTCCCCGCCGACCGCCCGCCACCCAAGACCACCCGAAAACAGAAGTTACGGCACATTTGACAGGCAACGCACCGATCCGGCGCACCGTGCGCGGTTGACGCCGCCGGACGATCGGCGTAGCGTCCCGGCCGCTGTCCGTCCATTCGGTGTCAAGCGTATGACACTATCAAACGGGCCGCGAACGGGAGGACTGCATGGGTTTCGCTGCCGGCGCCATCACATTTCGACGTTACCTGCTCAGCGGCAGCCACCCCGCGGCGCTCACCGATGAATGGCTCGCGGCGATCGCGGCGCGGCGCTTCGGACGTGCGGCGGCGGGCGTAGGCGGCGTGGAGGCGGGATGGATCGTCCCCACCCACCTGCTGGACACCGACTTCACCGACCGCGAGCGCATTCTGGTGGGCCGCTTCGTGTACCTCGCCTTGCGCCTGGACCGCACCACCCCGCCGCCCGCGCTGGTCCGCAGCTACCAGTGTCAGGAAGAAGACACCCTGCGCAAGACCACGGGGCGCGACGCGCTCAGCGCCCGCGAGCGCAAGCTGGCGCGCGAGGCGGCACACGAACGCGCCGAGAGCGAGGCCCGCAAGGGCGCCTTCCGCCGCATGGCCGCCTATCCGCTGGCCATCGACCTGAAAGCCGGCGAAGCCTACTTCGGCTGCCTGGCGGGGCGCGCCGCCGAGCAACTGGTCACCCTGGCGGCGGAAACGTTCGGCGTGACCTTTGTTCCGGCCACGGCGGACGAAATCGGCTATCGCGCCGCCGAGTCGCTGGGTCTGTCCCGCGCCCTGGAAGTCGCCCGGCCGGCGCACCTGGTCGCTCCGCCGCCGGGCGCTTCCGGCGAAGACGATGGCGGATCGCCCGCGACCGACCGCGGCTTTCTGGCGCGCGAGTTTCTGGCGTGGCTGTGGTTTCACGTCATGGTCCGCGAGGGGCTGGTGCGCGGAACGCGCAGCGGTGAAGTCGCCGTATCGTTGCACAAGTCCATGCACCTCGAGTGCGGCTACGGTTCCGGCGGCAAAGTGGGTTTGCGGTGCGATGCGCCGGCGTCGGCGAGCGAGGCGCGAACGGCACTTGGCGTCGGCAAGTGGCCGGTGCGTGCCGGGCTGATGCTATCGGCGGCCGACGGCGCATGGGAACTGACTTTCGACGCGTTGCGCTGGACCGTTTCGGGCCTGCACGTTCCGCGCGAAGACGCAGACGACGCCCATGCGGTGCAATTGGACCGGCTCGACGCCATGGCCCGGCTCAGTGCGCTGCTGGAAGACCTGTACGGCACTTTTCTGCGGGTGCGTTTGAGCGAAAGCTGGTCCAGGGAACACGCCGCCATGCGGCGCTGGGCCCAGGAAGCGGGAATGTCGGCCTTAGCCCATCGAGCCACCGCGTAGCGTCACGGTGGGGCTTGCGATTGACGCTGCGAAATCACGCCACTATGGTTCCGCCCATGCGCGGCAGATCCGGTATGTCACTTCGTTTCCTGATCGACCGGCGCCTTGACTGGGCGGCGGTCGCAAGCGCGCACCGGCCGCACAACCCGCTGCCCGGGCGCATGGCCCTGGCCCTGCTCTGGTGCGCACTGGCCGGGTGCGCTGCGCCGACATCGCGCTTTACCATCGTCGATCACCGCGAGATGGGCGCGCCGCGCACCTACGGCGAAACCTTTGACGAGGCCTTTTACCACATCGATGCGCAGCAGAACCTGCAACTGGTCCTCCGCCGCGAGCAGCCCTCCGCCTCCGATCCGCGCACCAAGATCGTGCAGCTCATCAGCATCCGTTCGCTATGGCGTCCCATCCCCGGCCGGACCAACGCCGAATCCGGACAGATCAACGGCACCGTCGCCTATGCCATCCTCAGCGGCGAGCGCGGCGCCACTTTCGAGGGGGCAGGCTCGGTTTTCTTCGAACCGCCCGGCGGCACCGGACTGCTTCACGGCACTCTGGATCGAGCGGTGCTGCGACCCACGCGCTCCCGCGGCGGTGACGAAGGGCTGTTTCGCCATGCCGAATTGTCGGGCTCGTTCGCCGCCGTTCGCGATCGCCGCCAGGTCGTCCGCCTGACCAACGAACTCAACCGGCTGTTCGGCCCGATGCCCGCGGAATCAGACCGGATGTCTGCCAGATGACGCGGCCGAGGGTTCGTCGGCGTTCCTTCCGATCGGTGGGGCGCGTATGAACGTCTTCTTTCTCGTCCTGCCCGCACTGGTGCTCTACTGGCTGGCCCATCGTTGGTACGCGCCGCGCCTGGCACGGGCCTTTGGCGAGGATAACACCCGTCCGACCCCCGCTGTGGTGCTGAATGACGGCGTCGATTACGTGCCCACCCGGCCGCACGTGCTTTTCGCCCATCATTTCTCGGCCATCGCCGCGGCCGGCCCCATCCTCGGGCCCACGTGGGCCTTGCTCTACGGATATATACCAGCCTTCTTCTGGATTCTGGGCGGGGCCATCCTCGTGGGCGCCGTGCACGACTTCGCATGCCTGTTTGTCTCGATGCGCGAGGGCGGCCGCTCCATTGCCGACATCGCCCGCCGGACGATCGGGCCGACGGCCTTTCTGCTCTTTGCGTTGTTCATCGCCTTCAACCTGGTGGTGGTCAACGCGGTGTTTCTCAACCTCACGGCAGTCTCGCTGACCTCGTTGAGCACGCCGGAGAAGCTGGGCCTGCCCGCCGATCAGACCATTTTTCGCACCATCACCGATGCCGCGGGCGAGTCCGCGGTGGTGGTCGGGGGGATTGCGTCAACTTCGGCGATTGCGCTCACGCTGATTGCGCCGGTGCTCGGGTTTCTCATCGTCAAGCGCCAGGTACGCGAGCGCTACACCTATCCGCTGGCCACAGCGCTGTGCCTCGGGTCGGTGCTGGTAGGGTTTGCCCTGCCCGTCAACATGCCCAGCGTGACGATCGGCTCGTGGCACATGGACCCCACGCAGGTGTGGGTGGTGCTGATTGCGCTGTATGTCTGGTTTGCCGCAGCAGCGCCGGTGTGGCTTATTCTGCAGCCGCGCGAATTCGTCTCGGTGCAGTTCCTATACCTGGGCATCCTGCTGTTGCTGGCGGGGCTGATTGGCGCCGGGCTGCGCGGCGCCCCCATTCAGGCGCCGCCCACCGAGGTTCTCCACGGCGAAAGCGTGCTCGGATCAATGTGGCCGATGCTCTTTATCACCATCGCCTGCGGCGCGGTATCCGGGTTTCACGGGCTGGTCGCCTCGGGGACGACGTCCAAACAGATTTCGCTCGAGTCCCACGCCAAGCACGTGGGGTACCTCGGCATGTTGGGCGAATCCGCCCTGGCGCTGTGCGTGACACTGGCCATCGCCGTGGGCATGACCTATCCCGAATACATGTCCTACCTGGTTCGGCCGGTCGATGCCGGACCGGACTGGAAGGCCAACCCGGTCCTAGCTTTTTCCGTCGGCGTGGCGGGGCTTTGCGAGCGCGGCTTGGGCATTCCCGTGTGGCTGGGCGTGGTCTTCGGGCTACTGATGGTCGAAGGCTTCGTGCTCGATACCCTCGACGTGGCCATTCGCCTGAACCGCTATCTGCTCGAGGAGATCTGGTCGGCGTTGTTTCGTCGCGTACCCCGTTTGCTGCGCAATTTCTGGTTTAACTCCGGCTTGTCCGTCGGGCTGATGCTCATTCTGGCTTACAAACAACGGGCGGATAGCCTCTGGCCGATCTTTGGCACCGGCAACCAGCTCTTGGCGTCGCTGACGTTATGCACTTTGTCGATCTGGTTTTACCGCCAGGGTCGGCCGGTGGTGTACGTACTGGTGCCCGCGGTGCTGGTGGGACTGACCACGTTCGCCTCGCTCATTTACCTTCTGGGGTGGAAGTACTGGCCAAGCCGCAATTACCTTCTGATCACCGTGGACATTGTGTTTCTTGCCCTGGCGCTGGGGGTCGTGGTGCTGGCGGTTCGCGCCGCCCGCTGCGCCCGCAGGACCGCGGAAGTCCGATAGGCGGTTGACCACTTCGGGGCCGTGCCACGCCGAGAAAGCGAGGCGATCATCGGGTGACCGCCTCGCCTTCCGTGTTGTGACTACCGAACGCCGCTCAGCCGGTCCGGCTGACGATGCCGCCCGCGCCCTTTATGGACACGGCGGACAGGTCGTTGGATCCATTGATAGCGGATACGTGTTCCCCTGGAACGCCTGTATCAGCAGAAACACGTCGGCAATGTTGCAGATCCGATTGAGGCACGAATCAGTAGAACTCACCGATTGAACGTCGGCCCTCGCCCGCCGCAATGCGGTCGGCAGGTTCTGGAAACACTGTAGCGCCGCTAGGAAGTCATTGGCGTTGACGATGTTATTGGGGCACGTCCATTCCACGCCGTCAAATGATCCCACCGTGTCGCCCCAGAACTTGCCTCCGCTGGGCAGGTCGATGGTCATTGTGACCAGCGGGTCGGAGAACAACGTTCCGTCGGTGGCGCTAATCTCGTATGTGGCCACCGGGAATGTCTCGCAATCCCCGACCAGCAAAGCCGGTTCCGTCCACAAGCGGAAGACCGGCGTCGGTACGATTTTGACGTACATCGCCAAGTCACACATTCCACCAGGGCAATCGAGGTCCGATTGACAGGCTCCGCCCGCATTCGACCCGCCGGCGCATCGGTTCGTGAACTGCGAAGTCGGATTATCCAACCAGCCGATCTGGCCGAAGGGCGGCGACGTCTGCACTACCCGGTAGGCCTTGATCACTCCGGCGTCGGGCACGATGCAAACGTACCGGTTCATCTTGCAGTGATACGGCGACGGACACACAGTGGGCGTGCTCGGCCGGCATTCGCACTCAAACCGGTCATCCACGCCGTCGCTATTGGTATCCTGCGCCAATTGGTAACATGTGTACCCCGGCGGGCAGCCGCCCACGCACACCGGCTGCATCAGCGGATCGAAGTCGATGTGACACACGGTGGGGTCCTGCACGCATTGGCACTCGATGATGCGACAGCCCAGCGGCGGCGGACCGCACTGGATCACCTTGGGTATGCAGTGCATTCCCGGCGGACAAGCCTGCACGCAGGCCGTGCCGCCGGCGTTCGGAGCGCATTGCCCACCGCCGCCGCATTGGGTGGTGGCACAGGTGCTGACCGCTCCCTGCGGAACGCCGCCATTATCCAGGCAGCACTCGGGGTCGAGGTCCTGACAGGTACCATCTATGAAGCAGCACGCCTCCAGTCCCGTGCAGGCCGTGCCCACGCCTTCCGGCGTGCCGCCCTGGTCCAGACAGCACAGCCGATCCATGTCCCGGCACGTGTCATCCGGCAGGCAGCACGCCTGGTTCGGTGTACAGGCCGTTCCCGCGCCCTGCGGATTGCCGCCCTGCTGATCGCAGCACACGGGATCAAGCATGGCGCAGTTGTCACCGAAACAGCAGGCTTCAACGGCCGTGCAGATGGTCCCCCCGCCGCCGGGTATGCCGCCGCGCCGCACGCAGCAGCTCGGATCGTCGTCGATGCACGTGCCGTTCGGCAGACAACAAGACTGTACCGGGAAACAGGCGCCCACGCCGTCGGGGATTCCTCCGAGATCGTTGATACAGCAATCCGGCTCGGCCTGGGCGCAGCCGCCGGCCGGCAGACAACAAGCTTCAAACGGATCGCACACCTCGCCGGCCGGACCCGGTGTTCCGCCGTGGATCACCACGCAGCAGAACGGATCGCGCGCCACGCAATTGCCATTGCCCAGGCAGCATTCCCGTGCCGGCTGGCAGAGTCCGGCGCCCGAAACCCCGCCCTGCAATTGGCAGCAGGCCGGGTCGGTGTCGATGCACGTACCATTGGGCAGGCAGCACTTCTGCGGCGGTTGACAAACACCTGCCTGCGGAACGCCGCCCACCAACTGACAGCAGTCCGGATCGGTGTCGATACACGCACCACTGGGCAGACAGCACTTCTGCGGCGGATCGCAAGCGCTTCCCGCGCCGCCCGCCACGCCGCCCTGCAACGCGCAGCAATCGGGATCGAGATCGCGGCAGAAGCCGCCCGGCAGGCAGCATTCCTGCGGCGGATCGCACGCACCGCTCGGGTCCGGCGTGCCGCCGATGAGTGCGCAGCATTCCGGATCCATGTCCACGCAGTCGCCGTTGGGCAGACAGCAGGCCACCGGCGGATCGCACGTTCCGCCCTCGAAGATGCCGCCCGCCAGCAGGCAGCATTCCTCGGCCATTTCCTGGCAAGTGCCATCCTGGAAGCAGCAGGCCCCGAAGAGCCCGCTGCACACGGTACCGTCACCGAGATAGATTCCGTCGCACTCGCACTCCGGCACGACAACACAAGTGCCGTCCGGCTGGCAGCACGCACCCGGCGTCGGATCGCACGGACACGCGGTGTTGACCGGACAGAACGGCTCGCCCGCCGGCGGTCGACAATCGACGATGGTGTATTCCAGACAGCAGTCGGGTCCGCAGAACGAACTGAACCCGGTGGAACAGGTGTTATTCGGGCACGGGGAACCCTGGCAAAGATCGCCGGTGCACAAGGCACAGGAATCACAAGGTCCGTCCGCGCAGTTCACCTGGTAAATGCATACTTTCTTCACCCGCCGCGGCGGGCGAATGGTGTGCTGCGCGGGAATGGTCGGTGCCTCTTCGACGACCGTCGTCGGCACCTGCGACTCGATATCCAGCGGATCCGGTTGATCGATTCCGCCCACCCATTGCGCCCCGGCCGGGATCAGCAATTCCGTCTGCAACGACGGCGAAACGATGTGAACGAACGGATCGCCGCTGGACTGGAACACGAACGGCTGCATGCCCATCAATCCCGTATCCATGACGCGCATTTCGTCCGAGCCGACCCGGCAGAACACGAACCGCGGCTGCACGATGATCGTGCTGTCATAGGTCCCGCCGTTATCATGCGTCTTGGTGGCCGTGATCGATCCGGGCGGCGGAACCACGGAGGACAAGTCCACCCTGACGTCCCAGAGTTGCGGGCTCCCGGTGGCGCCGAAAGTGACGGTGATCGGCTGAACCGATACCAGTTGCAATTCCACAATCTCAATCGGCACAGTGCCGACGGTGAGCGGTGGGTCGCTCGGCTGCACCGGGTCGGCCGGACGCTGCAACTTGACCGATGCGTCACCGAGGTTGTCAATGTCCAGTGGGTCGCCCCGGAGCTTGATCTCTCCCAGGAACGGATCGGAACCCGGACCGAAGAAATCGGCGGGAATCGGCGGCACACCTTCGCCGAACGTGGTCCACGTGGGGTCATCGGATAGATCGTCCGGTACCCAGGTCTGATGATAATCCGGGGGCGGAGGCGGCGGGGGCGGGGGAGGAGGAGGCTCAACCGTGTGAGTGACGCCTGGCCCGTGCAACTGCACCTGTCCGTCGGCGGGTCGGAACTGACCGGATCCCAGCGGACTCTCCGTCCAGCCGTGGGGCAGCGGCTGCTGCAATTGGAACGAGCGCGGCAGAACAAACACCTGCCCGTCACAAAGACGCCGGAACTCAATGATCACGTCCACCGGCAGGAACGGCGTGGTGAACGTGCCGCCGTCTTCCTGTGTTCGATTCACGTCCATAACGCCGGTCGCCTGCGGCACGTCGGGATTCAGATAGACCCAAATATCAAAAAATCCGTCCGGCACGCCGCCGCCGAATGTCGGCTGGATGGGTTGCACGCTGACCAGACTCAACGACACGATTTCAATGGGAATTTGCACTGAGGTATCCGGCGGCCAGGGAGGAAAATTGGCCCCGTTGATCCGCTGCACCGCGGTATCCGGCGGAGTATAGCGCCCCGGAGGCGCACTTAAAGCAACAACGCCAGTAAAGGGATCGGAGCCCGGACCAAAGAAATCCGCCGGAATCGGAGGCTGACCAGTGGGCCCACCAAAGGTCAACTGCGTGGGCTGAATCGTCAGCCAGCGATCGATCCCGGGTTGAAGAAAAATCGGCGGGCCGCCGATGCCGGCTTGCGGGCCTGGCTCGCCTCCCGGCTGTGCACTCGCAGCGACCGGAACGGCGGTCCCCGTGGGTACGGCCGCAGCGCCGACCGCCGCATCGGGACGCGACACGGCAATGAACAGTGCACTGCCGGCCAGCGCCACACCGCAAAACAGCCCGACCCGCGCCGCGGCGCGCCGCCTGCCAATGCTTGATGTTACGGACATCACTGCCTCCTCATGACTTGAAGGGCCTATCAATAAGAACGGCTCGCTCTCGCGCGAACACGGTCCGCGCGCAGCCCGGAAACGGATCGCCCGCGCGATCCGCCATCCGGATGTTATGTGACAACTAACTGACAGTTGCCCGGCCCGCTTCGCCAATCACCGAACATCCACCGCCCTGTTACCGGTCGATGTACCGGTCAATGATCAATGGCAACTCCCGTTCATCCTAGACATTTCAGACCCGGCGCACAACAAAAATCCGCGAAAAGCGAGACGCTTCAGACCCCGGGTTAAAGCTCGAACGCAAATCGCTCCATTCGCATTTCAACCAACTACTTCGCGGAAATCAGCGCGCCTGCTCCTTGGGAAGGCAACGCCGAATCTCCATTCCATAAACGTCGCCCCCCGCGGAACGCTCCATTCCTAAAGACAAACGCCTGGCACTCACGGCGACAGACTGCTCGCCCCCTCCTGTCTCGCCCGCCCCGCTCGGCGGTGGAACGGGATGACCTTCCCAGGCACCCAATACCGTCGCCACCGTCGCCGGACCCAATGCCGCAAAGCAGTGCCCCGTCCACGCGGCGAGGTCGAAATCAGCCACTGAGTCTCCCAGCGATTCGGCGGCCGAAGCCCCTTCGTCCGCCGGGCCATCCGGCGACGTTTCACCCGACCGGGTAAGCCATCCGCAAATGCGGGCGCCTCGCGCTTGCGCCATCTCCGGACGCTCCAACACCAGAAAGCATGCCCCTTCACTGAAAGGGACGTCGGAAACGTCCAGGCCGCGGATCAGCTCCGCACTCAGCACATCCGCGCCGCCGGCAATCATCACGTCCGCTCGTTTCTGTTCCATCAGCCGCAGGGCCTCATGCAGGGCGGCAAGCCCCGACCGCGCACCGCATGAGGTGGTCACGTTCGGCCCGCGCAACTCAAAGGCCCGCGCCACCGCCCCCGCCGCGAAGTTCCCCACGGTCTGCGGAAAACGCAGGGGACTGACGAAACGCGACGATTGCGAGCGTACGTCGCAGGCAAAGTCGATCATCCCTTGCACGCCGGCCCAAGCGCTGCCCAGTGCCACACCAACGCGCTCGGGATCCATCCCATGGAGCGAAAGGCTCGCATCCTGCAGCGCCAGGAGTACGCACCAGCCGCAAACACTTGCCAGCCGATCACCATGTACTGGTTCGGGCAGTTCCTCGGTAACGACCGCCGCCTTCGCAAAGGACGCCTCCGTGGCGCGCACCGGTCGCGCCCGCAGCAACGTCAGCACGTCGCCAGCCGTGCCCGCCCCGGCAGGTGTCACCCACCCGCACCCGGTGATCGCCGCTTCGTATGGGCTCAGTCTGTCTCGTCTCCTGTCTGGCTTCGCCGTGCCATGTCCATCCTGACAACAGCCGTGGAGCCATCCCCGCCCACTGGCGTTCGTCAATCGCCCGGGTTAAGCTCCCCGACCGTCGGCGCGGGCTCAATAGCAAGTCAATTTTCTCGGAAGGAGATCATCCATGACCTCGACCCGAATCCTCACGGCCTACCTACTCATAGTCGCCCCGGCAACCCTGTTGACAGGATGTTCCGCAAAAAACCTGGATCTTTCCCAGATTTCCCAGCCGGACCGTTCAGCACGACTTAATGTGTACGAAGTGTTTGTCGGCTCCTGGACCTGGTCGGCCACCATGGTCAACGCGTCCGAAGGCGGTCGCGATTGGACGGGAACGGCCGAATGGAAATGGTCGCTCGACGGCCGTTGCCTGGTGGGGGACCTGTCGGCCGAGAGCGCCCACGCCAAGTTCGCTTCCAGCGGGGTCTGGAGCTGGCACCCCACACGCAAGCGGTACATCTGGTGGATGTTCAACAACTGGGGCTACCCCCAGCAGGGCAAAGCGACCTACGACGAAGCCAGCCAAACCTGGCGCATGGACTATCGCAGCGTGGGGCTCGACGGCACGCGCAGCTACGGACGCTATGTCATGAAAGTCGTCGACCGAGACACACTGGACTGGCGCATGGACGAATGGGCCGACTCCCTGCACCTCTACAAGAAAATGGAAATGGTCGGCACCTACAAGCGTGCCAAGTAGCCGAGGCGTAAAGGTACACCCGACCGTCGGTACGGTGCCACGCGGGCCGGCCGCTCAAGCCCGCCGATCGGTCGGTAGGGCAACCGCCTCGCGATGGAATCCTGTGGCGCTGGGCGAAGTTCCACTTGCGCCAAGCCACCGACGCTAACCCATGGATCAAGCGCGATACGCCACCACGGCGAATAACACCGTCCATTCACCCGTCGTGGTACCATGCGCGCGGGGTGAAGTTCCATGATTGTGGAATCGTTGCGGAAGTTGCGGCTCGGACTGCGGGGCACCGCGTTCGGTCGGATGCTGCGCGGGCTGGGGTTACAACGGCTGGGCAAGCGGCTGTATGAGCGGCGTGTGCTCCGTCGCGGGTATCTGGAGGCCGAACTGCTCCAGGCACGCCTGCGCTTCACGGTGCGCACCGCGCGAGAGATTGCGCGGATCGACGCGTTCTATGCCGAAGAGGCCTTCGTAGGGCGAATGGCCGAGGCGCTGCGCGACGGCGACCTGTTTTTCGACATCGGCGCGAATATCGGTTTGGTGTGCCTGCCGCTGGCGCGGCGCTTTGCCGGGCGGGGGATGACCGTTCACGCCTTCGAGCCCGAAACGGGCAACGCACGCGACCTTCGGGAAAACGTGCGGCTCAATGGCCTGGCCGACGTTCACGTGCACGAAATCGCGCTGGGTGACAGTGACGGAACAATGTCACTCTACCTGGACGGCGAGGTGGGCTCCGGGGCGCATTCGCTGATCGCGGGGCACAGCGCGGCCGCTCGACCGGTGGCCGTGCCCGTGACGACCGCGGCCGGGTTTGCCCGGCAGCACGCGCTGGCGCCGGCGGTGGTCAAGATCGACGTCGAAGGGGCCGAGATGGCCGTGCTCGCGGGGATGGAACCGCTGCTGGCGGATCGAAGCATGCGCGAGCTATTCATTGAAGTCCATCCCGAAACACTCCGCCGTATGGGCCAGAGCCGCGCGGAGCTGGAGCGGTGGCTGATCGACCGGGGGTACGTGCTCTTCTGGTCGCAGGAACGCGGACGGCAGGTACACCAGCACTATCAACGCGAAAAAAAGCCCGGGCAGTCACCGGTGGGCGGTGGGGGCGAATCAGGCCGATAATCCTCCGGCGGGCGCTGTGCGGCGTCCGGGCTCGGGGTTCGCGCCCATGGCACAGGCGAAACAAAACGCGCAAGTCGGCAAGGGAATCTTGCAGTATGCGCCGGCGCGTTTCCTCGAACCGCTGCTGGGGTTCGTGGCCATTCCCATCCTCACGCGCGTGTTGGGCACGGCCGGCTACGGACTGTTTTCCGTGGTGATTCCCACGGCCGGGCTGGTGCGAACCATCTGCTTCGACTGGATCAACAATTGCGCCCTGCGCTTTTACCGACCGATGGCGGACACGCCGCGGGCCTATCACGCCAACCTGCTGGTCGGACTGCTGCTGGGCACGATGGGTGCCACGTTGGTGGCACTTATTGTGGTGCCGCAACTCCCGGGCGAATTGGGCACGGCGTTCCAAGGACTGATCGGCTGGTTGCTCCTGGTGGTCGTGGCCGACGGATTGGCGCGCAACGGTGAAATGGCCTTTCGCGCCATGCGGCGGCCGCTGGCGTTCACCCTGATGCGCGGCGGGCTGGCGCTGGCACGGCACGTGGTGGGGCTGGTATGCCTGTTGATGGCGTCCAGGAGTCTGGCGGCGTACCTGGGCGGCTGGGGATGTGCGGCGCTGCTGATGGCCATCCTCGCCTGGGTCGCGACGGGCGGCGCGCGACATTCGTCGCGGCGGGAGGTTTCGGGGCCCACCCTGGCGCGCTTCGCCCGGTTCGGGTTCCCGCTGGCCGCCGTGGTGGTCGCCAACTCAATGCAGACCATCGGCGTACGCTATGTCGTAACCTATCTGGCGGGGGCGGAGGCGACCGGTCTGTACGCGGCCGCGTATAACATCGGCGGCGCACCGGTTACGCTGTTTCAGTCGATCGTCATGTTGGGGCTTTATCCACTGGCGATCGACGCCTATGAAAAGGGCGGGCGGATCGAACCGGTGGTGCGCGACGGTCTGCGGTACTTCGTGCTGGCGGCGGTGCCCATGTTTCTGCTGCTGGTGCTGCTGGCGGAGCCTGCGGTGCGGCTGATTGCCGGTCATGCCTATGCGGAATCGGCGGGGGCGCTGGCGATCATCAGCGCGGGAACGTTCCTGTACGGGCTGGCACAATACTTTGCGGTGGGGTTTCTCGTTCGCGAGCGGACGGGATGGATGGCGCTGGTCAATGGTTGCGCGGCCCTGGTCAATGTCGCCGCGGCGCTGTGGCTGGTGCCGCGCTTCGGGTTTGTCGGTGCTGCATGGTCCACGGCGCTGGCGTATGGGTTGATTCTCCTGGGCGCCATGACGTGGGGGCAGCCGCCCACGCGGGCGCTGTGGCCGCTGCGGGCGATCTCCTGCTGCCTGGTGGCGAGCGTGCCGATCGTGGTGGTGTGGTATATGCTGTCGACGCTGCGTGAGACCTCGCCGGCGACCGCGCTGATCGGCGTGTGCCTGGCAGGCGGTGGTGCGTACGTGGCGGTCCTCTGGTGGCTGGGCGAGTTGGCCGACGAGCTGGCCGGCGCCCGTCGCTTATGGAAACGCGCCTGGCGCAAGGACGAATCACCATGACCATCGTCGTGGCGTGCACGTTGATGCTTCTGGGGCTGATCGGCGCGGCCGCGCTCATGCTCCTTGGCGGATACCGCTTGCGCGATGTGCTGGTGCTGGCCTTCCTGACCAGCATCGTGATGTACCTTTCGCGCTGGGACCTGTATGTGCAGCATGAGATTCATGGGCGGCCGTTCGTCACGCTTCACCTTTACCTGCTGGCGGCGGCACTGTTATTCGGCGCCGCGCGGGTGCTGTTTCGCGAGCAGCCGCCGATGCGTTTCGGCCCGTTGGTGCTGGCCGCGTTGGGCTTTTCTGCGCTGGCGCTGATGAGCGGCGTGCTCAACGGCGGGGCGGCGGGCGCGGTCGCGGCGGTGCATGTGCTCGTGGTGACGGTGCTCCCGGCGCTGGCGGCGGCGACCTGCGTGGCGTTGATCCCGCGCGACGCGGCGTCCAGCCGGCGGCTGCGGGTGACGTTCATCCTCCTGGCGGGCGTGCTGACCCCCGCGATGGTGGTGCTTTCGGCCTTGGCACCGAACCAGATCGGTTCGCTGTTGGGGTGGGGGACCATTGCCGCAGGACGGGCCACGGGGTTTGTGCGCGGGTGGTCGCCGCTGGGCAGCCCGATCACGACCGGCACCGCCATGATCCTCGCGTACGGACTGGCGATGCACGAAGTCATCGGCGCCCGGAAACGCCGGTACATCGCCGTGCTGCTGCTGGTGGGGCTGGCGATGCTGTTTACGCTGGCGCGTTCGGTGTTGTTGATGTTTGCGGTTTTTCACCTTGTTTATTTCTGGTCGGCAATCCGTCGGCAACCGATGCGCGTCATCGGCGTCGGTATGCTGCTGGTTCTGCTGGCAGTGCCGGTCGTGTACAAACTCAGCGAGCGCTTCAGTTTCGAGCGCTTTTTGGAAGGCGGTGGCGCCAGCACCGACCTGCGGGCGTCGAGCGCGCTGGGGGCGTTGGCGGCGAGCCTGCGCAATCCGGTGCTGGGCAACGGCCCCGGGCTGCTCTACGAGGGCGTGCGCCAGGGTGAAACGGTGCGCATCGTTCGCGGCTCGCGGGAAGTCCGCACCATCATGGTGGCCGGGCGCGTATCAGCCCTCGAGCCGCACAACGTGTACTTGCTGGTCGCCGCGGAGCACGGCTGGATCGCGCTGGGGCTCTTCCTGGCGATCCTGCTGGTCTGCTGGCGGCGGACGCGCCTGCGGAATTTTCTGGCGGACGTCGAGGATCGTTCCATGAGCAGCGCGTTTCACGCGCTGTGGCTGGCCCTGCTGTTCATGCTCCTGACCGCCAGCAATCCGATGATCAAAGAGCAGATCGCCGTGCTCTTCTGGTTCTTTGCCTTCCTAGGCCTGCACTGGCGCGCGACCATGGAGCAGAAGGACAGGTGGCTTCGCGCCTATGCCGCTGCGCCTGCGGCGGCGCAGCCGCCCTCGCGCACGGGCGGGATCCACCGGGCGGCGCGCGCTTGATCCACGGGCCTATCGAGATTCAACCATTGGCGCGCATCTGCATGATCACCCTGACCGACGTGCGGCACGACCTGCGAATACGCAAGGAGGCGGAATCCGCCGCGCAGGCGCACGAGGTCGTCGTGGTCAGCAATATGGAAAGCGTTGCCGAAAACGAGTTGCCGTTTCGCGGCTTTGCCATCCGCAACGTGCGGCTGCGCACGCGGCGCCTGCCCAAGTCGCCGGTCTTCTGGATCATCAAGTACCTGGAGTTCGCGCTCCGGGCCGCGCGGGCGGCGGCACGCTGCCGGGCGGACATTTACCACGGGCACGAAATCACCGGGGCGGTCCCGGCGCTGCTGGCGGCACGCTGGCGCGGGGCGAAGTTCGTCTACGATGCCCACGAGCTGGAAGCCGATCGCGCCGGACACGTGGAAAAAAGCTGGTGGCTCAAGCGTCTGGTCATGTTCTGCCTCCGGCAGGTGTTGCGCCGGGCCGACCACGTCATTTGCGCCAGCGAATCACGCGCCGATATCATGCGCGCCGAATACGGTGTGCGCGAACGCCCCACGGCCATACTCAATGTCACGCCGCGGGCCGGGCTGCCCTCCTCGGCCGATTCCGCGCAGGTGCTGGCCGACCACGACCTGGCGGGCAAGCGGATCGTGCTCTACCAGGGGGCCATCATGCCGGGTCGCGGGCTGGATCACGCGGCGGCGGCGCTGAAGTGGCTTCCGCAGGATGTGGTTTTCGTGGTCGTGGGTGGCGGCGACCCGGCGGCCATGTTGGCGCGGTCGCAGCTCGACGGCACGCGCGATCGGCTCATTCTCGTGGGCAGGGTGCCGCCGGATGAACTGACCGCCTACATGCGCCGCGCCGACGTCGGACTGGCCATCTATCGCAATACTTGCCGCAACAACTACTTCTGCGCGCCCAACAAAGTCTACGAATACGCCTCCGAGGGATTGCCCATCGTGGGGCCGAATTTCCCCGACGTGCAGGCGCTGGTGGAGTCCGCCGGCATCGGCGCCACCTTCGACCCGGAAGACCCGGCGAGCATCGCCGCGGCAATTCGCACCGTGCTGGATTCTCCCCAGCGGCGCGCGGCCATGTCCAGCGCGGCGCGAAGGCTAAAAGAATCCGTCAACTGGGAGCAACAGGCACAACGACTGCTGGCGATTTACGAGCGGCTTCTGGCACCCTGAGGGGCATTCTCCGCTCGTGCGAAAGAGCGGTTTGTCCCGGCCGTGCGCCGGGTCATTCACTCGTGGGGCCGTACGTAGATGTGACGGTCTGCCGGGTGCGGCGGAGTGAGAGGATCAACTCGATTTCCCCGGTGGTGCGGTCGAGTTCGCGCGCGATGTCCAGGGCGGACAAGCCCGCATCGGCAAGCTGGTAGACCGCGGCGTGACGCGGCTCGACACTGGTGTTCGGCTCCGCGGGGGTTTTGCGAACGGAGGCAGGTTCTTCGTCGGCCACGGTCAGGTCCAGAGGAGGGTCATTCCCCGGATCGCGCAGCAGCCGGGTGAGCGTCGCAATCCGCTCGTCCGCATCGCGAATTACCGCCTCCAGCTTCGCGAACTTGGTGTCCAACCGGCCCATGGTCTGGCGGGAAAGCTGGTCGAGTTCGAGCATCACGGCTTCCAGGTCGCGCTTGGTTTCCGTTTCCTGGCTGAGGCGGCGATAGGTTTCGCGCGCACTGGGTCCCTGGTCGGCACGAGTCGCGCGGATGCGCCGCCGAGTGGAAATCATCACGAACGTCAGCGCGAGTATGGCCCCGGCGAGCATGAGAAACTGCGACGTCGGAATCGATCCCGACGGCGTGACCTGCGCGAGCGGCATCACCCCCGGCCAGCTCGCGACGTAATCTTGGCACCCTGCGGTGATCATCAGCCTGCGCCGGCTTTCACCGGCGCCTCATGGCGGGGCCGCTCGTCTACGACGGGTTCCTTCCCGCCTCGAGGTTCGCCCAGGCGACGTGCGCGGCGATCATGACTTCCCGAAGAGCCACGCCGTGCGCCGCGGCCAGCGCCCGGCAATCTTCGAACTCCGGCGCCGCCGTCAGCACGCCGCGCCCCGTGCCCACCTTCATGCGCACCGGACCGAAAGGTGTGGACACACTCTCGTGCCGCCGGGCCAACTTGCTGCGGCGGGCGATGTGCCGACGAACGCCGAACGTCGTTGTTTCCATGAGCATCAAGTGCTCCATCTGTTCTGCCCGGTCGGCGGGGCACAAGGCCGTCAGCAGCACAGCCGCACGGGATTTCTTCATCTGTATCGGCACAGCGTAGGCATCCAGTGCACCCTCAGCCAGCAATCGCTCCAGGCAATAGCCGATGACCTCCGGCGTGGTGTCGTCCAGATTCGCCTCCAGGACCACGACTTCATCGGTCGCGCCGTCGGTAGTCGCCTCTCCCACCAGCACGCGCAGGAAGTTGGGGCGCCTCTGCCCATCGCGCGTTCCCGCCCCGTACCCGACCGCACGCGGGGTCATTTCGGGGCAGGGACCATAGGAACGAGCCAACGAGGTGAGCAGCGCCGCCCCCGTCGGGGTCGTCAGTTCGCCGGTCTCATCGGTTGCTGCCAGGGGTACGCCCTTGAGCAATTCCGCCACCGCGGGCGCGGGCACGGGCATGACCCCGTGCTCGCAACGCACGGTGCCGCTGCCCACCGGCACCGGCGAACAAATGACCGTCTCAATCGCCAATTGCTCGAGCGCGAGAAGCGCGGCGACCACGTCGATGATGGCATCGACGGCGCCGACTTCATGAAAGTGAACCTTGTCAGTCGTCGTGCCGTGCACCGCGGCCTCGGCGACGGCCAGGCGCATAAACACCCGGGACGCCCTCTCCTTGATCGACTCGGACAGTTTCGCGTGCTCAAGAATATGCAACACATCCTTGAGGTGCCGGTGCGGCTGCGCGCGCGCTTCCAGGCGGACAACGAATCGGGTCGCGGCGAAACCCTGCTTCTTGATCTTGCTGATGTCGAGCGCATAGCCTTCCAGCGGAAGCGCCGCAAGGTCACGCCGCAGCCGTTCGGCGTCGGCCCCGGCATCGAGCAGGGCGGCGACGATCATATCGCCCGCGGCTCCGTTGAAGCAGTCAAAGTACGCAATACTCATGTCGGCATGATAGCGACCATGCGCCGGGCGGTCAGCCGGCAGGGCGGTTGCGGGCGAATTCGCCTATTCGGAAACAAACAGCGTGAGGGACGCCCAATCGCTTTCCCAATCAGCCTCTTGTGCGGTTCGGGCGCCGGACGAACCAGCGTGCGCGCCATCACGCCGCTGGATGACGTGCGTGCGGACAAACCAGCGTCCGGGCCGCGTGAAAATAATCTGCGCGACCCCCTGCGCATCGGTCTCGATCGTGGACACAAATGTGTGTTCCGGCAGCCCTTCGTGACCAGCGGCCAGACGAAGCCCGGCCGCAGGTCGCCCTTGGTGAAGCACACGGAATGCCGCGGCAGCGCCTTGGCGCCATCCGCCCGGCGGACTGAGCGGGATGATCTCCAAGGGATGGCCGACCGGCGTTTGCAGCGTGGCGAGGGTCTTGTCGGTTGCCGATTCACCCACGAGCACGACCGCTTTGGCCGCCTTGGTGTAGTATTCCCGACCCGGCACAGCCGATTCGCCGCGTTGTTTGCGCTGCGCGAGGGCAACCTCCGCGTGTTCGCTGCGCAGGTAATCTTCGAACCGGGCCGCTTCAATCTCGATGAAATGCGGGTGCAGGATCACGCCCACGACGTGTGCGCCGCTTGCTCGAGTCCCGACACGTGCGGCGATTTCTGTTCCTTCGACGCGGAAGTTCTCGATCGATCGTTGACCGGCTTCATCAAGAACCACCCATGCCGCCACTCGTTCGGGCCTGGTGGCTTGCTCACCAGTGGGAAAGACCTCACCGGTGACGAAGGCGGTGCGCAATTCCCCGCCCGCCGGCACCTGCCGCGGACCGACGAGCCAGGAATCGTGCGCGATCGCGGAGGCCGCAGTCACACAGGTTCCAAGGACAAACATCCACCGGATCTTCGGGCCGACGACGAGCACGAGTTTCTCCCTGGCCGGAGCGCCGGCTGCACACCGAGCCCGTTCGACTACCTGTCGACGCAGCCGCTCAACCCGATGGCGCGTCTGAAGATTCGGGCGTGATGCCGGCGCGCTCCAGAATCGCGGCAAGTACCGCCGACTCGGCGGCGCGATCCCGGCGCACGGTTTGCCAGACGGCGTTCTGTTCGGCAGTGGTGGCCGCCTCGCGATCGATCGCAGTCTCGTTGGGAACGTCCGATCCGCGCGTCGCCTGCGCATGCATCCGGTAGGCGCCGGTGGCCTGCTCCTGGATCATCACGCGACAGAGGAGATTGGAATCGCCCGCGCCGCGCAACACGCGAACTTCAGTGACCCGGCGCATCAGCCGTCCGCGGCTGAGGCGCGGACTGCCGTCCCGGCGTTCCCCACCGTCGGCCGATTCCTCGGGCACCGTGCGCAGGAGCCCCTCGGTCGCGTCGCGCAGGTCGATGGCGTGGCCCAGATCCAATAGCGCCGCTTCCGCAGCATCGAAGAGAGCATGTTGCTCGACGGCGGAAACGCGGCGCAGTGAATGGCTGACCGCAGAAGGCCCCGCGGAGGCGCACCCCCACGCTCCCAAGATCAGCGGTGCGACCGCAAGCCAGGGGAATGGCACACGTGGCATGATCGACATTATCCCCACGCCGTTGAACCAGGGCAACCGATCGCGCCGGTCGGCAAAACCGTTCCCTCATTCCGCCGCAAGCTGCAAACTGGCCAAGGCGGTAGCGACGCTGTCGGCAAACTCGAACACTTTGTCGAGCCCGGTGACCAGAAAGAGCCCCCAGACGTTGGTATTGATGCCGCTGAGCACCAGCCGGCGCCGATCTCCGATGAGCTTCTTTCGCAGTTTCAGAAGCTTCGCAATGTTGGAAGAATTGATGTAGTTGACCCCGGAAAAATCGAGCACCACGGCGGGATCCTTGGCGCGTTCCACCTGCTCGAACAGCGCGGAAATATCGTCAGAGAAGCCGGGATCGTCCTGCAACTCGGCGACGAGGATATTCTCTGACCAGTTCTCGATAGGCACCGCCGACACTCCCTCCACAGTTGACCATGACCGTACCGGCGCCCCGCGGCGTTGTCAACGAATCGGCGTTGAAATCCGGTCCGACGGCGCGCACCACGCCCCTGCCGACGCGTTCGAGAATTGCCTATCCCTTCCAGAATGACTGAACGCGCTCTACCTCTTCCCGGCTGCCGATGATCAGGGACGTCCGCTGGTGCAGGGCCGTGGGAACCTTGTCGAGGATCCGTTGTTTGCCGTCGATGGCGGCCCCGCCCGCCTGCTCCGCGAGAAACGCCAGCGGGTTGGCTTCGTACAGCAATCGCAGCTTGCCGTTCGGCGCTTTCCTGGTCGGCGGATAAAGAAAAACGCCGCCGCGCAGCAGGGTGCGGTGGAAATCGGCCACCAGAGAGCCGATGTACCGCAGGCTGCACCCCGCTTCATCGGTCTTGGCCCAGTCGAGGTAGGCCTGAATCCCATCCGGAAACTGAGCGCGATACGCCTCGTTGACGCTGTAGGTGTCGCCACGCGCTGGCATTCGCACGCTTTCCTGGCTGAGTCGATAGGCCCCGATGGAGGGGTCCAGCGTAAACATGTGCACGCCGTCCCCGGTGGTGTACGCCATCACCGTGCTGCTGCTGTACAGAACATAACCTGCGGCAATCTGCTGGTAACCGGGCTGGAGAATATGATCGAGCACCCGGCCTGCCTCGATATCCGTCCGCCGCTGGAGAATGGAGAAAATGGTCCCGATGGAAACATTCACGTCGATGTTGCTGGAACCGTCCAGCGGATCGAACAGGACGATGTACTTCGAGTTCTCGCAAAGCTCCTTGATAATGCGCGGCTCGTCGTCCTCTTCCGACACCATGATGCCTACGTTGCCCCGGTAGCCCAGACACGCGACGATGGTCTCATTGGCAATCTCGTCGAGCTGGTGGACCAATTCCCCCTGCACGTTCGTATCGCCGGTGTAACCGAGAATGTTGTTGAGACCCGCGCGACGGACGTGGTCCGCGATCACCTTGGTGGCCAGGGTAATGCCCGAAAGCAGCCAGCTGAATTCGCCGGTCGCCTGCGGATACTGGTGCCGCTGACGCTCCAGAATATGTTGCTGGACGGTCCGCAATGAGGGAACGGTGTTCATCTTACTCACGACAATTCCTCCCGGGTGGCACGCGTCGGTGTCGCTGCTGCCGCGTGGCACCGCCCTGCAAGTTGCGTGCCAGCTTCTCTCCCATGATCCCGATATTGCCGCCTCGCGGCGGCTTGCCCCGATGGCCAAACCGACTACGCTTACCGTTAGGCCACCGTCTGCGACACGGGCCGACGGCGGCTGGACGCGCGGCATTACCACCCGCGCTCACACGGCGCCCAGCTTCGACGCGCCGGGACCGGGCGGTGAAGCCCAATGACCGGTAACGATGCTACCGCCCGTTGTAACCTGTGAAAAGCGGGATGGGCAGCCCCAGCTAACTCTTTCGCGTAGAAAGGGTCTTAGCCGATATCGAACGTACGAAAGCCGGTCCAGGCCACGGAACGACCGTGCCAACACCGGCCGACGCGGGGAGGTGTGCTATGAAACATCAACGTACATGGGTGCGATTCGACCGACTGGCCTGCCTGGGGGCGATGTGCCTCGGTGCCGGACTGGCTGTCCCCGGGCCGGCGCAGGCTCAGGGGCTCCGATCGTTCGAGATCGGTCTCGAAGTCTTTTACGGCGAATTGGCCCCCTATGGGGAATGGGTGAAGGTTAACGAGTACGGGTGGGTCTGGGCGCCGGCGGACGTGCCGTTCGGCTGGCGTCCCTACACCCACGGACGCTGGGTGTATGCCCACGACTACGGCTGGACCTGGGTTTCCGACTTTGAGTGGGGCTGGGCGTGCTTCCACTACGGCCGCTGGGACTTCCACCCGCGCTATGGCTGGATTTGGATCCCCGACACCGAGTGGGCACCCGCGTGGGTCGCCTGGCGCGCGGGCGATGGGTATGTCGGCTGGGCACCGCTTCCCCCCAAGGCGCGTTGGCGCGCGGATATCGGGCTGGACTTCGGCGGGATCGATATCGACGTGTCCCTCGAGCCGGCCGCCTGGAGCTTTGTGGAAGAGCGCATGCTCTTCGAGCCGCGCATCGATCGTTATGTCGTGCTGCCGGCGCGCAACGTGACGTTCGTCCGCCGCACCCGCAACGTCACCCGTTATGTGTCCGTCGGCGGCAGGATTTCCAACGTCGGATTCGACGTGGCGCGGATTGAAACCGTGACCGGGCGACGATTCCATCGCGTGCGGCTGCGCGATACCGATTCGGTGCTGGTGGTCCGCAATGTGCGGATGGTCGGCGAGGAAGTGCCGGTCTTCAGGCCGCGCGTGCGCAAGGCGGCCGTCGATCCCGGACCGCGCGTCTTCCAGGGTGGAAAATACTATTCGCCCTCCGGGCCCGGTCGCCGCCACGACGGCTCGTACCTGCGACGCCTGGAATCAGAACAGCAGGACCAGCGCGATGCGCTGCGCCGCGCTCATGAACGCGAATTGCGCTCGGGAACGCGAACGACCGACATCGCGGAATTGCGCCGCCGCCAGGCGGAGGAGGCGCGCGAAATGGAACGGTTGCAGCGCCGCCAGAAAACCATCGTGGAGGACCGCGTGCGCCGATTGGAACCCGAATCGCCCCGGAGGATCGAACGCGGACCGGACCGCGAGTCCGACCGCGGACCGCAGCGCAGCCCTTCGTCGCGCACCCAGAAGGCCCGTCCGGATCGGCCGTAATGCGGGCTCGAGCTGGCTCCCCTCGCCGCCTTCGGAACCCGGCGCTGCCGTTCGCCAGCGGCGCAGCGCCGCGCGGGTGAGTGCGCACGCGTGCATGTGGCCTACATCCACCAGCATTTTTCCACCAAGAAGGGCGCCACGGGCACGCGCTCCTACGAAATGAGCCGGCGGCTCATCGCCGCGGGGCACCGCGTCACCATGATCTGCGGCGCCTACGCCGCCGGTGACAAAGATTCGTCACTTACAAAACGCGTCAACGAGTCGGACGTCGACGGCATTCGCGTGCTGCGCATCGCGGAACCCTACGGCCAGCGAATGAGCTTCGCGCGGCGCGTGCTGGCCTTCGGACGCTTCGCGCGCACCGCCACCCGGCTGGTGGCCAAACTCGACGCCGACCTGGTCTTTGCCACGTCCACCCCGCTGACCGTGGGACTGCCGGGCATGAAGGGCGCCCGCAAGCTCGGCGTGCCCTTCGTGTTTGAAGTCCGCGACCTGTGGCCCGAGCTGCCCATCGCCCTGGGCATCGTGCGCAACGCCCTGCTCAAGCGCTACCTGCGGCGCCTGGAGCGCCGCATTTACTTCGCCGCGGCACACGTCGTCGCGCTGGCCCCCGGCATTGCCGAGGGAGTCTGTCGCACCGGATATCCGCCGCCACGCGTGACCATGATCCCCAACAGCAGCGATCTGGACCTGTTCGTCCCTACCGACGAGCCGCTGCACGACGAGCGTTTCGGCGAACCGGGGGATTTTCGCGCCGTGTTCACCGGGGCGCACGGTGTGGCCAACGGATTGGATGCCGTGCTCGACGCGGCCGCCGAGCTGAAACGCTGGCGCACCACCGGCATACGAATCGTCATGATCGGCGAGGGCAACCAGCGCGAACGGCTGATGGAACGCACAAGGCAGGAGCGATTGGAAACCCACGTCTGCTGGGTGCCGCCGATGCCCAAGGAAGAACTGGCCCGTGTGCTGCCGCGCATGGATGCCGGGTTGATGATCCTGCGGAACATCCCCGCGTTTTACTTCGGCACGTCACCGAACAAGTTCTTCGACTACATCGCGGCCGGGCTGCCGGTCATCAACAACTATCCCGGCTGGCTGGCCGGGTTGATCACCGAACACCGCTGCGGCCTGGCCGTGCCGCCGGATGCGTCCAAGTCGCTGGCCGAAGCAATAGTACGACTGCGCGACGATCCCGCGGGGCGCCGCGAGATGGGCCGGCAGGCGCGTCTACTGGCCGAAGCCGAGTTCTCCCGCGACCGCTTGGGCGGTCAACTGGTCGCACTGTTAGAGGAGGTTCACCACGCCCATCGCGCACACCCGTAGGGCGCTCCCCGCAACGGGTACGGCCTGGGCCGACCGCCCACCGGTGCACCAGCAGGGCGCCGGCGCTACGCGCTTCCGGGAAAGGCTCTACCGCATTGCGCCGGGCCGAACCGTCAGGTTTCCTCGGCGTGACCCGCGGCTACCGGCTCGCCCTGGGCCGTTTCGACCATCGCGCCCTCCAGCGCCAGGGTGGCCTTGGCGTCGTCGCTGGCCGGCGGAATCAACTTCACCAGGATCTTATTCTTGCCGGTGAAGTCGCCCCGGAGCATGGCCTCGGAGAGGGCGTCCTCCACGTGCTGTTCGATGGCCCGGCGCAGCGGGCGGGCGCCGAATTTCTCGTCGGTGCCGTGTTCGATGAGGAAATCCTTCGCTTCGCGCGTCACTTCGAGTTCCATGCCCTGCTCGTGCAGCCGCTTGGAGAGCTTGTTCAGTTCCAGATCCACGATGCTGATCAGGTCCTCGTGCGTGAGCTTGCGGAACACGATGATCTCGTCGAGCCGGTTGAGGAACTCCGGACGGAAGTAATCCTCCAACTCGGTCTTGAGCATCTCCTTCATCTTCTCATAGGTCAGGTTCAGGTCGCGCTTCTGGAACCCGAAGTCATCCTGCGTGGTGATGCGGTGCGCCCCCACGTTGCTGGTCATGATGAGGATGGTGTTCTTGAAGTCCACGTGCCGCCCGAACGAATCGGTCAGCCGCCCCTCCTCCATGATCTGGAGCAGCATGTTGAACACGTCCGGGTGGGCCTTCTCGATTTCATCGAGCAGAATGACCGAGTACGGCCGGCGGCGGATCCGCTCCGTGAGCTGCCCGCCCTCTTCGTACCCCACGTAGCCCGGTGGCGCGCCGATCAGACGCGACACGTTGTGCTTCTCCATGTACTCAGACATGTCGAGCACGAACAGCGCTTCCGAATCGCCGAACAGAAACTCCGCCAGGCACTTGGCCAGGTAGGTCTTACCCACGCCCGAGGGCCCCACGAAAATGAAGCTGCCCATCGGACGGTTGGGGTCCTTCAAACCGCTCCGGCTGCGGCGCACCGCGCGGGCAATCGCCTTGACCGCCTCATCCTGACTGACCACTCGCTTGTGCAACTCCGTCTCCAGTTGCAACAGCCGGTCCGCCTCGTCCTTGCCCATGCGCATCAGCGGGATGCCGGTCATGGTGCTCACGACTTCGGAGATGACTTCGTCGTCCACCACCCCGTCGATCTCCTTGGTGCGGTCGCGCCACTCCTTCTGCAGGTTGCGCTTCTTGAGCTTAATGGAGTCCATCTTGTCGCGTATCTGCGCGGCGCGTTCGTAGTCCGCGTTCTTGACCGCCTCATCCTTTTCGCCGCTGAGCTTCTCAATCTCGCGCTCGATGTCCGTCAGGTCCGGCGGCTTGGTCATCGACTTCAGGCGGACCCGTGCCCCCGCTTCGTCCATCACGTCGATGGCCTTGTCCGGCTGCACGCGCGTGATGTAACGCGACGACAGCTCGACCGCGCGGTCGAGCGCCGAATCGGTGTACTGCACGCGGTGGTGCGCCTCGTAGCGGTCGCGCAGCCCGCGGAGAATCTCCACCGTCTGATCCTTGGACGGCGGCTCGACGATGATCTGCTGGAAGCGCCGCTCCAGCGCGCTGTCTTTTTCGATGTACTTGCGGTATTCGTCCAGCGTCGTGGCGCCGATGCACTGAATCTCCCCGCGCGACAGC
>CAZMVD010000053.1:0-26264 GCA_964569425.1 uncultured Phycisphaeraceae bacterium
CCGGTAGCGCAAAGCGGGGGCGTGACTTGCGTGCCTAGCGCCCGGTGATGTGAAGCATCGGCCGGGCATCTCGAAAGGGTCCCTTGGGAGGTATCACAGATGCGAATGCGGTGGCGTGGGTTGGAGCTTCCGGGACGTGTGGTGCGGGACGGGTCGGTGAGCACCGAGTCGTTCGGGCGCTTCGTCGTAGAGCCGTTCGAGCGCGGCTTCGGCACGACGATCGGTAATTCGCTGCGCCGGATTTTGCTTTCGAGCCTGGAGGGGGCGGCGATCTGCACGGTGAAGATCGGCGGGGTGGCGCATGAGTTCGCGACGATGGAGGGGGTGTTGGAGGATGTCACGGACATTCTGTTGAACATCAAGGGGATCATCATCCGGTATGACGGAGACGCGCCGAAGACGATCCGGGTTCGGCGGGACAAGGCCGGGGAGGTGCGGGCGGGCGACCTGGTGACGGATTCGTCGGTCACGATCGTGAATACGAACCAGTTGATCGCGACGTTGACTTCGAACGTGGTTTTTGACGCGGAAATGACGATTCGCAAGGATCGGGGGTATGCGACGGCGACGGACAATCGGTCGGCGGAGCAGGAGCTGGGGGTGATTCCGATCGACGCGGTGTTTTCGCCGGTGTTGCGGGTGCGCTATCGCACGGAGGATACGCGTCTGGGGCAGTTGACGAATTACGACCGGCTTATTCTGGAGATCTGGACGAACGGCACGGTGTCTCCGGAGGATGCGCTGGCGGAGGCGGGGCTGATTCTGCGTAAGCACCTGAGTCCGTTTGTGCTCTATGATGAACTGGGCGGCGCGGTGGTGGGAAACGCCATGGCGCCGATCGCCATGGCGCCACCGCCGCCGGATGCGGCGCTCGGCGAATTGCTGAGCCGTCCGATCGCCTCCTTGAAGCTGTCGGTACGGGCGAACAACTGCCTGGAAGCGGCGCGGATTCAGACGGTGGGCGAGTTGGTTGCCTTTGACGAAGGGGACCTGCTGAGGGTGCGCAGCTTCGGCAAGACATCCCTGCACGAGGTTCAACGGAAGCTCGGCGAACTCGGATTGCAGTTGGGCTTTCGGCGCGGTTCGGGCGAAGAGGGAGCCGGCGCATCGGGCGAAACGTATCGCGGAGCGGGTTCGGGCGGTGAAGGCGGCGGCGTGTATGGGAACCAGGCCGGACCGATGGCCGCGTTTACCATGGGAGACTAGTTGCCCTCCGATGGGGCGCACGACTCGCGGTTGATGGCGGGGCGAGCGTTACCGGAGGAGACGGGTTTCGGCGACAAAGGGCAGAGGTGGATCATGCGGCATCGAATGGCGCTGGGCAAGCTGAATCGTACGTCGGAGCATCGCAAGGCGATGCTGCGTAATCTGGCGCAGAACCTGATCGAGCACGGGCAGATCACGACGACGCTGGCCAAGGCACGGAACATTCGCCCGGTGTTTGAACAATTGATTACGCTGGCGGTGAAGCTGAAGCAGCGGAGTTCGGCAGGCGACCGGCACGGCGCGCTGCGGTTCCGCCGGGCGATTCACAAGGTACTGAGCGATCGGGCCATTATTCCGGCGGAGCACGTTGCCGATTATGAATCGATGTCGGATGCGGCGCGCTCGAAGACGCTGCGCATGGCCACGGGCCGGCGGTATCGCACGGGTGAACCGAAGGGGCGCCTGAAGTTTACGGCGGAATCGGTGACGCACCGGTTGATGGAGACGATCGCCCCGAAGTTTGAAGGCCGCGCGGGAGGTTACACGCGGCTGATTCGGCTGGGGACGGTTCGCCTGGGCGACAGCAGTCCGCTGGCGATCGTGCAACTGGTGGGGAACGAGGAGCCGCCGACGTCGTTGAGCAAGCCGGCCAAGTCGGCGCGGCAGCGGCGCACCGACGCGCGGTATGCGCTGGCGGTCAAAGCGGCCAAGGGCTGGTCGGGCAAGCGATCGACGGCGCCGGCGGCCGCGGCCGCACCGGAGGCGGACGCGGAGCCGTCGTAAATCGGCGCAGGGTTTCGCTCATCCGGGTCAAGCGCTACGGAGTGCGCGGAATGCAGCGCGATCCGAGTTGCATATTCTGCAAGATCGTCTCGGTCGACGTTCCGGCGGCCGTGGTGTACGAGAGCGCGTCGATCCTGGCATTTCTGGACGTGGCGCCGCTCGCCGAGGGGCACCTGCTGATCATACCGCGGGACCATTTTGGCACGTTTTCCGAGATGCCGTCGAACGAGGCATCGCAACTGGCCAACGCCATTCCTCTGCTGGGTCGGGCCTTACTCGAGGTTTCGAAAGCGGAAGGGTTCAACGTGCTGATCAACAATGGCAGCGCGGCGGGCCAGGTTGTGCAGCACGTACACGTGCACATGATTCCCCGCCGAGCGGGAGACCAACTCGGCTTTCGGTGGAACGCAGGGACATATCCCAAGGGTCGTGCGGATGAATTGGCCGTGGCTTACCAGCATGCGTTGCGGCGATTGGTCGGCTGAGCCCGGTTTCGATTCTTGATCCACGCCGACAGGCCGCGGCCGCGCGGTTTCACTCGCCTACCAGAGAGACGATGATCTTCCTCGTTCGCGGTCGGGTGTCGAAATCCATCAACACAATCTGCTGCCAGGTTCCCAGGGGCAATGCGCCCTCGACGATCGGAACGACGATGCCCGGGCCGACGAGCGAAGCGCGGACATGGGCGTGGCCGTTGTCGTCGTGCCAGGTGGCTTCGTGCATGTAGTGGCCATCTTCGGGGGCGATTTTTTCGAAGGCGGCTTTGAGATCGTGCCGGACGAGCCCCGGTTCAAACTCGGTGGTCGTGAGGGCGGCGGTGGAACCGACCACAAAAACGGTGGCGACACCGTTGCGCAGGCCGCTGCGCTGGACGGCCTGGGTGACGCGGTCGGTCAGGTTGATGACCTGGTTGTTTCCTTCGGTGGGTACCTCGAAGCTGGACACCCGGGCGGTCATGAGCGCAACATAATCTTGCGGGGGCGGGGGTCAATGCGGCGCGGGCGCGGGGCGGTTTGTGCTACCGTGGCGGCGGGGGTGGTGTATGATGGTCGGGCGATGGCTGGATTGGATTATCGAACGGCGGGGGAGTCTCACGGACCGGCGGTGACGGCGCTGGTGGAAGGCATGCCTGCGGGGGTGCGGGTGGACGTTGCATTCATCAACGGTGAATTGCGCCGCCGCCAGGGAGGGTATGGGCGCAGCGGGCGGATGAAGATCGAGCAAGATGCGGTGGAAGTGCTCGCGGGGGTCCGGCACGGGGAGACGATGGGTTCGCCGGTGGTGTTGCAAGTTGTGAATCGGGACCGGCGCCTGGAGGACGCGCCCGCGGTGCATCGGCCGCGGCCCGGGCACGCTGATCTGGCGGGAAGCTTGAAATGGTTGTCCACGGACTGTCGGGGGACGCTGGAGCGCGCCTCGGCACGAGAGACGGTGGCGCGAGTGGCGGCGGGGGCGTTGGCGCGGTGTCTGTTGCGTGAGTTTGACATCGACGCGGTGGGATACGTGGTGCGAATTGGGGAGGTGGGAGCGGAGATTGGGGAGCGGCAATCACTGGGGGCGCTGCGGTCGGCGCGTGATGCCAATGAAGTGTATTGTCCGGATGGTGCGGCGAGCGAACGGATGATCGCGGCGATCCGGCGGGCGACCTCGGAGAAGGACACGTTGGGGGGCGTGGTGGAGGTGCAGATACAGGGGGCACCGCCGGGGCTGGGAAGCTGCATGCGCTGGCAGGACAAGCTGGACGGGCGGCTGATGCAGGCGCTGGGGAGCATACCGGCGATCAAGGGGGTGGAGATCGGGATGGGTTTCGGCGCGGCGGCGCGATCGGGGAGCCGCGTGCATGACGAGATCGACTACGATCCGTCGAAGCGGGACACGCCGACGCTGGGATTCACACGGCGGTCGAACCACGCGGGGGGGATAGAGGGCGGAATGACCAACGGACAAACGGTCGTGGTACGGGCGGCGATGAAGCCGATCAGCACGCTGCTGCGGGGCATGGACAGCGTGAACTTGGAGACCAAGGCGGCGGAGCGGTCGGACTACGAGCGGAGCGACATCTGCGCGGTGGCGGCAGCGAGCGTGGTGGCGGAGAACGTGGCGGCTTTCGAGATGGCGCGCGCGTTCCTGGAGAAATTCGGCGGCGATACGCTGCGCGAGGTTCGGGCGGCGTATGATGGGTATCTGGCTGCGGCGCGGTCGCTGGGCGTGGAAGCGGAGTGACGGCCCGGTGGTGATCCGGCGAGGCAGGAGCAGGAGCGGATCGGCGGGTGGGTGGTTGGCGGAGATTCGGGCGGCTGTGGCGGAATTGGCAGACGCGCCAGACTTAGGATCTGGTGGGCAACCCCCGTGGAGGTTCGAGTCCTCTCAGCCGCAATGATGTCAGGAGAGTGAGACGAAGTCGGCCTGTTTGGTATTTTCCGGGAGTGCCGGCTGAGAACGGGATGGAATCATGTTCGACACATTGACCAATCGACTATCGAGCGTGTTCCGCGGGCTGCGCGGGAGGGGGAAAATCACCGAGGCCAACGTGGCGGAGGTGATGCAGGAGATTCGCACGGCGCTGCTGGAGGCGGACGTTCACCTCGAGGTTGCGCGGGAATTCTGTGACGAGGTGCAGAAGAAGGCGATCGGCGCTGAAGTCATCAAGACGCTGCGCCCGGCGGACGTGATGGTCAAACTGGTTCACGACGAGCTTGTGCAGCTCATGGGTCCGGTGAACCCGAAGATTCCGTTCGTGTCGCCGGGGCCGACGGTGCTGCTGATGGCGGGGCTGCAGGGCTCGGGCAAGACGACCACGTGCGGGAAGATGGCGCGCATGCTGCTGACGCGTGCGAAGCGTCCGCTGCTGGTGGCGGCGGACCTGAAGCGTCCGGCGGCCATCGACCAGTTGGAGGTGCTGGGGGGGCAGGTGGGTGTGCCGGTGTATTGTGAGCGGGGTCACCAGAACGCGGTCAAGGTGTGCCGCAACGGGATCGCCGAGGCGCGCAAGAAGGATCGGGACTTGGTGATCCTGGACACCGCGGGACGGCTGGCGATCGACGACGAGTTGATGGACGAACTGGCTGCGGTGGCGAAAGCGACGACGCCGCACCAGGTGTACCTGGTGCTCGATGCGATGACCGGTCAGGACGCGGTACACACGGCCAAGGTCTTTAATGAGCGGCTGGAGCTGGACGGGGTCATCCTGACGAAGTTCGACAGCGATACGCGCGGCGGGGCGGCGCTGTCGGTGAAGAAGGTCACGGGCAAGCCGATCAAGTTCATCGGCGTGGGCGAGAAGCTGGATGCTTTGGAGGAGTTTCATCCGGACCGCGTGGCGGGGCGGATTCTGGGGATGGGGGACATCCTGTCGCTGGTGGAACAGGCGCAGCAGCAATATGACCAGGCGGAGGCGCAGAAGCTCGAAGCGCGGATGGCGAAAGGGGCTTTTTCGCTGGAGGATTTTCTGGGTCAGCTTCGCAAGATGCGGCAGATGGGCTCGCTGCGCGAGCTGGTGAAGAAGATTCCGGGCATGGGGGACATGATGGGCGACGCGGACATCGACGAGAGCGAATTGTCGCGGATGGAAGCGGCGATTCAGTCGATGACGCCCCAGGAGCGTGAGAACCCGAAGATCATCGACGGATCGCGGCGGCGGCGGATCGCGAAGGGCGCGGGTTGCGATCCGACCGACGTGGGGCAGTTGGTGAAGATCTTCGAGCCGATGCGGCACATGATGAAGGCGATGACCGGTCAATCGCTGATGCAGCGGCTGCGGATGGGCACGCAGTTTTCGAAGATGATGGCGGGGGGCGGCGTTCCCAAATTCAAGGGATCGACCGCGGCGACGAAGCGGGTGTTGTCGCGCAAAGACAAGCGCAAACGGCGCAAACGGTAAGGCGTGTCGTCGGGGGCGAGTGGTCGAGGGGGATCCCGCGACAGCACAACTTTCCACGAATCAAGGCGGCACGGCACGGCGCCGTCACAACGGGTTGCGCACTCGTCATTGTTCTGGCCGAACGGGTGGTCAGTTGCTACGATGACGACGTGGGTCGATTTAGAGGCCGATTCCAGAATCGAGGTTCAGGGCGACCGGGCAAGCTGCGCGCGGCGCGCCGTGAAATCGTGATGAACATCGCGCCGTCCAACTCTTCGTCGGCCCGTTTCCCCCCGGCAGCGTGGCGCGTATCTGTTCTGTCCAGGCTGTTTTCTGCACGAGGCGCGCCGCTGGCGCGATGGGCCGGCTGCGTGGGGCTTATCGCGGTCCTGGCGGCGGCGCCGGTGAGTGCCCAGCGCCGCCAGGGAGGGCCGCGGGAAGGTCAGCGTGGTCGGGGCAATCTGGTGGTGCGGCCGTCGGGCGCGTCCACGGCGAGCCCCGGCTTCGCCATGATTCACGTATCACCTCCTATTCAGAACCTGTTTCAGCGTGCGGAAGAGGGCGCGGCGCGGGCCGACTGGAAGTTCGCGATCGACTCGTTGCAGCGGATCATTGACGACCCGGAGGGGTCGCTGGTGCGGCGTGACGATGCGATCGGCGCGCAGGGCATCGTGTATGAATCGGCGCGGCGGCGGGCCATGCGGATGCTGGCGGGGCTGCCGCGGGAGGGGATCCAGGCGTATCGCCTGTTGTACGACGGGAAGGCGAAGGGGTTGTTCGATCGCGCGGAAGCCACGCGCGACAAGGCGGCCCTGGAGGCGATCGTGGAGAAGTACTTCCTGACGCGGTTCGGTGATGACGCGGCGGACCTGTTGGCCTCCTGGGCGCTGGACGAGGGGAAGCCTGCGGAGGCGGTTCGGCTGTTGGAGCAGGTGCGGTCGGTGCTGGTTGACCGTGACGTTCCCGAGGGGCGTCTGGTGGCCAAGCTGGCGGCGGCCTACGCGATGCTGGGTCGGATCGATGAGGCCCAGGCGCTGGTCAGCGGCTGGCGTGAACAGAGCCCCGAAGCGCCGCCGTCGTGGTTGGGTCGTGTGGTTGAGGCCGGCGGGCGCGCCGGCGAATTGCGCGGCGAGGGGGCGATCCGGTCTTCGTGGCCGATGGCGGGTGGGAATAGCGCGCGAACGGGATTCATGGCCGAAGTGAAGCCGACGCTGAGTTCGACGGCGCCGTGGAGTTTTCTGCGGGGAGACTTGCAGACGGAGTTATGGTCGTCGAGCGGGGGAGGAGAATCGGAAGGCGCGTTCATACTGCCGGGGATGGAAATGGTCGGGGTGGGCGAGCGTGTGTTTGCACGAACGCCGCGGGGCTGTCTGGCGGTCGATGCGAATGACCTGAGTCTGCTGTGGGAGGTGTCGACGGAGATAGAGGGGCTGTCCAAAGGGATCAGGCTGCCGCGGATTCAGCGGTTTGTGTGGGGTTCGCGTTCGGACGAGAACATGACCCCTGCGGCGAACGACGAACTCGCCGGCGCGGTTGCGGTGGCGGGAGAAGTATTGTTGACGGTGGAGCGGTCGGGCGCCAGCGATACGACCGGCGAGTATGAGACTTTGCGGCTGCTGGGGCGGTGGGGCTTTAACGTAAGTGGGGTGGGGACGGAACGGGGCAACCGGCTGGTGGCGCGCAATGTGCGCAATGGGGAAGTGCGGTGGAGTCAGGGACGCAGCCGGACGACGGACGATCCGCTGGGCAGCGTGTGGTTTCGTTCGGTTCCGCTGCCGGTCGGCGATGAGCTCTGGGTGCCCTATCTGAATCAGAACGATTTGTATGTGGCGGTGCTGGGCGCGGCGGAAGGGGACTTGCGGCAGAACATACTGCTATTGACTGCGGATGCGCCGAACGCGGGTCTGGAGCGCACCCTGTCCCCCGCCTATGCGGAGGGGACGGTTTTTGTGCCCTCGGGGCACGGCGTGCTTTCGGCGATCGATGCGGGCGACTATACGCCGCGCTGGGCCAGTGTCTATGCCACAGGGGCTGCGGCGGATTTGTCGGGACATTCGGCGCCGGCGTCGCCGTGGCTTTCCTCGCCGCCGATTGTGACTAGAGGGCTGGTGCTGTTGGCGCCGTCGGATCACGATGAGTTGCTGGCCTTTGACACGGGGACCGGGGCGATTCGATGGCGAGCGCCGGCGGCGGGATCGACGTATCTGATCGGGGCCGATCAGGAGAGTTTGTGGCTGGGCGGTCAAGGGATCACTTGTCGCTCGATTCATGATGGCAAACTGATGTGGCAGGCGCGGCCCGAATCGGCGCCGACGGGGCGGGCGGTGTTGTGCGGGACGAGCGTGTACATGCCCACGGGGGCGGGGTTGGCGGGTTACGCACAATCGGATGGAACGGCGGTGGACATTGAGGCGTCATCGGTGCCCTTTCCTTCGCTGGGGCGATTGCTGTGTCATCAGGACGCGCTGTACAGCCTTGATGCCGCGGGGATCCGCAAGTTTCCGGATATGGAGAGGCTGTACCCGGAGTCGGTGGCGCGGCACGAAGAAGAGGGTTTTCACCCGCGGCACGCACTGCTGTTGGCCCGATTGGAGCTGTTGCGCGGCGATGCGCCGCGGGCGCTGGAACTGGCGGCAGCGGCAAACGAGATTGCCGATCCGGATGACGCGGCGATTCGCGGACAGGCGGCGGCCATTCAGGTGGACGCGCTGCTGACCCTGGCGGAGCGACCACAACTGGATTTCTCTGCGACGGTGGAGTTGCTTCGGGAATCGGCCCGTGTGGCCGTGACAGCGCAAGATCGCCTGCGGAGCGGTCTGGCGGTGGCGGACTATCTGCGCGAAGGTCGGCACGCCGTGGAAGCGGCGAAGGCCTTGTGCACGTTGGGCGTGCAGCCGGAAGCGGATGTGGCGCTGGCGATCGATGACGCGGTCGAAGGGGCGTCGCGGCTGGTGGTGCGTCGGCGACTTGATGAGTGGTTGTCTGAACTCGACGGATCGGCGCGGCGCGGCGTGGATTCGTTTCTGGCGGACGAGGTTTCTGCGGCGTTGGCACTGGTTGACGATCCGGCGACGGCGAAGGTCGGTGCGCGGCGTCTGGTGGCGGTGGCGGAGCTGGGCGTTTCGCCGTCAGCGCATCAAGCATTGGCAGGGCTGGCGCGGTATGAGGGGGCACTGGGTCGTTATGAGGCGGCGGAACAGCATTTGCGGCGGCGGTTGCGATTGCCGGGCGGCGAATCGGCTGCGCTGGAGGCGCAAATGGAACTTTGCCGGCTCTACGCGGGATTGGGAGAAACCGCGCGGGGGTTGTTGAACGACGAGATCGCGGCGATGTTGCGCGCGGGAAGCGACCGGCCGGTACCGGTGGTTTACGCTGCGACAGGCGCGGGGAAAGGCTCGGAAGTCACGTCGTCGGTGGGAGCGTGGGCGGCGCAGTTGGTTGCCGATTTGGGGGAGGACCAGTCGGTCATTGACGAAACGGCGGCGGCGCCGACCAAGACGGTCTTGCAGGGGACGGTGGCCTGGTCGTTGCAACCACCACCGCGAGACTCCACGGTGGGTTTTTTTGGTTCGAGAACGACGAATGTCACGCCGGAGCTGCTCAGGGCCGATGACGTGGTTTCGGGATTGCGTGATCGGGTTCTGTTTTTTGACGTAGAGGACCGGGCGGTGTTTGCGGTCGGTGCGCGGGACCGTTATCCGCTCTGGCATGCGCACCTGCAACTGCCGGAGTCGTTTGTGAGCGATTTACAGGAGCAGGTTGGCGGCGGCGTTTCGACGGGGGTCGAAGTTGCGGTTGACGGGCAGACGGCAGTCTTCAGCACGGAAGAGGGCCTGTTTGCGGTCGGGATGGTGACGGGCAAGCGGCTGTGGGTGCGGCCGTTTGACGGTTCGTGGCTTCCGCAGGGAGGGCAGGCTGCGGCGTGGCCCGTTGCGGCGCGGCATGGGCTGGTGGCGGGCGTGCTGCGTCCCGGGCGGCTTGCGCTGATGCGTGCGGGTGACGGGAGCACCTTGTGGGAGCGGCACCTTCGAGGGGAGGCGCTGAGTTCGGTTCGCCTGGAGGGCGATCTGGTGATTACCCTGGACGAGCGTGCTCAGGGAGTGAATGTGCTCGACGTGCTGGACGGCCGCCAGTTGGTGCGCTGGAACTTCCGACAGCCGGACGCGCAAGGAAGCTCGGTGGCGGTGCTGGTTGCGGACGGGCTGCTGGTGGGTCCGACACGCGAGGGTCCGAACGACGGCGTGGAGGCCGTGGATTTGTCGACGGGCGCCCTGGTATGGCGGATATTGCTGGATCGTCCGCTGGCGGCGCTTTTCGAACCGGCAGCGGGGTACGTGGGGATTGGACTTTTCGGCGGCGAGATGCGCATGGTGAATCTGCGCACGGGCGAAGAGATATGGCAGCGGCGGGTCGCGCGGGCGCATTCCATCGTCGGCGCCGTGTTAAGGGATGGGTTGATGGTGACGCTGCATTATGCCGTCCGTCACACGCAGCAGACTCCGGAATTGACGGCGATTGACGTGGCCACGGGTGAGGTTCTGTGGACACGGGAGGATTTGCGATTGCTGGATGATTTGCCACAGGGCGAAGCCGGCGCGGCGGGGGAGGAGTGGATCAGTGCGGTCGTTGAGTATAGCGACGATGGCGGCGGGCGGAGCCGCCGCCTGGGCGTCGCGCTGGTGAATCTGCGTAGCGGGGCGAACGTGGGACCGGTGGTGGATGTGCCGAGTATTGATGCGCGCCTGCGGCTGGATGGGGACATTATGAGGGTTGCAGAAGCGGTGGTGTTGCGGCTGCCGGCGGCGACGCATTCCTTTCCCCTGTTGACCGTTGCCAATGCGGAGGGATTGCCGAGTCCATGATTGTGCGGCGAGGTCTGAATTCAGTTTCGTGCGTGCGGAAGGTAACGGTCAACCTGCGTGGGGGGCGGGGAATCTGCATGGTGATTGCCGTGGGGGCGATGGCCTGCGGGGTGATGCCCGGGTTACAACCCGGCCCGCTGAGGGCGCAGGAATCGGAGAGCGTCGCGGCGTCGACCCGCGGCGGCGCGACGGCGGTGCGGTTGCCGCCGGGGATTACGCCGGAAGCCAGAGAGGCGATTGATCGAGGGCTGGCGTATCTGGCGCGGACACAGGACCGCCAGGGTGCGTGGTCGAACCGCGGCGGGTATGGCGCGTACCCCGTGGCCATGACCGCGCTGGCGGGCCTGGCACTGCTGATGGACGGCAACACGACGACGCAGGGGCGGTATGCCCCGCAGGTGGATCGGGCGGCGAATTATCTACTGCGTTCCCTGACGCCGACGGGATTGATTGCGCGGGGGGAGGCGGACTCGCGGCCGATGTATGGTCACGGTTTTTCGATGCTGTTTCTGGCCGAGCTGCACGGCATGACGGATGACGTGGCGCGGGCGAAGGAGATTCAGCGTGTGCTGGGCGAGGCGGTGCAACTTACCGCGCGGGCGCAGAGCCGCCTGGGCGGTTGGATTTACACGCCGGATGCGCGTACGGACGAAGGTTCGGTGACGATCACGCAGATGCAGGCGTTGCGTGCGGCGCGCAACGCCGGTGTGGCGGTGCCCAAGGCGATGATCGACAAGGCGATGGAATACCTGGCGATATCGCAGAACAGCGATGGAGGCATTCGTTACACGGCGGCGACGGGCGGGGCGTCGCGTGCGCCGTTGGCGGCGGCGGCGGTGTGCTGCTGGTACAACGCGGGAGAGTATGAGAATCCGCGTGCGAAGCGGGCGTTGGAATATTGCAAGCAAACGCTCAAAGGGGACGCTCCGCACGGGGGGCATGATTACTATGCGCATTTGTATTATGCGCAGGCGTTGTGGATCGGGAACGACGCGATCTGGGATGACTATTTCCGGAAGCGGCGCGACTTTCTGCTGCGGCAGCAGAATGAGACGGAAGGGTTCTGGTGGGGGGACGGCGTGGGGGATATTTATGGCACGGCGATCGCGCTGATTATTCTGCAACTGCCTCTTAATCAGTTGCCGATCATGCAGCGATGAGGGGGATTTCAGAATGGCGAATGCCGGAAGTCACGGGACCGGTGCCGGTCCCCGAAACTTGCGCGTTCTGCGAAGGAAATGAAGGATTGTCGTACGAAGGGGATTGAAGACCTGCCCCAAGGTGGGATGGATGTCTTGTTGATTTGATGGAAGGCCCTCCCCCGTTGGATTGGGGGCAGGCTCAAAGTTGGGAAAAGGACTATGCACGAGGGCGACGTTATTCACAAGCCGGTGAGTGCGGGGGCGGTAGCGCCCGACGATCTTGCCACGGTCGAGCACCTGCGCGCGGCTCATGGCCGGTTGCGCGAGGAACTTGGGAAGATCATCGTGGGGCAGGAGGAGGTGCTCGATCAACTCCTGATTTCGCTGTTCGCCAACGGGCACTGCATCCTGGAGGGCGTGCCGGGTCTGGCGAAGACGCTGATGATTTCGACGCTGGCGCGGTGCCTGGATCTGTCGTTTCACCGCATCCAGTTCACGCTGGACCTGATGCTGTCGGACATCACGGGCACGGAGGTGATTCAAGAGGACCGGGCGAGCGGGACGCGTTCGTTCAGGTTCTTGCCGGGGCCGATTTTCGCGAACGTGATTCTGGCGGATGAGATCAACCGGACGCCGCCGAAGACGCAGGCAGCGCTGCTGGAGGCGATGCAGGAGCGGCACGTGACGGTGGGGGGGGCGCGGCACGATCTGACGCCGCCGTTTTTCGTGCTGGCGACGCAGAATCCGATCGAGCAGGAAGGGACCTATCCGCTTCCGGAGGCGCAGCAGGATCGGTTCATGTTCAAGGTACGCATTGCCTATCCCAGCTACGACGAAGAGTACGCGGTGGCGGAGCGGACTACGGGCGATGAGTCGGCCTCGCTGTCGCCGGTGGTCTCGGCGGCGGACGTGGTGCGGTTCCAGCAGTTGGTGCGGCGGGTGCCGGCGGCGCCGGACGTGATTCATTTCGCGCTGGCGGTGGTGCGGGCGACGCGCCCCGGCGAGGCGGGCGCTCCCGAATTCGTTCGCAAGATGTTGAGCTGGGGGGCGGGGCCGCGGGCGGTGCAGGCGCTGCTGCTGGGGGGCAAGGCTCGGGCGGTGCTCAAAGGCCGGCACCACGTGGCGGTGGACGACGTGCGGGCGCTGGCAGCGCCGGTGTTGCGACACCGCATCGTCACCAACTTTTCCGCGGAGGCGGAGGGGTATACCAGCGACCGGATTGTGGACGAACTGCTCGCGGCGATTGATCCGCATCAAACCAAGCTGGACGGTGATGAGCGCCTACGCCACGTACTTTCGGCCTGAGGTCCTTGGGCGGATCGGTCGGCTGGAGCTGCGCGCCCGCCGAGTGGTCGAGGGCTTCCTGAGCGGCATGCACAAGAGCCCCTACAAGGGGTTCAGCGTGGAGTTTGCCAACCACCGCGCGTACGTACCGGGGGACGACATCCGGCACATCGACTGGCGGGTGTACGCCAAGGCGGATCGGTTCTTCATCAAGGAGTACGAGGAAGAAACGAACATGCGCGTGCACCTGGTGCTGGACTGCTCAGGGTCGATGGCGTACCCGGAGCATGCCGGCACGGGGCGGATGACGAAGTGGAATTATGCAGCGACGGTGGCGGCCTCATTGGCGCACCTGTTGGTTCATCAGCAGGACGGTGTGGGGCTGACGCTGTTTGACCGCGACGTGCGGCGGCAGCTTCCGGTGTCCTCGAATCCGGCGGCGCTGCATGCGCTGGTGTCGGCGATCGAGGCGAGCCCGCCGCGCGATGGCACCGACGTGCGGACCGTGTTTTCCAAGCTGGCGGGCAAACTTCCGCGGCGGGGCATGGTGGTGGTGCTTTCCGATCTGCTGATGGACGCCGACGAGTTTATTCGCGGCTTGCAGCGATTCCGCTACGGCGGGCACGACGTGCTGGTCATGCAGGTGCTGGATCATGATGAGCTGGAGTTTCCGTTTGCCGATCGCACGCTGTTTGAGGGGATGGAGGAAGCCAATCTGGAAGTGCTGACCGACCCTCAGTCGCTGCGGCGGAGCTATCTGGATGCACTGCAGGCCTATCTTTCCAAAGTGCGCGGGGCATGCCTGGACCAGCGGATCGACTATGTGCTGTTGAGCACCGCCGAACGGCTCGACGTGGCGTTGACCGGATTTCTGGCGTCGCGCATGCGGCGGCGCAAGGCCAAGGCGTGAGGCGGCGGAAGGACGTATCGCGACGATGATGAGGACGGCCGTACGGTTGATTCCGATGTGTTGCCGGGGGCCGCACGGCCCATCTGCAATGGGGGACGAGCGCGGCGGAGGTCGGCGGCACGGCTGTTGTCCTTTGCCGATTCAGATGCGCCGAGACTTTGACCGCGCGGTGCGGCCCCGGTCACCCGGTCTGATTATGTCATGAGTACCCTTCCGTTCATGCTGGCTGCGTTTGTGAATCCGGGGTTGTTTACGCTCGGCGTGGCGGGCGTGGCGCTGCCGATTCTGATTCATCTGTTTGCGCGGCGGCGGTTCAAGCGTATTCGCTGGGCGGCGATGGACTTCTTGATCGATGCGGAAAAGCGAAATCGGCGGCGCGTGCGGCTGGAAGAGCTGTTGCTGCTGCTGTTGCGGTGCGCGGCGGTGTTCCTGATCGGGGTTGCGCTGGCTCGACCGTTCTTGAGTCCCGAAGGCGTGGCCGCGGCGTGGGCGGGGCGGGCGCGCACCGAGCGGGTATTTGTCATCGACGATTCCTATTCGATGGCTTACGAATCTGCGGACGGGGTGGCGTTCGATCGCGCGAGGCAGGCGGTCCGCCGGTTGCTCGAGGTGATCCGGCGGGAGTCGCCGGACGACTCCGCAACGGTGATCCGGACATCCGCGCCGCAGACGCCGGTGGAGTCAGGGACTTTCTTGAACGACGTGCAAACGGAAACGCTGTTGTCGCGGATCGATGCGCTGGCGCCGACTCAACGTTCGATGGATCCGGCGGTGGTGGTGGAAGGCGTGGCCGAGGCGCTGTCGCGCGGGTCGGACGTGGTCAGCGCGGCGGTGTATTTCATCAGCGATTTTCAGCGTGTGGACTGGTTGGAGCGGACGCCGGACACCGGCGGAAGTGGCGGGGCCGCGGCGGTGTTCGACCCGCTAGTGGCGTGGGCGGGCAAGGATCGCGGCCTGCGGCTGGTACTGGTGAACGTGGGGGGCGTTTCGGCGGGCAACCGGGCGGTGACCGAGCTTTCGGTGCGGGCGGGGCAAATCGTGGTGGGGGCCCAGGCCACGCTGGGGGTACAAGTGGCGAATTTTACGGATGGTCCGGCCGATCCGCTGGAGTTGCGGGTGACGCTGGGGAACATTCCGCAGGCGGGAAAGATGACGCCGCAATTGGATGCGCGGCAGCAGACGACGGTTGAACTACCGGTCGAGTTTCTGCGGGCGGGCAGCGACGGACTACGGGTGTCGTTGCCGCCGGACGGGCTGCCGCTGGACAACGCCCGGTATTTGGCGGTGGACGTAGCGGGGGCGATCCGGGTGCTGCTGGTCAACGGGGAGCCGGCGATCGATGAGTTTCACGACGAGGTGGCGTTGCTCAAGACGGCGCTGCGCCCGGAGGGCGAAGTGTTCAGCGGCAACGAGATCGTGTTGGTGGACGAAGCCGGACTGGATCAGACGAATCTCAACGGCTTCCATGCGGTGGTGCTGGCAAACGTGTTCCGGTTGAGCGACCCGGGGGTGGAGGCGCTGGAGCGGTACGTTCGCCAGGGCGGGGGCGTGGTGTTTTTTCTGGGCGATCAGATTGATCCGGAGTTGTACAACAGCACGTTGTACCGGGAAGGTGACGGGCTGTTGCCGGCGGCGCTGGGGGAGCGGGTTCGGGGAGCGGCGGCGCGGAGCCTGGTGGTGGTCGATCGGTTGCACCCGTTGCTGCGGGGCCTGAGTCGTGAGGGGGATCCGCTGGGCATCGGGCGCATCCCGTTTTATGAGTACTTCTCCAGTACGCCGTACTCCGCGGTGGACGCGCCGGCGGAGAGCGGGGACACGGCGAGGGGCGGTTCGCGCGGCGACAGCGCCGTGGCACCACCTCGTCCGGCGCGGGTGATTGCGGCGTTCGATGATGACGAGCACCGTCCGGCGATCGTCGAGCGCCCCCTGGGGTCGGGGCGGGTGATGCTGGTGACCACCACGGCGGACAAGGAGTGGCACCTGTGGCCGGACCATCCCACGTTTCTGCCCGTGATGATGGAGCTGGTGCAGCACGTGGCGCGGCGCGGCGAATCGGGAACGCACTATACCGTAGGGAGCCCGATTGAACTGCCGCTCGATCCGGCGGTGTACGAGCCGGATGCGCTGGTGCGTACACCGGCTTATCCGGCGGAGCAGGAGGTGAATCTGACGGCGCGGGCATCGGAAGATGGTCGCGGACTGGCGCTGTTCTGGCCGCACACGGAACAGAGCGGGTTTTATCAGTTCCTGCTGCGACGGCGAGAAGGGGGCGAGGCGGTGCGTCTGGCGGCGGTCAACGTGGACGCGCGGGAAAGCGACCTGGCGGCGTGCGAGGAATCGGACCTGCGGCGCGCGCTGGGCGAGGTTCCGTTTCAATATATCGGCGGCCTGGAGGAGTTGGCGGCGGGCGTGAGCGAAGCGCGAACGGAGTTCTGGCGGGCGGCGTTGATTGCGGGATTCCTGATGCTGATGGGCGAGCAGATGTTGGCGTGGTGGTGGGGACGGAAGCGTTGACGACGAAGGGCGCAGGACGGTTGGGGAGCGCGGGGAACGTGCGCCGCGGTGATCAGGTGCTGCGCTCTGGGGCGCGAGTAAGGGGCGCAAGCTGCGCGGTTTTCAAGGTTCTTCGGGGTCACGGGGGGGCATGAGACTCGGCGAGTACAACGCGACGGTTCTTTCGCAGGCGGCTCCGCGCATTCAGGAGGAGCTGGTGACCGAGCTGCGCTATATGCCGGAAGGCTGGTGGGCGCTGGCGGCGGCGGGGTTGGCGGTGGCGGTGTGCTGGACGGTGTTTGCGCTGTACCGCCGTGAAGGGCGCGTCGGTGCGAGCCTGCGGGTACGCATGATGCTGGGGGCGGTGCGCTGCCTGGTGCTGTTGACGCTGCTGGCGGTCCTGCTGGAGCCGGTGCTGGTGCGCATTCTGCGGAAGTGGGTTGATTCGTACACGCTGGTGCTGGTGGATGACTCGGCGAGCATGGATCTGGCCGATGCCTACCGGGACGCGGCGCAGGGGGCGCGGGTACGAAAGGTCATGGGGGATGAACGTTCACCGACCTTTCGGCGGGCGGCGGTGGTGGAGCGTTTGCTGCACGGTAATGACCGGCAGTTCTTGCGTGGTTTGGCCGGCAACAACCGGGTGCGCGTTTACTCATTCGGGAGCGAGCCGACACTGCACGCCACGCTGCGCTCGGCGCGCGAGCGGCGGGGGGTAGACGGCGGGGCGGAGACGGGCCCGCCGGCGTTGACGGCAGCGAACGAGGCGGACATTCCGCTGACGGCGACGGGGCCGACCACGAACATTGACCGCGCGCTGCGGCGTGCGGTGGAGTCGCTCGGCGGTGCGCCGCTGGCGGGGGTGGTGGTGCTGAGCGACGGGGGCTTCAACGACGGGGCTCCGGCGGTGGAGGCGGCGCGTTTTGCGCGGGAGCGGCGCATTGCTGTGTATACGGTCGGTATCGGCGATCCGTCGCCGCCGCGCAACCTGCGGGTGGCGGAAATCGACGCGCCGGAAAACGTGTTTCAGAAGGACCCGTTTGCGGTGACGGCGCGGCTGGCGGCTGAGGGCCTGGACGGGGAGACGGTGAACGTGCGGCTGCGAGAGCGGAGCGAGCTCGAGGGCGGCGAGGGGGTGGTGGTCGATTCGCGGACGGTGACCATCGTTTCGGGAGGCGGGATACCGCCGCTGACGTTTGAGCGACGGCAGGAGCGCGTCGGTCGATTCACGTATTCGGTGGAAGCCATGCCGGTCGAGAATGAATCGGTGACCGACGACAACGCGCGGCAGACTTCGGTCAACGTGATGGATGCGCGGCTGCGGGTGCTGGTGGTTTCCGGCGGGCCGGGGTGGGACTACCGTTACCTGACGACGCTATTGCAGCGCGACGAGACGGTCGACGTAAGTTGCTGGCTGCAATCGGCGGATCTGAACGCGGTGCGCGACGGCAATACGATCATCGATCATCTGCCGCGACTGGCGGAGGAGATACTGGCGTATGACGTGATCGTGCTGATGGACCCGGATCGCGCGGAGTTTGACGAGAGCTGGGCGCGGCTGATCGACCGGTTTGTGACGGAGCACGGCGGGGGTGTGTTGGTGGCGGCGGCGCGGGCGCGGACGCCGGCTTTTCTGCGGGAACCGATGTTCAAGCCGCTGGTGGACCTGTTGCCGGTGGCGCTTGACCCGGAAGCGGATCTGGTCCTCAACCAGATCGGGCACTACCAGCTCAGGGGGGCGCCGCTGGAGATACCGGACGCTTCGTTCGGCCACCCGGTGATGCGCCTGGCGGATGATCCCGTTTCCACCAAGCTGCTGTGGCAGGGGATTGGTGACGTGTACTGGCATTATCCGGTGTTGCGTGAGAAGCCGGTGGCGACGGTGCTGATGCGTCACGGCGATCCGCGGATGCGGAATTCGTACGGCGCGCACGTGCTGGCCGCGGTGCAGTTCGTGGGCGCCGGGCGTACGGGATTCCTGGGGTTCGACACCACGTACCGGTGGCGGCGGCACGGCGAAGTCTTGTTCGATCGCTTCTGGGTGCAGCTCGTTCGGTTTCTGGCGGAGGGCAAACTGCTGGGGGGCACGCGGCAGGTGATGCTGCAGATCGAGAACGATCAGGTTTCGCTGGGGGAGGCGGTGTCGGTGACGGCACGGTTGCTCAACGAGCGTTTCGAGCCGATTCAACGGGATGAGGCGACGGCGACCTTTCAAATCGAGGGCGAGCGGCGGGAGTTTACGTTGGCGGCGCGGCGCGACCGGCCGGGTTGGTTCGAGGGGCGGTTTGTTCCCGACCGGACGGGCGCATACCGGGTCAGTGTACGATTGCCCGGGCTGGATGCGCGCGGCGATGGGGAGGTGTCGCGTGAGGTTCGCGTTTCGCGGCCCAATGTGGAAGTACTGCGGCCGCAAATGGATCGTGGGGAACTGGTCGCGCTGGCGGAGGGGTCGGCCGGGGGGCGGTATTTTGAGCTGGATGAACTGGCCGAACTGGCGGAATTGATTCCGGACTTGCACGAGGAGGTTCCGATCCGTTCGCGTCCTACAACGCTGTGGGACAACGGTTGGATGCTGCTGTGGCTGGTGGGGTTGCTGTCGCTGGAGTGGTTTCTGCGGAAGTGGAACCGATTGCTATGATGACGACAGGGGAGAATACCGGAGCGAATGTGGATGGGGCGCTGCGGCGCGGGGACGGGGAAGCGGATTCTGCTGGAGTTGGCTGCGGCGGGCGGCGTAAGGCGTTGCAGGCGCGACAAGAGGAATGTCGATCGTGAGTACGATTGGCGCAACGATGACGGACATTCGGACACCTCCACTGGATGCGCGCCTTCATGCGCGGTTGTGCGCTGTGGCGGCGCGGCTGCGGCGATTCGTATTGGTGGAGGGGCTCTGCGGGGTGGTGGGGTTCCTGGTGCTGGCGGGGGTGTTTCAGTTCGTGGTGGATTACGCCTCGCGTGGTATGCGCTGGAGCATGCGTGCGGCGCTGCTGGCGGTGATTCTGTTGATGGCGGCGCGGCTGGTCTGGTTGCACGTGTGGAGGCCGCTGCGCGTGCGTATCGGGCCGGCGGACATCGCTCATCTGGTGGAACGGCGTTTTCCCCATCTGTCGTCCGCGTTGATTTCCGCGGTTCGCTTTGCGGCGGGAGAGGTGGGGGCGGCTGCGGTGAATTCGCGTTCGTTGATGGCGGCGGTGGTGGCGGGCGCGAGTCAGCGCGCGGGCGAGGTGGATTTTGACGTGGTGATCGACGCGCGGCGGGCGCGGCGCGGCGCGGCGGGCGCGGGGGGATTGCTGCTGGTGGCGCTGGTGGGGTGTGTGCTGGCGCCGGACATGGCGCGATTGTGGTGGCAGCGCAGCGTGCTGCTTCAGGACGTGCCCTGGCCGCGGCGCACGCGGCTGGTGGTGGAGAATCGCGACGGCACGCTGTTCGGGGCCCGGGGCGACGACGTGGTGATTCACGCGACGGCGGAGGGGGTGCAGCCGCGTGAGGTGGAGATGCAGTTTCGCACGGTCTCGGGCGCACAGGGGCGCGAGGCGATGGTGACGGTGGGGAATCCGGGGTCTTATCGTTATCGCTATACGTTCAAGAATGCGCAAGAGGACCTGACGTTTTCGCTGCGCGGCGGGGACGACCGCACGGAGGAATTCACGCTGCGTCTGCTGGAGCGGCCGCGGGTCGTGGAAACCGCACTGGAAGTGACGCCGCCGGGGTACACGCGGCTGGAGAAACTGACGCTGGGCGACGGGCAGCGGGCGGCGCAGGTGCTCAAAGGGTCGTCGGTGGCGATCCAGGTGCGGACCAACAAGCCGGTGGTCACGGCGGTGCTGCGCGCTGGTGACAACGATGCGGCACCCGCGGTGGAGGACGGGGGCCGGCTGGTGGCCCGGGTATCACCGGTGGAGACCACGACCTATCACTTTCACCTGGTGGATGAGGTGGGGCTGGAGAATCGCCATCCGGTACGGTTTTCGATCCGGGTGCTGCGCGACGATCCGCCGATTGCGCGGTTGAAGATGCGCGGAGCGGGCGAGATGGTCACGACGGAGGCATTGCTGCCGATCGAGCTGGAGTTTGCCGATACCCATGGGCTGGCGGAAGTGGCGCTGGCCTACGAGCGCCTTCCCCAGGGGGGTGCGATGCAGCCCATTGCGTTCGGCGGGTTTGCGCCCCATGCGACGCACTTCGCCACCAGCGTGACCTGGGCCGTGGCCGAGTCGGGCGCGGTCGCGGGCGAGCGGTTGATCTTCCGGGCGCGGGCGGCGGACTTCGACGACGTATCCGGTCCCAATGAGGCGCAGTCGCCGGAAGTTGCGCTGCGGGTGGTGACGCGTGATGAAATGCTTGCGGAGCTGGCCCGCCGCGAGCAGGAGGCGCGGATGGACTTTGAGCGCATGGTCGATGCGCAGGAGCAGGTTCGCGGCGGGCTGCTGAGTGCGCTGGATCGCTATGAACGATCGGGCGACACGGCGGCGCTGGCGGCGGAGGTAGGGGCGCTGGAGCGTCGCCAGCGAAGCCTGGCGGCGTCGGTGAACATCATTCGCCAGGGGTTTGAGCGAATCCTGGAGGAGATGAAGGTCAACCAGTTGGATACCAGTGATGAGCGAGAGCGGTTGGGGAATGGGATTATCGCCCCCCTGGGGCAGTTGTCCCGGCGGGACATGGTGGTTGCGGCCGACACGCAGCGGCTGTGGGGGCGTGATGGTTCGCCGGAGATTGCGGCCCGGGTGGACCCTCAACAGGCGGAGATTGTTACACAGATGCGTGCGGTGCTTGCCACTATGATACAATGGGAGGGGTATCAGGAGGTGGTCAACCTTCTGAGGGATATTGTGCGCCTGCAAGGCGAGCTGAACGCCGAGACCAAGAAAGCGTTTGAAAGCGAGGGCGGGGATGTCTTCGACGATTAGACGGCCGGTCTTTCTGCCGCGGCTGCGATGCTGCGTGGTGCTGGGCGTGATTTCGGCGTGGTCCCTCGTCGGCACTGCGGCGGCCCAGACGGGGACGGAGCCGGCATTGGAAGCAGCGCGGCCGTTGGCCATGAAAGAGCAGATGGTCCGCGACCGATTCGAGCGTTTCCGCGATCGGGTATTCCGGCTTCAAGAACAACTGGCTGAAACGGAGCCGGAGAATGCGGCGCGTCTGGCCCGGGCGCTGGGTCGGGAAGGGGAGCTGCAACTGGCGGACCGGCTGGATGAGATCGTTCGCCTGCTGAATGATCCGGCGACGATGCCGATGGCGATCGATGCGCAGTTGAAGTGGATGGCGGATGCGGATCGCCTGCTGGGCGTTCTGCTGGAGCGTGACAGCGCCAACGAGGAGCGACAGAAGGACATCGAGCGGCTGGAGGGGTTTCGTCGGGAAGTTCAGCGCCTGATGCAGGAAGAGCAGCGTGCGCGTGATAATGCGGCGCAGGCGGCGGCGGCGCAGCGGCTGGCGCATCAGCTTCGGCAGGCGCTGGAACGAGTGAACGATCTGGCGGAGCAGCAGGGTCAGTTGGCGCCGGGGGCGCCGCCGGAGGCGGGTGCGAAGGCAGCGCAGGGCGACGCGGCGCGGCAGCAGGATCTTGCGCGCCAGGCGGAGCAACTGGCGGACGATCTGAAGCACCTGGCGGAATCGCCGCCCGAGGCATCGGCGGACAGTGAAGCGGCGCAGGAGGCGCGGGCCAAGACGGGTGAGGCGTCGGAAGCGGTGCGCGGCAGTGCCCAGTCGATGGCACAGGCCGGTACGTCGATGAGCGGCGAGCAGGGGGCGGATGCGGCGGCGCAGCAGGCGGCGGAGACTGCGTTGCAGGAGGCACGCGAGAAGCTGGAGGAGGCGCTGCGCGCGCTGGAGGCGCAGTCCCAGGCGCAAGACCAGGCGGACGCGCAGCGCGACATCGCACGCGACACGGGAGACCTGGCCGAGCAAATGCGCAAGGATGGCGGCGCGCCATCGCCCACCGGTCAACAGGGTCAACAGGGGCAGGATGGCCAGCAAGGTCAACAGGGCCAGCAAAGCGAACAGGGCCAGCAAGGCGAACAGGGCCAGCAGGGCGATAAGGGTCAACAAGGGCAGCAGGGTCAGCAGGGCGAACAGGGGCAGCAAGGGCAGGACAATCAGCAGGGTCAACAAGGCCAAAAGGGCCGATCGGGGAAAAGCGGGAAATCGGGCGCGCAGGGTCAAAGCGGCGAGAAACTCGATCAGGCGCAACAGGAGATGGACGACGCGGCCGAGTCGCTGGAAGACAACGACCCGGAGAAGGCCACGAAGAGTCAGGACCGGGCCATTGAACAACTGGAACAGACCCAGCAACAGTTGGAGGAGCTGCTCAACCAGTTGCGACAGGAAGAGCGTGCCGAGACGTTGCGCGACCTGGAGGCGCGATTCCGTGAGATGCTCTCGAAGCAGCGTGGGGTGAACACGGCCACGATCGAGGTTGACGGCGTGGGGCGGGAGAACTTCAAACGTGCAGAGGAGCTGCAGGTTGCGGACCTGGCGGTCCGGCAGCGGGCGCTGGCGGATCAGGCTTCGGCCTGCGAGCACATACTGGGCGAGGAAGGTACGACGATTGCCTTTCCGCACGTGGTGGGGCAGGTGGCGCGCGACATGGGGACCGCGTCGGATCGCCTTGCCGAACTGAAGACGGGGAGATTGACGCAGACCATTCAACAGGAAATTGTGGACACGCTGGAGCAATTGCTCGAGGCGGTCAAGAAGATGCAGCAGGAGAATGAGCAGCAGGGCGGGGGCGGTCAGTCGGCGGCGGGCGAGAACCAGGGACTGTTGCCCGAATCCGCGGAACTGAAGCTGCTGCGATCGAGCCAGTTTCGGGTGAACCAGCGGACGGCGGTGATTGAGACGTCGCGTGCGGAGGGTGCTGAGAACCCTGAGGCGATTGCGGAGGCGCTGCAAGCGGTCGCGGATCGGCAGCAGGAGTGCGCTTTGATCGCCAAGGAGATTCGCGACCGGAAGAACGAGCCGTGAAGCCGGCGGCGGCGCACCTATCGCGTGCGGCGTTCAGCGTGGGAGTGCTGTACCGCGCGGCGGAAAGTGGCTGGGCCGGGTTTCGCGTCGAGACGGGCCGGGAACCAAGACTTGAGGGTTATCGCGCATGGCGATGACGAAGTGGAGACAAGGCATGAGGAGCCTGACGCCCAACGGAAGGCGCGGATCGGTGGTCGGGGTTATCGTGCTGGTCGGCTGCCTCTGTGTTGGATGGGCAGCGCCCGGCCTCGGCGCCGACGCGCCCGCGGATCGCTTTGTGGCGGCGCTGGATACCCATAGCGCGATTCCGGCGGAGGCGCGAGCGCTGATCAAGGAGACGTGGTCGAAGTGTGTCGACTGCGACGGCGCGGAGTTTCTGGTGCAGGGGTTGAGCGTGTTGTCGCCGCGGTTTCGAGAGGGTCTGGATGCGTATGACCGGGAGGACTACGTCGCGACGGCGAAGATCATGGCGGCGCTGCGGTCGGACGGCGATCCATTCCTCGCTCATCATGGCGCCGTCTATGAGATCAAGGCGCTGGTGGCGCTGGAGCGGATGACGGATGCGCTGGAGCGCATCTCGACGTTGCGCGCGGACGGGGGCGCAGCGTTGGAACAGCACACCTATGACGGCGCGGAAATCGCGTTTCTGCACGGGTTCTGCCTGCTTCAGGATCTGCAATACGAAGAGGCCGAGAAGGCACTGATGAGTTTTCTGGTGGAACATGGCGACGCGCCGCAGCGCCTGGTGCTTTCTGCGCAGCAGATGCTGGCGGAACTGGAGCATCGTCAGGCGGGGCGCATCGGCGAAGTGGTGGATTTGATGCAGTTCGCCGGACGGCGGCTGAGCGACGGCGATTCCGGGGATCGGCTACAGGGTCGTCAGCAGCGGATCATTGACCTGTTGGATCGGTTGATCAAAGACGCCGAGCAGCAGGAGCAAAGCAGCAGCAGTAGCAGCAACAGCGATGGCAGCGGCGGCGGTTCACAGAATCGCCGGCCGCAGACGCCGATGCAGCAATCGCGCCTGCCGCAGGGGGCGCCATCGGGTGAATGGCTGGAAGAGGGCAGGCGGGCGAATCCCGGTGAGGTGTGGGGGGCCATGCCTCTGGGGGAACGTGAGCGCATATTGCAGGCGTTGCGAGAGAGTTTCCCGAATCGCTATCGCCGGCTCGTTGAACAATACTATGAAGAGCTGGCGAAGAAACCCTGATCTACGTACGCCATCGGGCGAAGGACCGAGAGGCGGCGGGGGCGTGACTTCCCTGCGCCGCAGGAATCGGTTTGACTGCCGGGTGTGGATGGTGTCGCTGTTCATTTCCGGTGTTCTCGGGGTTTCCGGTCCTGTGTCCCGGGCGGCGACCGTACAATTGTCTCTGGTGGACGGGTCCACAGCACAGGGCGAGTTTCAGGGCATTCACGACGGTCGGATGACCATCACCGTCCAGGAGGCGCCGCGAACGTTCTCCATGGAAGATGTGATTCAGGTGCGACTGCCGGCTTCGTCCATCGTGAGGCCGGGGGGGACCGCGGTATTCCATCTGGCGGATGGGGGGCGGTTGTATGGGACGCTGGCGGGCGAAGGGCAAGACGCGTTGACGGTGCGGAGTGTGCTCGGGCCGGATCTGGCGATTCGCTTCGACCGGTTGGCGGGCGTTCGACTGGGCGACGCGGCGGCGCTTCCGGCGGCGGCGGAGGTGTTTGCCCAAACGCTGGCGCAGCGACGGACCGGCCAGGACATGCTGGTGGCGCTGGGCGAGGAGCAGGTGCGGGTCCTGCCTGGCCGGCTCACTCGGCTGGGTCCGGAAGGCGGGGCATTTCTTTTTGGCGACCGAGAGCGCGCGTTTTCGATCGACAAGGCGTTCGGGGTGATTTTTGCGGCGGGCGCGCGCTCGGAGTCGATGTATCCGGCCACGGTGGTGTTGGTGGATGGGTCGGAGGTTTCGGGCACGCTGCGTTCGGCGGAGGAACGCTCGCTGCGTCTGGATGCTTCTTTGGGTCAGGAAGTGGTGATCGCCCTTGCGGAGGTGGCGGTGGTGCGGATGCGCAGCCGTCGGGTGGTTTTTCTCAGCGACCTGGCGACGCACAGCGAGCGGGTCGAGGGGCGGCTGCACCGACCGAGCCCGGTGCGGCGCGATGTGAATGCGGCCGGCGGGCCACTTTCGCTGAACGGCATTGTCTATCCCAAAGGACTGGGCGTGATCAGCCGGGCGGAGTTGATTTTTGAACTCGGTGGGGAGTTTGAGCGTTTCGTGTCGGCCGTGGGTATTGATGATGGTGTGCGACCGCGGGGCAGTGTGGTGTTTGTGGTCCAGGGGGACGGGCGGATGTTGTATTCGAGCGGGTTGTTGACCGGTACGGATGCGGCGCGAGAGCTCAATGTCGACGTGCAGGGTGTGGAGTTCCTGACACTACTGGTCGATTATGGTGACGACCTGGACCTTTCGGACATGGCGAACTGGGCGGGGGCGCGGTTGCTTCGCCCATCGCCGGACCCCGCGACACCCACGCAGTAGTACATGCGCGCGGTGAAGCCGTGACCCGACCGGCGCGAAGCCTATTGCCGGGATTGCGAGCGAAGCGCGGAGAACGAGGAACCGACAACCGTGCGCAGGCGGACGATTCACATTCATTACGAACGACAAGAAGTTCGTTTGTTTTTTCTGGGCGCGCTGCTGGGATTGGGGAGCGTTGTTTGGGGTGCGTGGCCGGCTCTAAAGGCTACCGCAGTTTGGTGCACAGACTACCGGTTAGGTGCACAGCCT
>CAZMVD010000054.1:0-25701 GCA_964569425.1 uncultured Phycisphaeraceae bacterium
CGGGCTATCCGACGGACCGCACCGCAAGACCGGTTGGAGCGGCAAACTCAAGAACTGGCTCCGCGGGGACGTGCTGCGCCGGGCCGCTGCACTGGCCGCGCAAAACGCGCGCGAGGCACAAAGTTTGCGACCTCACGGCCTCGGCGAAGTCGTCGAGGTGCTGCCCTACGGGCTGGCCGTGGACGACTATGGCGTCGCGCCGCCGGCCGGCGCGGAACCACGAGCGGACTCGCCGGCATCGGGCATTACCCCCGCCAACGGTCGGACCCTGCTGATGCTCGGGCCGATTCACCCCGTCGAAGGGCTGGGGCCGGCGCTGCGTGCTTTTGCCGAGGTCGGCCTGGACGCCGAGAATTGGAACGTGATGCTGGCCGGACCGCAGCGCGGCCCATGGCGCAAACAGATCGAAGCGGCCCTGCGCCGCAAGGGCGGCGAGGAGCGCGTGCACTTCGCCGACGCGCCCGACGAAGCGGCCCAACGCGCCCTGCTGGCGCACGCGAGCGGACTGGTTCATGCGGCCTTGCACTTCCGCTGCCCCGTGTCCATCATGCAGGCGGCGGCGTCGGGCGTGCCGGTGGTGGCTTCGCCCTGGGTGGCGCCGGATGGGCTCGATAGCGCCATCCGCGTGGTGGAGCCGTCGCGCAACCAGTTACGCGAGGCACTGTTCGAAATGGTAAGTAAGAGCGACAACGATCGCCTCCACCTCGCTGACCAGGCACGCACGGCCCTTCGCGCCGCGTTTGACTGGTCGGTGCTGATCGACCGTTACGTTTCGTTGTACCGTCGACTGGCCTGAGCGTACGGATGAACCCACAGCAGATCGCGGCCGACGACACGCAACGCGCGCCGCGCGGCCGCATCAGCGTGCGCGAGTTCGCGCGCGTGCTGGCGTTGACCCGTCCCTACCGCAAACAGCTCTTTCTGGGCATTCTGGCCAGCGTCGCCTTCGCGGGGCTGCAAACCGCGGGCCTGGGCGCCGTGTTTCCGGTGTTCAAGATTCTGCTGGAGCAGGAGGGCATTCGCGGTTGGGGCCACCGCCTCATCGCCGGCGACCGGCTGAGTGTCGAGTTCGAACCGCTGGACGGCGCCGTGGAGCAGGTGCGTGTGATCCGGGTGCACGGGCCCCGCGCGGCCGAAACCGGCCTGCGCGCCGGGGTGCTCCTGTCCGCCGGCGCAGGTAAGCCGGTGGCGGCGCTGCTCGAAACGCTGGCGAAAGCCGAAACCGGGTCCCCCGTTCCGGCCGTGGCAGTGACCGACGAGGGCCCGCGTGAAATCGCGCTCACGCCCGGACCGCCCGACTTTTCCATGCGACTGCTGGCCGCGGCACTTTCGCTCCTGCCCGCCGATGCGGATGCCCAGAAGCTGCGCACGCTGGTCTACATTCTCGCGGTGATGGTGTTCGCGTCGCTGGTGGGCAACGTGTGCAGGTACCTGGGCGAAGTCACCGTCGCCAAGGCGATCCTGCGTTCGTTGATGGACCTGCGCGCCATGCTGTACGACAAAACGCTGCAACTGCCCATGAGCTTCTTCGCCAGCCAGCCCACCTCCGATATCGTCACCCGCTTTGTGCAGGACATTCAGGAGATTCAGCGCGGCCTCATCACCCTGTTCGGCAAAGCCATACGCGAGCCGATCCGCGCCCTGTTCCTGCTCGCCCTGGCGCTGGCCGCGGACTGGCGCATCACCATCACGCTGGCCGTGGCGGCCCCCGTGATCGTGCTCATCTTCTGGTCGGTCGGTCGGCGGGTGAAGAAAGCCAACAGCCGGCTGTTGCAGGCCTACGGCTTCATGATCGACGCCCTGACCCACACCATGCACAATCTTCGCGTGGTCAAGGCGTACACCGCCGAGGAATACGAAAAACAGCGCCTCGAAGCGGTGGACTTGCGGATGTTCCGCCAGCAGGTCAAGCTCGCCCGGCTCGATGCCATGGTGGGCCCCTCGCTCGAAGCACTGGGCATGATCGCGGGCAGCCTGGTGGCCGTGTGGCTCGCCGGCCGCGTGCTGGACCACGAGCTGACCCCCGCGCGCTTCATGACCCTGGGCGTGATCCTGGCCATGGTGTTCGATCCCTTGCGCAAGCTGACCGACGTGTTCGTGCGCATCCAACGATCGACGGCCGGTGCGGAGCGCGTGTTCCAGGTGATCGACGAACGCTCGGAAACCCAAGCCGGACAGCGCGGCGCGGCGGTACTGCCCCTGCGCGAACGCATCGAATTCGTAGATGTCGGCTTCACCTATCCCGGCGCCCCGGCGCCGGCACTGTGTGACATCCGCCTCTCCATCGCCCGGGGCGAAACGCTGGCGCTGGTCGGGCCCAACGGCTGCGGCAAGTCCACGCTGGTAAGTCTGCTGCCGCGATTGTTCGACCCCAGCGCAGGGATGATTCGGTACGACGGGACCGATCTTCGCCAATTCGACCTGTTGGAGTTACGTCGGCAGATCGGCTGGGTCAGTCAGGACGCGGTGGTGTTTGCCGGCACGCCGATCGAAAACATCGCCTATGGGACCGGCACCGCAGACCGGACCCGGGCCGAGGAAGCGGCGCGCCGCGCCTTCGCCGACGAGTTTATTCGTGCGCTGCCCGGAGGATACGATTCCAACCTCGGCGAGCGCGGCACAACCCTTTCCGGCGGCCAGAGGCAGAGGCTGACCATCGCCCGGGCGATCTACCGCAATGCGCCCATCCTGGTGTTCGACGAAGCCACCAGCCAGATCGACTCGGAATCCGAACTGAAGATCCAGACGGCCATCCGCGACTTTTCGCGTGATCGCACGACCATCATCATCGCCCACCGGCTGAGCACCATTCAGTTTGCGAGCCGAATCGTGGTGATGGACGCGGGTCAGATCCTCGACAGCGGCACGCACGCGGAGCTGTTCGCGCGCTGCGCGCTGTACCGCACCCTGTGCGAAACGCAACTCGTCGGCGCGGCGCATGCGGAGGCGGACGCGTAGTAGCCATCCAGCGATCAGACTGGCTCAAGTCGGTGCGGGCCGGGGCGCTTCTTCCCAGCGGGCCACGACGGCGCAGGCGGTCGAGTCGCTCCACACGTTGATGGTGGTGCGGTACATGTCCAGCACCCGATCGACCGCGAGAATCAGCCCCACGTAATCCACCGGCAGCCCCACGGCGCTGAGCACAATGACCATCATCACCGTGCCGGCGTGCGGAATGCCCGCCGCCCCCACGCTGACCATCAGCGCCGTGAACGCCACAATCATCTGCTGGGCGAAGGATAATTCGTGCCCGCTGACCTGCGCGATGAACAGCACCGCCACGGCCTCATACAGCGCCGTGCCGTCCATGTTGATGGTCGCCCCCAGCGGGAGCACGAACGAACTGATGCGATTGCTGATGCCGGCACGCTGCTCGGCACAGGTGATGGTCAGCGGCAGCGTGCCGTTGCTGCTGGCCGTGCTGAAGGCGGTAAGCAGCGCCGGTGACATGGCATTGGCATACTTCCACGGCGAGCGCCGCGCCAGCAGCCGCACGACCAGCGGCAGGGTCACGAATCCGTGAATGGTCAACCCGACGGCCACGGTGAGGATGTACCAGCCGAGGGCCTTGAACACCTCAACGCCTTCGCCCGCCGAGGCATAAATCATAAAACCCAGCACGCCGATGGGCGCCAGGCGGATAATGAACATGGTCATGCGCATCATCACTTCGAAGAACGCGGTAATTACGCGTGTGAGCAGTCCGCCCGCCTCGCCGCCCACCAGGTTAATGAACACCCCGAGGAGAATGGCAAAAAAAATCACGCCCAGAATGGAGTTGTTCGCCGGGTCCGCCAGGGCCGCGAAGGGATTCGACGGAATGATGTTGAAAAGCTGGTTCCACAGCGTCTGCCCCAGGCTCTGTTCGCCGGTGATGACGCTGGAGGTGACCGGTTTGGCTTTGGTTTGCAGGATGGCAAAGTCCGATCCCTTTCCCGGCTGAATCACGTTGAACACCAACATGCCGGTGGCGATCGCGACCATGCTGGTGGTCATGTAATACGCCAGCGTACGCCCGCCCAGGCGCCCAAGACCGTGAATCGTGCCCGTGCTGGTCACGCCGGAAATAAGCGACGACAGAATGAGCGGCGCCACGATCATGGTCAGCAGCCGCAAAAACACATCGCCCACCGCCTTGCCGAACGCGGCCACGGCGCGGGGAACGGATACGTCCAGCGTGCCCCTCTCGGCCAGCAGATTCAGGGGCAGCCCCACCGCGGCGCCGAGGAACATGGCGGCGAGGATCTGATGATGCAGCTTGAATCGGCCGGTGGGCTGTTCAGTCATAGCGCTCGAATCTCCCGATCAGGATCAAGGCGACTCCCGCGCCGCCGATCGATAGGATGGAACCGGTTGGACATTGCGACCTTGGGGGCATGATAACCCCCTGCCCCCCACTGGGAAGCGCGATCGGCTCCTGCGTTCGCGCTAGAGCGATTCATCCAGCCCGCCAGGGGCTTCGTGTCCTGGTCGTCGATCCAGGCCGGAACCACGGCGCGGACCGCCTGACCATGGCTCGATCGGCGTCGGCCATCCATGACAACCGCACGATACTTCGATAAGATGAACGAGGCGCGGTGATTGAAGACCGTTTTCGTGACAGGAAGTCCGCATGACTCCCGGCGGCGATTTTTGTCTGGACAAGATCAGCGTGGTCATGCTCGGCGTGACCGATGTGGATCGCTCGCTGGCATTCTACCACGGCACTTTGGGCATGGCCGTACAGTTCCAGTCCCCGGGTTTCACCTTCCTCAATGGCGGCGGTGTCACGCTCGCGTTGAGCCGGCCGCTGGCCGAGGCTCGCGCGGCCGCCCCCGGCGCCGTCGAAATCGTGTTCTCAGTCGCCAATGTACGTGCCGCCCATGCGTCACTCGCGGCCCGCGGCGTGGAGTTTCACCAGGCGCCGCGCCAGGTCACGCCCGACAGTTGGGCGGCGAACTTCGTCGACCCCGACGGCCATCAGCTCTCGATCTTTGGACCGGAAGGCAAGGTTTGAGACTCAATCGATGGAGCGTTGCCCATGACTACGCATGAAATGCTCTGGCAGCCCTCGGACGAGCGGATAGAGCGCTCGCAAATGCACGCCTTCATGCAACTCGTCGCGGGCAAGTATGGCGTTACGCCCGACTGGCTCTCGCTGCATCGCTGGTCGGTCGCGCGGCGCGATCAGTTCTGGGGCGAGATGCTCGCCTGGAGCCAGGTCCGCCCCTCCCAACCTGCCCGGGCGGTCTTTGCCGGTGAGGGAATGCTCGGCACCACCTGGTTTCCCGGCCTTCAATTCAACTTCGCGGAGCAGCTCCTGCGGTTTGACGACGACCGAATCGCCCTCGCCGCGGAAGACGAACAGGGCCGCACGCGCACGCTGACTTTCCACCAATTGCGCAGTGAAGTAGCACGCTGCGCCGCGGGGCTGCGCCATGCCGGCGTGACCGTCGGCGATCGCGTCGGCGGGTTTCTCCCCAACATCCCGGAAACGGTCATCGCCATGCTCGCCGCCGCCAGCCTGGGTGCGGTCTGGTCGTCCTGTTCGCCGGATTTCGGCGTGCAGGGCGTGTTCGACCGGTTCGGGCAGATCGCCCCCCGCGTGCTCTTCGCGGCCGACGGATATTCCTACAACGGCAAGCGCATCGACTCGCTGGAGCGCGTGCGCGGCATCGTCGAACGGATTCCCAGCATCGAGCGCACGGTGATCGTGCCCTTTCTGGACAAGCGTCCGGATCTCGGCGGAACGAAGAATGCCACTTTGTGGCACGACTTCCTGAGCGGCGGCGCGGCGAACATCGACGAAGCCCCGCTGTTCACGCAATTGCCCTTCGACCACCCGCTGTACATCATGTACTCCTCGGGCACCACCGGCATTCCCAAGTGCATCGTCCACGGCGCCGGCGGCACCCTGCTCCAGCACATGAAGGAGCACATGCTGCACACCGATCTGCGGCGCGACGACGCCATCTTATATTTCACCACCTGCGGCTGGATGATGTGGAACTGGCTGGTGAGCGCCCTGGCCGTGGGCGCCACCGTGGTGCTCTACGAAGGCAGCCCCGCGCATCCCACGCCCGATCGGCTGTGGCGCCTGGCCGAGCGGCTGGGCATTACCGTGTTCGGCACCAGCCCGAAGTTCATCGCCGCATGCATGAACGCCAACCTGCACCCGGGCCGGCAGCATGACCTCTCGCGGCTGCGCGCGGTGCTGTCCACCGGATCGCCGCTGACCGTGGAGCACTTCCACTGGGTGTATGGCGAGGTCAAAGACGATCTGCAACTGGCGAGCATCTCCGGCGGCACGGACATCATCAGTTGCTTCATGCTCGGCAATCCGATCCTGCCGGTGTATGCCGGGGAGATTCAATCGCTGGGGCTGGGGATGGACGTACACGCCTTCGATGAACAGGGCCGGCCGGTCCTCGGGCGCAAGGGTGAGTTGGTGTGTGTGTCGCCGTTTCCGTCGCAGCCCACCGGCTTCTGGAACGACCCCGACGGAGAAAAATATCGCAAGGCGTACTTCCAGCATTACCCGGGCATCTGGCGGCACGGTGACTACGTGGAAATCACCGAGCGCGGCGGGGTCATCGTCTACGGCCGGTCGGACGCCACACTCAACCCCGGCGGCGTGCGCATCGGCACGGCGGAGATCTACCGCCAGGTGGAAGCGCTCGACGAAATCACCGACAGCGTGGTGGTGGCCAAAAAAACGCCCGACGGCGACGAGGAGGTGTGCCTGTTCGTCGTGCTGCGGGACGGGCAATCGCTCGATGATGCCCTGGTGGCGAAGATCAAACAGCGCATCGCCGAGGGCGCCACCAAGCGCCACGTGCCGCGGCACATCAAGCAGGTGTCGGCGGTGCCCTACACCATCAGCGGCAAGAAAGTGGAGCTGGCCGTGCAGCAGATGATCCACGGCGAACCGGTACTCAACCGCGATGCGCTGGCCAACCCCCAGGCGCTGGAACAGTACGTGGGACTTGTGTAAGTCGTGGTACGATCGAAGGGTGCATCGTCTCCCCGCCGCCCATGACGCATCAAGCTGTCTGGAATAGTGTGACGATCATCCGACGCAGGAATTTTCCGGCATGAATCCTTACCGGTCGAGGTTGGCTTCGGGCATGGGGCTTGGGGGGGCCGTGGTCCTGTCCTTATGGGCAGGTCTCGCTTCTGTGGCCGTCGCCCACGAGACCGACCAGTTTACCATGCCGGTCGGCCGGTCATTTGCCGATCTGCGGTTTCATTATTCCGACGACGTACGCCGCATCCTGACCAGCGCGGTGCGCAAGACCAACGCGGCCATCGAGCGATCGCTGCGCGACGGACAACCCACCGCGACCACGGCGCGCCACCAGTCGCCCGACGCGATCGCCTATGCGGTGCTGTGGGAGTTCCCCCCGGTCATCAACCAGGTGGAGCGTCTCAACCTGGAAGTGCTCGGGGCACCGATGCGCGCCCGCTACCCCGGCCTGGTCGTCGGCGACATGCCCGTGTGGTGGATCTACCATCATTGGGCGCTGTTGCTCGATGTCACCAAGCTTGTCCGCCTCGGGCGCAGCGCCACCATCATGATCGACGGCGTCTACCTGGGCACCGACAAGATCGCCCATTTCGCGCACATGGGATACCTGTACTTCGCCGAATATCGCCGCGCACGCGCCGCGGGCCAGGAGGAGCACGCGGCCACGCGCCGCGCCATCGAACTGGGCACCGGCAGCAACCTCCTCCTGTCAGAAAACACGCTGCTGGGGATGATCACCACCGGTGTGCGCTCCAATGCCGACCTCGTCGCCAACTACTGCGGATTCAAGTTCTATCGCAACCTCACCGAGGCCGTATCGCTCCGCGGAAAAGTGCATCCCCCGATGCTTGTGCAGGATGGCCCCTTCTGGAAGCTCAACGACCACGTCGCCGGACGACGGGATTTCTTTTCGGTATTCGTCAGCGACCATTGGAACGAAGCGTTAAACGCCAACACCTATGTTCCATTCATGGATGTCATACTCCATCGGCAGATTCGCCGCGACTGCCACGCCATTCTCGACTGGTATCGCGACGACCGGGGGCACATTCGGACTCGCGCCGACTTCCTGAAGATCGCCGAATCGCTTCGAACCTACTTCGGCGAGGAATACGGCTTCGAGGGTGATATCCTCAAGATGGCCAATATCGCCAATTGCTGTTTCGATTCGGAGGAAATAACAACCCCGCGCCAGGGTGCCGTGGAACACAAGCTTCGCGCTGCCCCCGCAACGCGCGACCGGTTCGGCCGCAACGCCGTCTGGCACGCCGCACGCGCCGGTCGCCTGGAGGAACTTCGCACTCTTCTCGAGGCCGGCGTCGATGCCGACCTGGCCGACGTGGATGGTGAAACCCCTCTACATGCCGCGGCGCGCAATGCCGATACCGAGATCGTCACGTTGCTGTTGGAGCACGGCGTCGATGCCAACCCGGCATCCGCCCAGGGATGGACCCCCCTGCACTTCGCCGTGCGCGAAGGCGCAACGCCCGTCGTGGATGTGTTGATCCGCCACGGTGCCGGCGTAAACGCACGCGACGCCTTCGGCCGCGCCCCCTTGCACGATGCCGTCCTGCGGGACCACTCGCCCAGCGTCGAACGGCTGCTCTTGGCCGGCGCCGACGCCAATGCCCTGGACGACTTTGGCAATTCGCCCCTGCACATCGCCGTCCGTCAGAGTTTTACAGGAATCGCCCGTCGGCTGTTGGACTCAGGCAGCGACCCCTGCCTCCAAAACGCGCTGGGGCGCGACATGCGTGCGGAAGTCCGCGTTGCCGGGATTCAAGCGCAATCCGAAATCCTGGCACCACGCAACTGCCCGCCTGCCGATGACCCTGTCGCACCCGTGTCGCCCCCATCCATTCAGACAAACCCATGAACCATCACCTGTGCATGCGACGTCAACGTCTGCTGGGAGTCGTACCGCTGCTGGTGCTGTCCTGCACCAGCCCCGACCCCTTGGCCGCCTGGCGGGATCGGGTGACCATCTACATCGGCGATCAAGGTCGCGGCGACCCCACCGTTTTGCGCGAGCTGGTCGACTCAAACGCCCGCTCCGCGCATCGACCCGCCCGACTCTGCATCGGTGCCCTGGGCGGCACGGACACGCGCCTGCCCCGCTCCAAAGACATTCTCGGCGTACTCGTCGGCCAGTACAAAACAGCGGACCGCAACTGGTACGTGTTTCTGGTCGGCACCATGGTCCATCGCGGCGAGGAGAGAGTATCCATCCGTGATCTTCGTGCCGCCGCTTTTTCCTGGGATCGCAGCCGGCTCTATTGGCAGATCGGCACCGATGAACCACAGGCCGTGAAGCGATACCTTCAAGCCCGGACCGAAGAAAGCGGATTGTCCCCCCGTCGCGCCCGGTCCGCCATGAGTTTTCCCGGTCTGTTCGATGTGTACCAACTGGAAGGTCACGGGTACGACGTCAACGTGCGAGAAACGCGCTCCGGCGCTACCTGGAAGCTCCGTCTGATACCGCACCCCATCGTGCCTTCGATCGCCTCCGCACCTTGATGCACGCGGGCGATCTTTCCGAACGGTGACGAGCCAACACTGGCTCAAACCGCGAACCAGATGCTATCCATGATTCGGTACTGCGCCGGTTCTGCCCCCGCGAATGGAGAAAATCCGGCCCCTCAGCACACGGCCATCGACGGCGCCGGGATAAGGGATCGCGTGCGCCGCCGCCGCAGTCACCGTACAACAAAGCCCATGGGCCTCCAACGCCGCCGGAAAGGCATCCGCAGCCCGACGGTTCATGTCGCTGAGATACGCGGAGCCGTGGTCGCCAAGGCCGCTCGTCAGGAATGTCGCCACCGGCGCAGCGAAACTCGGGTGGTATAGAATGTCCGAAGCCACAATCGTCCGAAACCTGCGTGAAGGCGGCACGCGCCAGTCAAGGCGCTCGATACCATGCAGCGTCACCCGGTTTCGTGCCGCGCTCGCCGCCGCAAAGCAGAGCGCCGCCTCATCATAGTCCGTGGTGATCACGCGGTAGCCGCACAAGGTCAACCCGATCGCCACCGTTCCCAACCCAGCACCGATCTCCAAAATCGGCTCCTGAGAACCACGGAGCGTGCGCAACAGGTACTCCAACAGCATCACCGCGGCCGGCCACGGTTGCCGCCAAAAAGGTAGATACCCTTCCGATTCCAATGGTCGCTCGATGTGCCGCGCTCGGGGAAAGTCGTGGGGGTGCTGTGGGCCGAGCAGCTCCAACGTGCGCCCGGCAAAAGCCACGGTGTACACGCACGCCGGCTGCCCGTCGACACGGAATTCATTCACGGATTCACTGTTGGCGCTCACGAGAAGAGCATCACGGGTTCGACGATACGGCGGGTGTGGGCGCGACGGTTGGGCGGAATGGTGGAGCCTACCCACCACCTCGGCGCCCATCGCACCACCATTCCGTCACCCTTCGGCAGGCTCAATGACCGCGGTCATGCTGCCGCAGCACCGCGGCACCCGCCAGTCACGCCCGAAGGTATGGATCTGGTCCCGTTTGAGTTCCGCGCGCTCCAGCGTCGTGGTATCGACGATCACCCGCCCCGTGGAATCCACTTCGGCGGCCAGCATCAAGGAATGCTCCCGCGTGTAACCGAACACGCGGGCGAGCATGCCGATGACGTAGTCAAAGGTATGATCGTCGTCATCCACCAGAATGACATGGTAGGGCGGCAGCCGTTCGGGCTGCTTTGTTTCCCGCTTCGCCGGTTCGACCACCGGCATCTGACAGATCGTGGATTCGTTCATGTCCGGAATGTGTAGCGAAGGTCGCCCCCTTGTGCAAGAGGCGCCGCCGCCCCTCCTTTCCGCCTCAACCGCAACCGCTCCGCCCGCTGGAACCGAACCGCGCACTAGGCGCTGCGCAGCACCGTCAATGGAAGCAGCGGGCTGACGCCCAATGGAGACCCGCGACCGCGCACCGACGCTTCAAATAGCGTACCATGCAGTGTCAACGCCGTCGCCGCGGTAATCCGCACGTCGGCCGTGCATCCAATGTGCTCCGCCTGCCCGGGAAACACCACAATTTCATCCCCGCGCGTGCGACCCACCAACTGGTCGCTTCGCCGCCAGCCGATCTCGTCCCCGCGCGATTGTTCGGCCTCCTGCGCCTTCATCGCCGCTTTGCTGAAACCCTCCACCAGCACCTGAACGGTCTGACCGATCTTCCGTTGATTGGCCGCCATGGCAATCCGCTCTTGAACCGAAAGCAACTCCACATTTCGGCGTCGCTTGACATCCTCTGGTACGTCGTCCACCGCCCGCTTCTCTGCCACCGTCCCCGGGCGTTCAGAGTATTTGAAAACGAAGATATTCTTGAAGCGGCAGCGCTCAATCAGCGCCAGCGATGCTTGATGCTCCTCTTCCGATTCGCCACAAAAACCCACAATGAAGTCGCTGGCCACTTGAACGCCGGGTACAAAGTCGCGTGCACGGTCGATAATCTCAATGTACTGCGACACCGAATACTGCCGCCGCATCCGCTGCAACACCGAATCGCTGCCGCTCTGCACGGGCAGGTGCAGGTATTCGCAAACCTGCGGAACGTCGCGCATCACCTCCAGAATATCGTCCGTGAAATCTCCCGGATAGTTGGTCACGAAACGCACCCGCTCGATGCCGGGAACCGCGCTGACCCGCGCCAGCAACTCGGAAAACCGAACCGCCCGCCCGCCTTCCTGATGAACGTAACTGTTCACCGTCTGACCCAGCAGGGTGATTTCCTTCGCGCCGCGCTCGGCGAGCATCCGCGCCTCGTCCACAATCACCCCCGGCGGACGACTCCGTTCCGGCCCGCGGGTGAACGGCACCACGCAGAACGTGCAGAACTTGTCGCATCCGCGCTGCACGCGAATGTACGATTGCAATACGCTCTCGCCCGGCGCGGGATCCCGCGAAAGGTCCAGCGCCTCCATCGAATCGAATTCCAACGCCCGCTGCAGCGGCGTGCTCTTGCGCGACAGCGACTGCGCCAAGGCCACCGCCCGTGTGCGCCGCTCACGAACTTCTTCGATCAACGCGGGAACCTTGTTCAGCTCTCCCGGTCCGCAAACCAGGTCCACGTGCGGCATCTTCTCAAAAATGCCGTCGGGATCGCGCTCCGCCATGCACCCGATCACCCCCACCACCATCTCCGGGTTGCGCTGCTTGGGTTTGCGCAACGAGCCGAGCCGCGACAGCACCTTCTGCTCGGCGTGATCGCGAACGCTGCACGTGTTGATCAGCACCACGTCCGCCGACTTCATGTCGGACACCGACTCGTAGCCAAGGGCGCGCAGCCTGCCCAGCACGAGCTCGCTGTCGAGCACGTTCATTTGGCACCCCATCGTCTCCAGATAGACGGTCTTTCCCGGACAATCCGCCATGTAAATTACACCCGGCGCAGAGCAAGTGCCGCCCGCGCGGCCATCGCGACCCATTGTAGGTGCTGGCACCATCGCCGCCAATCACCGGCGCTGTATCAGGGACTTGGCACATCCTTCATCACCCCTGCTCCAGGTACCGCCGCGCACAGGTAGCGGGAAGAGCGTGCGATTTTCCATGGCGAACTCGCGCGTGTCGGAATCCGAGTGCGATCCTGCGCTCCACTGTCAAACGTGGAGTGTCGGCGCCGGTTCCGGCAGGCGTCCGAGTTGCCCCAATCCGGTTTTCGATAGACCTCTCGGCCCTGTCCGGCAACGCCAGAACACGACTTCGTCTACGCGACGCGCATGCCCAGAAATCCTGTCCTAATCTTGGACGCGAACCCAGGCCCTGCCGGGCGCTGACGCTTACGAACGAAGGACTGCCCCCTTGTGAAATCGACTGGACTCGTAACGTCCTATAATATTCTGTCCGATAATTCCAGTGCGGGTGACATGAATAACTGACGCGGACCTAGCACAAACGTGTTTCGCGCGAAACAAGCTTGCGCCTACCGCCTCCGGCGGACCTTCGGTTCTCCGACCGACGGGCGCCTCCAGACCTGATACCGTTCGCCACCCACCCCACATGATCCCCAGGCGATGCTCACGTGTTTGCACCACCGCCGGCCGATAGTTGCGAAAACGCCGGTACGCCCGTACGGTGGCACGGACACTCGCGAATTCCGAACGGGAGATAGCAGAATGAGGGCAGGTAGGAGAACATCGCCGTGGTATATGGCGGCCGGATTGGTGTTGGCGGCGTCCGTGGGCCGGGCGGAAGATGCACCAACGCTGGCGGCGGTCGAGGAAAAACTGATCTCCAACTGGAGTGCCGTTCGATCAGTCGTTGCCCGGATGACCGTCGACTCGCTGGTCACGCTTCCCAACGGCTCTTCAACCATCAAGAGCGAGGGAACCTATGAGCTGCTCAAGGACGGCACCGCACGATTCATGCGCTGGGAGATGTGCACCAAGTCGCGCAGTGTGATTGACGAAAAGGAAACGCTTTCGGAATCCACCAACCTCACCATCACCGACGGTGTGGAGATTCAGGGACTGGTGGAACGCGGCGACCGCACGATGGCCGTCAAGCTCCCCTGGGCGGAGTCGCTGCACCTCGATCCGACGGCGCTGATGGCCGACCTGCGAACCTACGCCGACGTGAAGTACGTCGGCGCCGACACCATCGATGGACAGGCCGTCTACGTCATCGAGGGACGCTCGCGCGACCCCAGCAACCCCATTGCGCGAACCGTGTATGCGTTTGCCTGGGACACCGGTTTGCTGCTGCGCAAGAGCGCCTACAGCGCCGACGAGCGCACTTACACCATCCAGGAATTGTCCGAGGTCAAACTGAACAGCGACATTCCGCGCGACAGGTTTGTGTTCGTGATTCCCGAAGGCGCGCAACTCGCGAACTTCCGGCGCTGACGCGGCGCGTGGCCGGGCGCCGCGCAACAAGAGGAACCCCCATGAAATACGTCGCATCCTTGCTGGTGGCGCTGGTGCTGAACGCCTGTGCCAACCTGTTGATGAAAGTCGGCATGAAGGCGCCGCAGGAAGCCGGCGGCATACTCAAGGACGGGCTGCCCGCCGCGCTGCGCACCGTGCTGGGCAGCACCACCCTGATGTTCGGGCTGGCGTGTTTCGCACTTAACGCGGCGTTCTACATGTACGCCCTGCAGAGCCGCGCGCTCAAGATCAGCCTGGCCTACCCGATCATGGTGGGCGGCGGATTTGCGCTGATCGCAACGATCGCCTGGCTACATCCGGCACTCGCGGAGCGGCTGACCCCGCGGCAGATGGTCGGCGTGGCGCTGGTGCTGGTGGGCATCGTGCTGATCGCCTCACAAATGGACGGAGCGCCGGCATGAGCGGGCCACCGAAACAGATCCACGGAATGTTGCGCGCGATTGCCCGTCGCCCGACCGACGGCGAGCCGATGGTGGAGGTCTCGACGGCCGAATTGGTGCCAGGCCGTGGCATCACATCGGAAAACCGCAAGCCGGGACCGCGAGAAGTCACGCTGCTGTCTGTCGAGTCGTGGCGCAATGCCTGCCAGGATCTGGGCACCGATTTGCCCTGGTATTTGCGCCGCGCCAACCTGTTGATCGAGGGCGTGGATCTGGCTGCGGCGATCGGCGCCGAGCTGCGCGTCGGCGCTGTGCGGCTGAAAGTCCACGGCGAAACGCGGCCCTGCGGCATCATGGATCAACAGCAGGACGGACTCAAACAGGCCTTGATCCCCCAGTGCCGTGGGGGCGTACACGCCCAGGTGCTCGAAGGCGGTGTGATCCGCGTGGGCGATGCGGTCGAACGGATCGAATAAGTGCGCGCCGGCGCTTGCGCGGCGGTCCCGCCGAAAGCCGCATCCTTGGTCGGTGCCGAGTACTGGCACCATCGTTGAAGGTCACCCACGATGGAAACGCAGCGCTCCGACGGCACCACTCGGGCGTCGCCGGATTCCGTTCATCGCTCGCCGGCGCGCCGGATCAAGCGACTGGCCGTCATCATACTGGTCACCTATGCGGGGGTGTGCGTGCTCGTAGGCTGGTTTCAGGCGCGGCTGATCTACTTTCCCTCGGGCCACCTCCATTCCACACCGGCCGACGTGGGCCTGGCCTATGAGGAAGTGACCCTGCACGCGGACGATGGCGTAGCCCTGAGCGCATGGGCGGTCTCAGCCCCACAGTCACGAGGCACGGTCATCTTTTGCCACGGCAACGCGGGCAACATCGCCGACCGCCTGACGGCCATCCGGCTGCTGGCGGGCATGGGTGTCAACGTATTGGCATTCGATTATCGCGGCTACGGGCGCAGCGCGGGCTCGCCCGACGAGCAGGGCACTTATCGCGATGCCGACGCGGCGTGGCGCTACGTGGTAGAAACGCGCGGCGAGCCGGCGGAGCGCGTGGTGCTGTTCGGCGAATCGCTGGGCGGCGCGGTGGCCATCGAACTGGCCTCGCGCCGCCGGGTTGGCGCACTGATCGTGGAAGCCACGTTCACCAGCCTGGTCGACGTCGCGCAACAGCATTATCCCTTGCTGCCGGTCGGGCTACTGCTGCGGCACCGGTACCCCTCTCTCGAACGAGTTTCCGCGATTGACTGTCCCAAACTCTTTATTCACGCGCGCGATGACGAAATGATCCCGTTCGCCATGGCGCAGCGACTTTATGAAGCGGCGCCGCCGCCGAAAAACTTTCTGGAAACCCCCGGCGGCCACAACACCGGCGGCTTCACCTACGGTCCCGATTACGCGCAAAAGGTGGCCGAGTTCCTCGCAGAAGTCCTACCGACTCGAACGGCTGATTAGCCCGCGAGGCGTATTCTCGATCTGGCACCCCTTCAGGCAGCGCGCCAATGGCCCTCGCCCAGGCTCCCGCGAGCTTGGTTGTCCGGCGATGATGAATCATCGACGCTGCTCGTTCACAGAGTCATCCTTCACTGCGTATCGCTGACGGGCCGGGAATGTCCTATCCAGGACCAATCGGCAGCACCACGCCCAAGCTGCTCCAGGTGGCCGGGTGTTGCGAGCCAAGAGCCCGTCGGCAAGAATTACCAACGGGAGGGTCATGGTCGTTAAGGGGTCCGCCGAGGAAGGACCGCCCGCCCGGTTCGCTTTGAGGAGAGGCCAAAGAGAGCTTGAGGGTAACGCATGAATGTCTCGTACATGGTAGGACAGATGGCGGAATCCAATGCAAAGATCGACCAGCTTGCGCGAGGCCTCTCGTCGTTTCAAAAGCAAAGAGAGGAAGCGACCCGGATCGCCCGGGGCATTGAGGCGATGACTGTCCGGTTCTCGTCGCCCTTCGAGAAGTTAGTCTTGCAGGATCGGTTGTGGACGTACTTCCCGAAGGTGGGTGAGTTCCGCGCTCGAGTGGTTGCGTGGCTCGAGCGTAGCCAGAAAGACCACATGTTGATCTCGGCCGAACTGCCCAAACGGGGCTGGTACTTAAGCGGCCGAGAGCCATGCACGCTCACGGACAGATTGGCGAAGGCCGTACGAAAGGAAGAGTGGGACACGGTCGATCAGGAGATGATGGAACACCTGCCTCAGTTCGAAATGAACCCATTGCGGGCGTGGCTGGTGCAAGAGGGCGTTCCTGATTACTGCATCGCCCGACTGTATCGGTTCTTGAAGCACCACACTGAGGGGAACTACGAGGAGGCAACCTACCTTGGCGTTCCGTTGCTGGATGAGATCGCGAAGCACTTATACGGCGGGAAGACATTCACGACCAAGAGGACCAGCCAAAAGCGCAGCAACCAGTCGAAGCCGGAACTGGCGTTTAAGACGTCCTCCGGGCCGGACTTGGAGAGCTACTGCGAGTCCTTCGTGCAGACCTTTGGATCACTTCAAGAAGATCCCGACGACAAGTCATTGGCTGACGAGAACTACTGGAACCGCCATGCAATCGTTCATGGTTTGATGCGGCGGGCGATGGGAGTCAAGGACTCGGCGAAGTGTCTGATGGCGATGAAATTTCTCTTCTTTGCTCGTAAGGAAGACGAAACTACAGACGGTTCCGATGCGAGCGAACCAGATTCCAAAACGGTTCCATGAAGTGAGCCAGTCCTCTTTCGGGCCGCGTCGATGTAGTGTTTCAGACGAAAATTGAGTTATCCGCCGGGGCGGGGTTGGCGGCGGGGGGCGGGGCGCGGTATGGTCGCGGGTGGCTGCCCGGTGGGCGCGTGGGCAGCGCGGCGACGCCGCGCAGGAAGTCACCGTTTTCGTGTCCGGTTCCACCTCGTCCTTCATGACTCTTCCGGACGGGACGTTCACCACCCAATCGATGAGCGTCACCATCCTATGCACGTTCCCGGACAATGGGTCCGCCACCGTACCCGCAATGTTCCTAGCCCGGATGTCGGTGCCGGTGACCTCATTCACACTGACACGGCAGCGAAACAAGGATATCAACGTGCCGCTGCGGCGTACCGGAGGCACGGGCGTACTGTTCATACAGGGATCCACCTCAGTTTCGCGTAGTTTCTTTGATTCCGAGTTCTGAGGGCCGACCCATAGTGAAAAGACCCGATCGCAAGACCGGAATCCCGGATGGCGGACTTGGGAGGGTGGGTGACCGCAGGCAAAACGGAGCCTGCGCACGCCGCGCGGCATCGAGGGATTACGGAGCGCTGAGGATCATTCCGCTGACGTTGAAATAGAAGAGCAGCGTGGCGATGTCGGCAGTGGCCAACACGATTGGCCCGGCCGCGATCTTGGGGTCGGCCCGAAACACGTGCACCAGCGTGGGCAACAGAACCCCGAGCACGCAGGCGGTGATAATCGCCAGGGCGATGCTGGCGGCGATGGCCAGTCCCACGTCCAGCTCCCCCCGCCAACCCCAGGCGACGCCGCCGACGACCGCGCCGCAGGCAGCGCCGAGCAGCGCGGCGGTGAAAAACTCGCGCCGCAGCGAACGAAACACGGCCCGCCAGTCGATGACCTGCTGGTGCAGCGCCTGAAGCGTGAGGCTCATCGACTGAATGCTCACGCTCTCGGCCAGCGCCAGCACCACGGGGATAAACAGCGCCAGTACGATGGCCGTGTCGAGGAAGCCCTCGTAGCGCGCCGCCAGAAACGCACAGGCCAGCCCGCCGCCGATGTTGCACAGCAGCCAGGGAAAGCGGTTTCGGAAACCCGCCCAGGGCGAAGCGTTTCGCACCGCGGCGAACTGCACGCCGATGAGCTGGAACACGTCGCGTTCCGTCTGCGCCTCGGTGATCTCCACGATTTCGTCCGTGAACATGGTCACGTCGACCACGCCCAGGATGCGCGTCCGCTCGTCGACCACGGGAAAGGCGAGCAGGCGGTGCTTGACAAACATGTCGCAGGCGTCGGCCACGCGGTGCTGATCGGGTATGTGGATGACCTTGCCGACCATGATGGTGGAAATGCGCACCTCGGGCGCACTCATCAGCAAACGGCGCGTGGGCAGCACGCCCTTGAGCACCCCGTCGGCGTCGACCACGTAGAAGTAGATGATTTTCTCACCGAGTTGCAGGGTGCGCAACGAGGCAAGCGCTTCTTCGACGGTCAGGTCCTGGCGCAACGCGGTGAAGTCCGTGCGCATGAACTCCGCCACCGGCCGTTCGAGAATATGTTCATCAATCCGCGCCATGGACGGAGTATAGGGGAAACGGGCGGCGCGAGTAGAGCAGGGACCAAGGCGTGAGGCGTGAGGCGAGAGATGAGGTACGAAAGAGGGTGACGGGCTGGAAAGCCGGTCCCACTGCGCTCCGCTCATAGTGCTTTGCCGACCCGCCAGACTCTTACGGTCCCGGCGCAGGGCACGACGGCAGCGTGGCACCCAGCCACGGCGTGAAGGCACCAGCGCCGTTGAGCCCGTCGATCAACCGCAGAATGTCCTGCGCGTTGGCGGCGCCGCTGCGGTTGATGTCCGTGGCGTACAGCGGACGCACGAAGCCCGGCACCTGGTTGAGCGAGTTGACCAGCGCGGTAATGTCCGAAGCGTTGGCGGCGCCGCTGGCGTTCACGTCGCCGGGCAGGCAGCCCAGGCACACGCGCTCCCCGCCGATCACTTCCACGCAGGTCCAGTGGCGCGGCTGAATGGGCCGATCCAGAACCACCGTGGCCGCGCCGTCCGTGCAGGCGACCGCGGTGATGGCCGGCGGAAAGGCATCGGTGGGATGCACGTGCACGCGGAAGTCGCCGGGACCCCAGGCGGTGCAATCGCACCCGGCCGCCAGCGTGAAGGTAACGCGATCCCACCCTTGTGCCATGGTGTTGTCATTCAAGGGGTACGGCTGGCGGGCATCGACGGCGCAGTTCGGCGGATCGCTGGACAGGATGTCCGTACACGGCGGAGCACACTCGTCGGGCACGCCGTCAGCCGGGTTCACGTCGAGCGAAGTGCCGTAGAGGATGTCGCAATCGTCGGGGACGCCGTTGCCATTGCAGTCGCCGTTGACCTCCGCCTGGTAGGCGAAATCCAGGGAGATAAACGTCGACGGGAAGCACAGCGTGGGGTTGACGGCCGGGGTGGCGAACAGGTCGATAACCAGCTCGCCCTCCGCGGCGGCGGCGTTGAACAGCGCCCGCGGGACGACGAGCACGGCCTGGTCGGGCATGAGCGGGCAGTCGTTGGCGCCGCTCTGGAAGACGCTGCCGAGGAACGTGCCGTTGAGGACCACGTCGATGCGCTCGTTGAGGGCGAGCAGATCGGCGCGGGCGAGGAATTGCACGGCGACGTCATGGCCGGCAGGCGGCGGCGCGGGAACGATGATGCGCTGCGGCTGCCCGGCGCCGATGGGCGTAAGCAGCGGCGAAGCGAACTCGAAAACCGTGGTTTCGCACTCGTCCGGAATCTCGTTGCCATTGCAATCGGCGGAGTGGCCATAGGCGACGTCGCACTCGTCCGGAACGCCGTTGCCATTGCAGTCAGGGGAGGGGATGCGGAAGACGTAGGCGGAACCGGCATTAGCGCCCGCGTCGTCGGCGCCCTTGGCACCCACAAAGGCGGTGTCGCCACTGATGGCGACCGCCTGGCCGAGGAAATCAAGTTTACGGGCATTGGCGACCGTGAACTTGGCCGAGGGGATCCATGCCCCCCTGCTTTGGCGAAAGAGGTACGCTGCACCAGTGAACCAACCCCCTTCCGAATTTGCGCCAACGGATCCGATGATCAGGTCATCTCCATTGAGGTGGATACTCCATCCAAAGGCATAGCCCTCCTGCGCATCCGGTGCAGTGAGTGTTGCAACGTGCCACCAATGGCCGGCGCTTTCCCGATAGACGTAGGCGGCCCCGGCACTCGATCCACCGTCGTCGTTTCCGTGCGCTCCGACGACTACCGTCTTGCCGTGGAGGGACACGCTGATTCCGAAGAAGTCATACACCGCACTGGGGCCGGACGTGAGGCGAGCCACCTGCTGCCACATGCCGTCAACCTCGCGGAATATAAACGCCGCGCTCGTCCTGAGTGTTCCGTTGGCCACGGCCAGCGTTGTGATAGCGGCCGTGTCGCCGCTCAAGGAAACGGCATACCCGAATCTCTCGGCCGATTGGGCGCCGGTTCCCCTGACTTTGGCGACGGGCTGCCATTGTCCATTGATTTCGCGGAAGATATAAGCCGAACCGCTGTTGGACCCGGCATCATCGTCGCCAATGGCACCGATCACTACCGTTTGGCCGTCCACAGCCACACTGTGTCCAAAAAGATCACCGGAAGCTGCATCATAGGCGGTGAGCTTGGTCACCTGCTGCCAAACGCCTTCTACTTCGGAAAATACGTAAGCTGAACCGCTGTTGAAACCGTGATCGTCGTCTTCGGGGGCACCGATGATGATGGTGCTGCCGCTGATCGAAACCGCATGGCCAAACAAGTCTCCTTCCGCTCCGTCGGACGCTGTAAGTTTAGCCATCATTTCCCAGGCGCCGCCCGACTTCCGATAGACGTATGCCGAGCCGCTGTTGATTCCGGCATCGTCGTCCCGAACGGATCCGATGACGGTCGTATCCCCGCTCAATGATACGCTGTAACCGAACTGGTCTCCAGGGGCGGCGTCGGGCGCGGTCAGTTTGACGATTAGCGCCGGCGCGATGTCGCATTCATCGGGAACACCGTTGAAGTTGCAATCCTGGCTGGTGCCGTCGGCCAGGTCGCAGTCGTCGGGGATGCCGTTGGCGTTGCAGTCGTTGGGACCGAGTTCGCAGTCGTCGGGGATTCCGTTGCCGTTGCAGTCCGCGCCAGTGCCGTCGGCCAGGTCGCATTCATCGGGGACGCCGTTGCCGTTGCAGTCGTTGGAACCCAGCTCGCAGTCGTCGGGAATTTCGTTGCCGTTGCAGTCGAGGCTCGTCTCGTCGGCCAGATCACACTCATCCGGCACGCCGTTGCCATTGCAGTCGGAGGAGGGAACGCGGAACAAGTAAGCCGCACCTGCGCCGGTACCGCCGGAATGACTGGAGAAGGGGGCTCCGACCAGCGCCGTGTCGCCGCTGACGGATACGCTATAGCCGTCATCTCCAACGCCTGCGTCAGTGGCCGTCAACGTGGCCACTGATTGCCATTCGCCGCCGATTTCACGGAATGCATAGGCGGAGCCTGCTGCATTCGCGCCAAACCCTGTCGGATAAACGCCAATGGCAATCGCCCTCACGCTCAGAGCTACACTGATGCCAAAATGATCGTTGGCCCCTGGGACCGGCGCCTTCAGCTTGGCAACCTGCTCCCAGTTACCACCGTTTTCCTGAAAGACGTAGGCCGCACCGGAGTCCACGCCTCCGTCGTCGTCTCCGATTGCACCGACAACGGCTCTTCCGTTCTCGATCGCGACACCAACTCCGAAAAAGTCGAGCACGGCTCCATCGCTTGCCGTCAGCTTGGTGACCGGAATCCAAGTTCCCCCGACCTCGCGGAAAACGTATGCGGATCCACTGTCGGCCCCCTGATCGTCATCCATCGGAGCACCAACAATGGCCGTGTCCCCACTCAACGCGACGCTGTATCCAAATAAGTCGCGCCCGGCCGCGTCGCCGGCTTGCAGCTTGGCAATCTGCTGCCATACGCCGCCACTGTCACGAAAGACATATGCCGAGCCGGAATCGCAAAACTGGCTTGCCGGACAGGCGTCATCGTCCCTGGGTGCCCCGATGACCACTGTATCTCCGCTGATATCGACACTGAATCCGAATTCGTCTGACGGCGAACCATCTGCAGCCGTGAGTTTGGCAATCTGCTGCCAGACACCACCCACTTCCCGAAATACGTAGGCGGAGCCGCTGTTGGACCCATTGTCGTCGTCCGAGGGTGCGCCCACCACAGCGGTGTCGCCGTCGATCGAGACACTCCATCCGAACTGATCGCCAAGTGCTGCGTCGGAAGACCCCAGGTGAGCCAGTCGCTCCCATCCGGTTAGCGTCTTGCGCACGAAAGAAGCGGAACCGCTTCGGATGCCGCCGACGGTGTCGGAGTAAGAGCCAATTACCCCTGTATCGCCGCTCAGCGAAACGCTGAAACCAAAGAATCTCGACGAACCGGTGCCGGAAGGGAGAAACCTGGCAAGCTGGGCATGCTCGACGTCACAATCGTCCGGCGTGCCGTTGCTGTTGCAGTCCTCGCTGATGCCCGACGCGAGGTCGCAGTCGTCGGGGATGCCGTTGCTGTTGCAGTCGTTGACGGTCAGTTCGCATTCGTCGGGAACCAGGTTCTCGTTGCAGTCGAGACTGACGCCGTCGCGGATGTCCAGGAAGTCGGGCCGGCCGTTGGCGTTGCAGTCGGCGTCCAGCATGACGCACTCGCCGCCGAATTCATCGCAGAACAGGTCGAGGGCTTCGCACGGGTCGCCGAGCGACTCGCACTGCCCGTCGGCGCATTGTTCGAGCCCGGTGCAGAACAAGCCGTCGTCGGTGCAGGCAGCGCCGTCGGGGGCGTGATTGGGCAGACAGGCGCCGGCACCGTCGCAGGTGTCGGGCGCCGTGCAGTCGGTGGCGCCGTTGTCGCCGCAGAAGGTGCCCGCGGGGCGCGGCACATTCAGGCACGCGTCGTCCACGCAAACATCGTCCGTGCATTCGTTGGCGTCGTCACAGTCAGCATTGATCAGGCAGTTGACGCAGCGATCGCGGTTTTCGTCGCAGGTGTAAAAGACGGGATCGCCCGCGCAGGGATCGCCCGGAGACCGACACATCCCAACCACGCAGCGCTCCACGCCCGTGCAGAAAACGCCGTCCTCGGTGCACAGGGTGTCGTCGGGCTCATTGGTCCAGCGCGTGTTGGCAACCGCCGTGAGGCAGGCTTGACACTCATTGAACGGATTGCTGGCTCCCTCGGCCACGCACTGCCCGCCGATCAGGCAGAAGCCGGGGTTGATGGCGAACTCGCAGCGGCTGAGGGCGAGGCTACAGGTGTCGGTGGTACAGGTGCGGTTGTCGTTGCACTCGACGTCGCTGCTGCATTCGCAGGAATCGATGGTCCCGTTGCCGTTAGCATCGCTCGCGCTGCCGTCGTGGATTTCGCAGCCGTCGGATATATTGTTGGCGTTGCAGTCGTCGAGCACGTCGATGGTGAAGGCAAACACCGAGCCCGGTTGCCCCGTGCCGGTGATGGAGCTGCACAGGACGTAGTCGCCATCCATGGCCACGGCGTTCCCGAAGCGCGCGGCGGCGAAGCGCTCCCAGGGCAGCGGATGCAGTTTGCCCGCCTCCAACCAGCCCCTGGGACCGCGCTCGAAGTAGAAAAGCGTACCCGAATTGGCGAGCAAGTTATCGTCGTCCAGCCGGGCGCCCACGAACAGGCGGTCGCCGTCGATGGCCACGGCGGAGCCGAAGTTGTCATTCAGCGCCGTATCGCTGCCGCGCAATGCGGCTTCCTCGATCCAGTTCGTTCCGTTAAAGCGAAAGACGTAGGCACGCTGACCGGCGTTGCTTCGGTCCCCCACGGCGATCAGATCGTCCCTAATAGCCACCGCGCTGCCGAAGTTGCGTGGCGAGGCGGCGTCGGAGGCGACCAGCCGCTGATGAACCGACCAGGTCTCGCCTTGGCGCCGCAGGACATAGGCCGTGCCGACTTGGACATCACTGCCCGTTTGGCCGGTAATCTTCCCTATGAGCGCGCCCGCTACGGCCCATTCGCCATCCATCGCCAGTGCAGAGCCAAAGAAATCGCCTTCCTTAACCTGATTGGGAACGATCTTCTGTTTCTGCACCCAGGTAGCGCCTTCCTTGCGAAAAACATAGACGGCGCCGCTGTTGCCGCCCCCGGTCGGCATGTGCGGATCGGCATTCTCAGCGCCCACCAGCGCCCAGTCGCCCTCGATCGCCACCGAAGACCCGAAGCGGTCGCCGCTGGCGATATCGCTTGACTGCAAGTTCTGTTCCGGCATCCATGCGTCCCCCGTCCGCCGATACACCAGCGCTGCCCCGGCATCGACCAGCGGGGTAATCGGCATCGGTGGGCGATCCGCCCCCGGAGCGCCCACAATGGCCACGTCGCCATGAATCGCCACGGCGCGGCCGAACTCATCGCCGCCCGTTCCGCCAAACATGTTCAACTTGGCCCGCTCGACCCAGCCGCCCGGCGTACGCTCAAAGATGTACGCCGCGCCCGAATTGACCAGGCCGGGGCCAAGCTCGAGCACCGATCCCACGATGGCGAATTCGCCGGACATCGCCACGGACGTTCCGAAATTCGCCCCAGCCCCCGATGCGCTCCCCTGCAACAACGCCGACTCGCAGGGCAACTGGGCCCGAGCAGTAATCGAAACGGAAACGGCAACCACAAGAGCCGTGAGGAGGTGTCGGAATGTCATGGCTGGATCCCCTGTCGAAAGGACATTGACGCTGCTCCCCAGCCGCTGGCCATGCGGCGACCAGCGGGACGCGCTGCGGAATCGAAAACGTGCGACAAACTCCACGGCCCGCTCGGGATCAACCCCCGATCGAGCCCCCACCGGCACACCGGACCCCAGAATGGGCAAGCATGTTTGGGAATCTCTCGCTCGTCTCCAGAGCGGTCGGGAACTGACTGTCCCGTGACCGCCGCTCACCGGTGCGCCAAGTGCGTCGAATCCGCTACAAGCTATAACACCGAAGTCCGCCACGTGGCAGGTGAAAATCTGAATTTTCCCAACACCGGCGGGAATGGACCGTTTGCCTGAACTCAAGCAAGAACCGTGCCACGATGAGAATACCGAGAGGATATGGCCGAATCCGAGCGACGACCTCGTTGGTTTTCGTCAACCCATTTTGCGTATACTACCCATTGCCCCAACCATCGGGGGGAGGAATCGGCGATCTCAGGCGTTCATCGGATTATCCTGAAATCCCGAGGTCCGACCGCTGTTCTCAGTGGTTCAAGCCCAAAACGACGAATCAATGTCAAAGATCGTCCGCTTGCGGTCTAGATAACAATGGGAACTCGTTCGGGCGGCGTCTGAAGAGAGATGACGGAACGGAGGCGCCTCCGGACAAAGAAAGAATCGACCAAGACCGATGGGGAGGGGGCGGGCTCGCCCCCAGTCCTGAGCCCGCCCCGCCCCAGAGGAGTTTCGCGGCAGCATAGGCAGGAACGAATCGGGAGAAGCAATTGCCCCAACTGACACTGCGGGCGATAGACACGCTCAGCTTTGTCTTGGAGAATTGAAACCAGCGACCGAGCCTGAAGTCGTGGCGGACGATAGAACAAGGGAATCCGATTGCATTCGTGGCGGTTACAAGGAACATAGAGGATAGGAGCGAGGGCGAAATCCTCGGACCAAGACTTCGATTTAAGGAGCGAACGATGCGCAGGGAACTTTCCATGGTGGGTGCGGGATTGTTGGTGG
>CAZMVD010000055.1:0-24376 GCA_964569425.1 uncultured Phycisphaeraceae bacterium
GACAGCCCGGGATGGTAGCAATAATGCGGCACATCCCACCCCGCCTCCAGCGCGGCCTGGAGGACGGGAATGCCGTCGCGGCATTGAACTTCCTGGTTGTCGATCAATATCTTGGGCATAATTCGGGACAGCCGAGTCTGCCGACCCTGCTCATCGATAAACGTCTTTCCGGTGTCCGACCGCGTAGATCACCACCAGCCGCTTTCGGTCGTCGATGCGATACAACACTCGAAAGTCGCCCAACGGATACGGTACGAGTCATCCGTTGCCTGCAACTTCTTGATTCCCTTGGGCCGCGGATTCACCGCCAACCTATCAATCCTGTCGCAAACGCGGTACCAGTCCCGCCGGGCGAGCTTGAGGAGTTCACGCTCGGCCGAAGGAAGCACCACGATGGAGTACTTCATCGTGCGCCTGGCCGCTTGCCCGAACGCCGAGATTGAACCCTCTCCCGCACGTCCGCCCAGGGGCGCGCGTGCGGTTCCTCTTGTCGTCGGCGTTGGATCGTCTGCGCGTCCCGTCGATCTTCGTCGGACAACGAACGGGCCAATGTTTCGGCCAGGTCTCGCAGAACCTCCGCCTGCTCCGACGCATCAAGTTTGCGGAAAGCACTCCGGATGGCCGCTTTGGTCATAAGTTCACGTCCTTCTTCAGCCGGGTCCCGTGCAACGGGATCACCCCGCCAAGGGCATCACCGCCTCATCCAGTCCCTCAACCACTCCGCAACTTACTCCCACATCCCTCCTAGCGAAAAGGCCGCCAAAGCGATCAGCTCAATTCAGCACCTTCAACAGTTCCTCCACCCGCCCGGATGGTTGCGACCGAATCGCCGTCTCCAGCTCGCCGCGGAATTTCTTCACGATCGTCTCGATCGGATACGTCGCCCCGTCCGGCAGACCGCAGATGCTCAACCCCGGCATCATGCCCATGTTCCGCGCCGTTTCCAGCAGAATATCCAGATCCTCGATCCGGCCCGCGTCCGCCGCAATGCGCGTCGCAATCTTGTGCATCCACGCCGTTCCCTCGCGGCACTGCGTGCACTGCCCGCACGACTCCGTACCATAAAACCGCGCCATGTTCCGCAACACCACTCGAATGTCCACCGCCTCGTCGATCACCACCGCCGCCGCCGTCCCCAGACCCAACAGCCCGTACTTCCGCGGCGACTCGAAGTCCAACTTCATGTCCAGTTCATCCGCCGTCAGGATGCCCATCGACACCCCCCCCGGCAGCACACCCTTGACCTTCCGCCCGTCAAGCATTCCCCCGCCCAGGTCCGCGCGCTCGATCAGCTCGCGCACCGTAATCGTCATCGCCTCTTCGTAGCAGCCTGGCCGCTTGACCGGCCCGCTGATGCAGAACAGCTTGGGCCCAGTGCTGTGCTCGGGCCCGATGCCCGTAAACCACGCCGCCCCGCGCTCGATAATGTGCGGCACGCAACTGAGCGTTTCCACGTTGTTTACCACCGTGGGGAGCCGGAACAACCCCTCCACCGCCGGGAAGGGCGGCTTGATCCGCGGCCAGCCGCGCTTGCCCTCCAGCGATTCGATCAGCCCGGTTTCCTCCCCGCAAACATACGCCCCCGCCCCGCGATGAAGATAAACGTCCACGGAAAAATCGCTGCCGAAAACCTTCTGCCCCAGGTACCCCTTGGCGTACGCCTCGTCGACCGCACGCTGCACGATGTGAAACGGCTCGTGAAACTCCCCTCGCAGATAAATATACGCCACCTGCGCCTGCGTCGCGTACGCCGCGATGATCGTCCCCTCGATGAGCTGATGCGGGTCGCTCTCCATGAGCACCCGGTTGTTGAACGTCGGCGGCTCCGACTCGTCCGCGTTCACGCACAACAGCGTGCGTTTCCGATCCTTGGGCAGGAACCCCCATTTCACCCCGGCAGGAAAGCCGGCCCCCCCGCGCCCGCGGAGATTGGCCTTCTTGACCTCCTCCACGACTTCGTCGGGAGTCATCTGGAGCGCTTGGCGCACGGCCTGGTAACCGCCGCGTTTCTCGTACACGGCCAGGGTCGTGGAACCCTCCACGCCGCGGTTGCGAAGCAGTACAGGTTCAAACGCCATCGACGCCACGCACAAAAGCAGAATGCGCCATGCGGAATGCGAAACCCGGCCGGGGCGCCGGATAGAACGAACGAAACAGTCGAAATGCCGCCTCTTTCACCATTCCGCATTCACCATTCCGCATTCCTAAATAAGCCACGTGAAGTACACCACACTCCATGCGATCATGCCCAGGCTGACCCACGACCGCCACCCCCGCAAGCACCCCGGCCCGATGACCGCCATCAGGGCCGGCAAATAATCCAGCGAAAACCGGTTGTATCCGCGCTGCACGTGCCCCGTGGCGTGGAAGAACAGCAGCCCCACATACACTACCGCTGCCGCCGCCAGCACACTGCGCGACGCCGGGTCGCGTAAGATACGGCGCAGGTCAAAAAAGAGCCAGAGCAGCAACGGTGTCGTCCACCAGATGCCGGTGCCCATGTCGTTCGGCCGATAGTGCACCTCCCTCTTGCCCGCCACCGTGATTTCATGCCGTACGGGCAGTCCGATGTTGGCGTAATACAGGTTCCGCGAGACAAACGCCGCCGAAAACAATCCGTGCGTCCGCGCGTCGTGCGCAAAAACATCGTTCCGCCCTTCGTAAATGAGCATGTACCCAGTCGTGGCCGGGCTGCCGAACTTCAAGGTATTGACGACCATCGGAATCGCCACGACCACCACGCCCGTCAAAGCCAGCCCGATGACACGAATTCCCCACGCATCAGGCGACCCGCCGGCTCGCTCCCTGTGTCGTCCGGAAACAGGGGCGGCCCGCTCAGGCCCAGGCCGTTCGCCGCCCGCATCGCGTCCCAATCCCGCGCCGTCGCCGCTCGCCATGTTCCTGCGAAACGCCAACCACACCAGCGGAATCGCAAACGCCGCCGTCATCTGCCGCGTCAGGGTCATTATCACCAACCCCACGCCAGCGACCGACACCCGCCCGCGCCCAAACACTTCCGCCAGCAGCAGCAGCAATCCGATGGTGACCAGCGTGTGATTGACGAAGTAGGGCCCCCCGCCCCGAATGGTCCGGTCCAGCACCGGCCACAGCGACGTGCCGCATACCAGCGCCACCGCCAGCAACGTCTGCCGCCACGGCACCCGCTCCGCCAGAAAGTACAGCGCGTACCCCAGCGGCAGCACGTGCAGCTCCAGCACCAGCAGCTTAACCCAGTCGATGTCAAACCAGTTCGGATGCGCCTGCGCGATCGGCGCCAGCCCGGCAAGCAGCAAGAGATACAGCAGCATCAGCCGACCCTTCTGCGGATCTTCCCCGGCTGACGCCCGGTCACGCTCTATCACGATGTGAAATAGTCGATAGGCCAGCAGCGGCACCGGTAGCACCACGACCACCACCACGAACCAGTGCGGCACGCCGCCGAACATCGGCCACAACGCCGCCGCCGCCATCGTGAAGAGTATTGGAAAATGGCTGTAGACCCGCCCGTCCTTCAGCGCGGTGTCGTGCACGCGCTCCGGCAAGTCCAGCCGCCCCTGCCACCACGCCGCGGCCTCGGCGATCTGAATGTTATCCCCCCCGCCGAACACCAACCCCGGCCGCCACAGCTTGGCATCGTTGAGCGCAAAGAACACGAAGTAGACGACTGCCGCGCCGATCCAGAAATCGAGCTTCGAATATAGTCGTTCGTCGGGCATGACAGGTTGTGAAAGGCAGGCAGGTACAGTGCGCCGAGGATCATCCGTCATGGGCGGTTCGCTGATAATGCACGACGGCGGAAAGCGGCAGCCTCTTCGCACTCACGGGCGCAAATGCACACCTACTCCGCTTCGCGCATCTCGCGCACGTCCGAAGTGCTTTCGATCACCGAATCATCCGCATCGTCTGACTGACTCGCCGCCTTCGTCCCAATCTCTACGTCCTTCGGCGCGTCGAACAGGTCGCTCCGGGGCACGGCGAGCTTGTCATTCTCCGCATCCGCCAGGAGCTTCGCCACCTGATCCGGTGTTACCCGCTTGTGCATCCGCTCGTTGATCAGCAGACAGGGCGCGTGATCGCACCCCGCCAGGCACTCCTCCGTCACCAGGCTGTACGTGCCGTCGGCCGTCGTTCCATGCTCGTCTACCCCCAGTTGCTTTTTCAATTCCTCCAGCACGGCCGCGCCGCCCATCACCTCGCACGACACGCTGCGGCACGCGACGATCACCTTCTTTCCCTTCGGGTGCGTCCAGAAATGCGTGTAAAAAGAAACCGTGTCCATCACATCAGACGGGTGCACCTCCAGCAGTTCCGCCACCTCGGCCATCGCCTGCCACGAGATGTGCCCCAGCGCATCCTGCACGATGTGCAGCGCCGGCAGCATCACCGCCCGCTTGGTGACATAGCGCGGAAAAAACGACCGGATCTTCCCCCGCACCGCCTCCGACAACACCGGCGGCGCCGCAGGATCCACGAGCGTTACGTTGCGATTGATCGGTTGCCAACTCATAAGAGGAACGTACCGACTGTAAGTGCCTAATCCTCACCCAGCTTATTCTTCTCGCGGCCGATTGTGCCGCCACGGTGCGCGATCATCAAGCCCCGAAGCAGTCCCTCGTGCAAAATCCACAACTCTTCAATGGCAAACCCGCTCGTGTGCGCAAGTTGCCTCAAAACACAGGCGGCTCGCTGAACCACTCCATCGTATCGCGAATATACCGCAACCGTTCCAGCAGTTCCTCCGGCAGCGTCGCCGCCAGCTCCGCGTCGATCAGCCCCACGCGCAGCAGATCCTCGATGTGCACCTGGTCGTGCCGCCGGTTGGCCTCCAGCTTCATCCGCACCAGCTCCGGCAGATTGACCACCATGTACCCTTGTGGGCTGCGGCACGCCGCCGTCACGCTGGGGGCCGGCAACGTCTGGCCGGGCCGGATCGGCTCGTCGGCCACAATCACATGTATTCCGCGCTTCGGAGAGGGATTCTCGTGCTCCACAAACATCGGAATGCCCAAAACCTCCTCGGCAACCAACCCCACCGGCGCTACCGCCGCCGCCGCGCGCGCCAGGTCGGACCTCCGCAGCAGCACATCAACGTCCTTCGTGGTCCGCGTCGCATCCGGGTCCACCGTGGAGACCCACGCCGCAATCGCGTTGCCCCCGACGATGGCGTAGGGAATTCCCGCCGCGTCGAGGGCTTGCGTAAATCGGCGGAGCTGTTCCTCGACGCGCTCGATAGCCATGAACGCTGCTCCAACGTCGGGAACCACTCGTTGCCACAACGGTCCGGCCGGTTCGGCACCCGGTCCGGCTTCAGGTCTCGTTCCCCGCGAGTACCGTCCATCCCTTATCACGATTAAGACTCAATCCCGCGACCACAATCCGCGTGCCACCGCGCCATTCTCGTGCCTGCGTACCTTCATGCCTCTAGTTTCATTCGCCATTCCCCCCCCTACCGGTCCAGCTCCGCCGCGATGATGTTCATGCTGCTCAGCACCGCGATTACGTCACTGATCTTGTGCCCCACCACCAGCGACGGAAAACACTGGTAATTCGTAAACGACGGCGGCCGGCACCGCGCCCGGTACGGCATGTTCCCCCCGTCGCTCGCCATGTAGAACCCCAGCTCTCCGTTCGCCGTCTCGTTCGCCCCGTACGCCTCCCCCACCGGCGGCCGGTGACCCCGGTTGGTCATGATCTGCTCAAAATGGTGGATCAGCCCCTCAATGGAAAAGTACACCTCGTCCTTGTCCGGCAGGGTCATCTTGTCGTCCGGCAGCACGTTGATCGGCCCCTCCGGAATCCGATCCGTCAGTTGCAGGCATATCTTCGCCGACTCGCGCATCTCCGCCACCCGCACCTGATACCGCGCAAAACAATCCCCGCCAGTCGCCACCGGCACCTTGAACTGCACCGCGGCCGCCCCCTGACCGTCCCAATTATCAGCGTAGCACAGGTACGGCTCGTCCTTCCGCAGATCGCGCCGCACGCCGCTCGCCCGCGCCAAGGGGCCGGTCAACCCCCAGTTGACGGCATCCTCACGGCCGATGAACCCCACGCCCCGCGTCCGCTCGATGAAAATGCGATTGCGCGTCAGCAGCTTTTCCAAGTCCTCGATCGCCGGCGGCAGCAGCTCGGTGCAGAAGCGCTTCACCTTCGCCCCCCAGTCCGGCGTGATGTCCTGCATCAGCCCCCCCACCCGCGTGTAGCTGGTCGTGAACCGCGCCCCGCAGATTTCCTCGAACAGGTCGTAAATATGCTCCCGCGCGTTGAACGGATACATGAACGCCGTAAACCCGCCCAGGTCCAGCCCCGCCGCCCCCACGCACAGCAGGTGGTCCTGAATCCGCGCCAGCTCTGCGATGATCGTACGGATCGCCTTGCACCGCGGCGTGATCTCGATCTGAAACAGTTTTTCGCACGCATGGTGCCACGCGATGTTGTTCGCCATCGGCGACACGTAGTTCATCCGGTCCGTGACCACCACGTACTGGTTGTAGTTGAGGTGCTCGCCCAGCTTTTCGAACCCGCTGTGCAGGTACCCGATGTGCACCGTGCACGACAGCACCCGCTCGCCGTCCAGCTCCAGCACGTGCCGCAGCGTAGTGTGCGTCGCCGGGTGCTGCGGCCCCAGGTTGAGGACCCACACGTCCCCCCCCGGCTCCTCGGGCGCATAGGTCGCACCGGAATACTCATTGGCAGCGGGTACCGTGGTCATGGTGATTAGGTTCTAGCCGATTGTCGGCGTTCGGTCTAGCAAATGCCTGTTCGTTGCCCGGTTGAGCAGAGACGGTCCCGGGCTTGATATGGTATCGACTTGTCTCAGGAACCAGGGACGCCGTCGGGCCACGCCACACCGACCGCATTTGCGAAAGCCATACGTCTCCGCACCAAACGCCGGGGACGACCGAATCGATCAGAAGGTTCCTTCGGCTTCACGCCTCCAGCAGTTCCGCGTATTTCGTCTCCTGAAGCACGTGATCGGTGGGAACCATGGTGATCACGTCCCACGGGCAGACCTGCGCGCACAGCTTGCAGCCGATGCATACCTGAAGGTCGATGGTGCAAACGCCCATTGCGTACCCTGGGTGCCTGGGGTCGGCGATCTTGTCAATGCAGTCCACCGGGCACACGGTCACGCACGCGTCGCACCCGGTGCACAGATCCTCGTCGAGGATCGCCAGTTGTTTGGGCAGCTTCTTCTTCTTGGCCATAGCACGCCCGGCGTCAGGGGTTGGCCCTGGGAACCTGACCGCCGGGGCCGTGCATTTTAGAAGGATGGGGCATGCCGGGCAACCGGTGCGAAGTGTCCGGCTCATGCCGGCGGTCGTGACCGTTGACACCGCTGATTCGCGTGCGCACCCCGATGCCCAACCCGGCGTGATCCGGTCGATTCGATCCCTTTCGTTCCGTCGCGATGGGACGATACCGAAACCGATCGCGCGTCACCCGCTTCAATTGTTCTTCCACCGACACCAGTCGCGTGCCCTTCGCCTCCATCAGGCGCAAGGCCAGATCGGCGGCGCCCGCATCCCAATAGCCGCAGGCATCGACCACCACGGTGGCCAGCTTCTCCCGGGCGCGAAGACCGAGAGCCAGCGCCTTGACCGACCCTTCCAGCGTGTTGCCGAACAGTATGTACTCCTCGGCCCTGAGATGTGTAAGGAACTGATCCGCCTTGGGATTGCTCAACAAGTCCGCCGTGCGCTGACGGAAGATGAGCTGCTGGTATCGATCAAACAGGTCCATGGGCACGCCGAGCGTGTTGTCGAACTCCACCCGCAACGAACAGGGGAACATCGTGAACGGCAGCTTGCGCTGGCCGTTGGAGCCATCAATGCAGCAGATCGGGTGGCCGTTCGTGCTGAATTCCGAACGCCGGTGTGAATCGATCGACGAAACGATGGCCGCGCCGTTGCGCTTGGTCCAGGCGATCATGCGGCGCATCGCGGGAATCAACTGCTCGATGTTCTTGACCGGATCCCCGCCGCCCAGTTCGCAGAAATCACGCTGCGTGTTGAGGTCGATCACCACGCAGTCGTAGCTTCTCCCGTTCCTCCGAATGGTCATGCTCCTGCCCTCCGGGAGCGATCACTGCCACTCCAGTTTAGGGACGACCCATCAGCCATTTCCTGAAGTGAACTGCGATTTCGCTTCTTTCCAAACCAAAATTCCCATCTTCACCGAAGTTCGAAATGCCCAACTTACGGCTTGCCACAGTCTATCACGGCTCTTCGACGTTGGCGACAATCTGGCGAGATTTTTTATAACGTCATGTTTAGCAGTGTTTTACATTGCTTGCTGAAATATTCTCAACCTGTGAATTGCGTTTTTTCTCGGAACTTCCGCTGACTGCACGATCTCAATGGCAATTTGTGGCGGTTGCACTCGACGCGCATTTCTTGCCGGTTCGTTTCCGATGCAACGTCGCCCGTAAACACGCAATGGCTTGAGGCGCCGTACGGAACTAATGTCCGGGACGCCTAACAGCGAAGGAGCGACCGAACTGGAAACCCGGCATTCGCTCTGGGCATATCCCATCCACATACCGAACAGGTGCTTTCCCGATGAACCGATTCCGCACCCGAGCCAGTCGACGGCGAATACCGAATGTAATCAAGTTTATCTGTGGAAAAAGACGATATCGCCAATGATTATCGGACACTCGGTGGACGCTACGATTGCGTCAGTTGAGCGATGACCGTGCAGATTTTGCCCCGCAGGAAGGGCCTAGGGCGGCTGGTGGCAGGTATTCCAATGGACCGCCATTCCCATGGGCCCGAGGACGCGCGCTGTCCCGTCGGACCGGCCTGGATATCCGGAATGGATGACGCGTTTGGAAACGGCAGGGAATCCGACGCTCGGAGCGGCAAACGCGCCGCTCGGCGCCTTGTGCCGAGGCACGCGCGCGACGCAAGGTCAAAGGCCATTTGGACGATGATCGAAGAAGGCCGCGAATGGAAAACGCGGCGGCCGACCTTTCGCCGGGCGGTAGCGCCCGTCGAAACGACGCCAGCAGAATCAGGAGGATTCGCCGCATGAGAACCGTGCGAAAGGCGTTCGCACTGGCAGCGATCGGCTTCGTGTGCTTATCGCCGGCCACATGCCGGCAAGACCGGCACGCCGAACCGTTTCGCATCGCGAACCTGCGGTTCTGGCCGATGACCGTCGCCGTCGCGCCGGCCATCAACCTGAGCGGCTCCACCGATTTTGACCGGCTGCGTTTCGCCGACCTGATGGCCAGCGAACTGAGTTACGCCGAGGGAATCTCGGTCGTACCGCTCAGCCGCGTGTTGGGCGTTCTTTCGGCCCAGGGCAAGGAGGCGATTGAATCGCCGGGCCACGCGGAGGAAGTCGGCCGGCTGGTGGGTGCGGACGCAATCCTGGTTTTTGCGGTGACAGAGTATGACCCCTACGATCCGCCGAGCATCGGAATCTCCGCTCAATTGTTCGAAGTGCGGACTCGCGCGGGTATCGGGTCGGTGGGTGCGCATCCCTCTGCTGCCCCAGGGAATTCCACGGCAACATCCACCGAAGGGACCCTCCCACCCGCTCTCGCCCAGACCGAAAGAGTCTTCGACGCATCGCACGCAGCCGTCTCGAATGATATCCAGGCCTTCGCCCGACGGCGCGGTGCCGACGACAGCCCCTTCGGCTGGCGGAAGTACGTGGTCAGCCAGCAGGCTTATATTCGCTATTGCTGCTCAGCCACCATCCGGGCACTGCTGGGAGGTCCGAGAGTAGCCGGATTCGCAAACGCAGGGGCGCGAACGGTAGGGACACCATGAGCGTGATTCGGCAACTGTCTCTGGTTAAAGGAGATGAGCGCTTTATCTTCCGATACCAGAATGGACACGAAGCGGAGGTCATCGATGCGTTCGCTTCGCTGGCCGCAGACAAAGAGAGCCGTTTCGATTGGTTCGATGCGGCAGTGCTCAGCTATCAAATGGGCCGACGATTGGAGACGGAGCTCGATCAGATCGCCACGGGAATCGAAGGGTAGGGTCGAAGAGTGACCGTCGTCCGGACCTGGGACGCGGCCGGACTAGAAGCTAGGTTTTCGCCGGCGTGATATGCGATCATGACAGAGATTTCCCTTATTGACGAATTCCTGAACTACCTGAAGTTCGAACGCCATTTCTCCGGTCACACGGCGAAATGTTATGCGGCCGATCTATCGCAGTTCTGTGCGTTTCTTTCCGGCGGCGCCTCCGCCGCCGTGGCGGCCCTGGGCGGGTCGGGCCACCGTGCCGCACATTCCGGCGGGCGTGCACCGGCCGGCAGCGGCGGAACGGCCAGTGCCGTAGCGGTGGAACCTGGTGTACAGCAAAGACTGCGCATGGTCGATTCCGACCAGGTCAAGTCCTTCCTGGCATTCTTGAGCACGCAAAGCTATTCCAAGTCGACCATTGCGCGAAAGCTGGCCACCCTCCGCAGCTTCTACAAGTTCTGCCTGCGGCGCGGGTATGTGCAGAGCCATCCGCTGGCGGCGATCAAGACTCCGAAACAGGAAAAACGCCTCCCCAAGTTCCTGGAGCTCGAACAGATCACCAAGTTGCTTGCCACGCCGGATGACGGCTCGTTGTTGGGCGCGCGCGACCGCGCCATGCTCGAAGTGCTCTTCTCCACCGGCGTCCGCGTGAGCGAACTGGTGGACCTCAATTTCTCCGACGTGGATTTCACGGGCCACGTGATTCGGGTGCGCGGAAAAGGCAAGAAGCAGCGCACCACGCCGATCGGGCAGACGGCCATCACGGCGCTCCAGCGATACCTCGATTTGCGCGCCAAAGACCCGCGGCCCGCCCGGTTCCACCAGGAAGCGTTGTTTGTCAACAAGCACGGACAGCGGCTGAGCACACGCAGCGTTCGCCGCAAGCTGGATAAGTACCTGGTGCAATGCGGTCTCGACCCGTCCATCAGCCCGCATACCCTGCGGCACAGCTTTGCCACGCACATGCTCAACAACGGCGCCGACCTGCGCAGCGTTCAGGAGTTGCTGGGACACCAGTCGATATCCACGACCCAGATTTACACACACCTGACCACGCCGCGGCTCAAAGCCGTTTACGACGAAGCCCACCCCCGGGCCTGATCCATCCGCGCACCGGCACCGTCGGTCGCGGGTTGTTTCACTGCGCCAGTCGATCCGCCGGTTGCGCCCACGGCTCACGGGGCGCTTTCTCGTTTGTCTCCATAGATCTCGCCAGACTTCGCGCGGCAGACCCAATACCCCTAATCGACGCCTTCGCCAGTTCCCAAGGCAAGAGAAGGTCCGCACCACTCCCGACGCCAGGCGACCCGAATCGCCGGCTCGACGCTTGGCGACCCGACCAATCCGGGGCATGCTGCCATTCACACGGCGTGCGGACTGTTTCTCCGTCCCGAGCCCCGCAGCCCGCTAAACGGCCGGCCATCCGGTTTGAAGGGCGTCCGTGAACCTTGTATAGTAAAGAAGGAACCGCGGGGAAGGCTCGCGGTGGCTTCCGCAATTGGACGGGAATCCTGCGGCGGCAGGCCCCGGCGGAGGGATAACAGGCATCCATGTCAGTCAAGCTGGTGATGTTTCGAGAAGACGGCACCCGGCGAGATTTCACGCTGTTGCCGGGCGTATCCGTCATCGGACGCAAGGACGACTGCGCCATACGCATTCCCCTGGCCGAGGTATCCAGACACCATTGCGAAGTGCGCGTGGAAGGGGACACGGCGTTGCTGCACGACCTGGGTGCCGCGAACGGCACCTACCTGAACCGGCGGCGAATCGAAGAGGAAACGCTCGAACCGGGTGATTCGATCAAGGTCGGGCCGGTGATGTTCCTGGTGCAGATCAACGGCGAACCGAGCGACCGCGAAATACTCGAGCATCGTACCAAGGCCCTTAACCAACAGTCGGCTTCAGGACGCTCCCCGGGCGTGACCACGTCGAAACATGTGTACATGTCCGACGATGAAGTCGATCCGATCGCGGCGCTCGAAGCGCTCGCCTCCAGCGCCGATCAGACGGCTATCCACCCGGAAGAGCCGGACGAAGAGCCATAGTACCGTATCGCAAGTACGCCAGGGGTCTGGTGCGCGCCCCTCGAGTCTTGACCTGAAAGATGATGATCGGCGTGGAAACGAGATCCGACACGAGTGCCGTTCCCGCCACGCGGCGACGAGAACCGCTGGGGCGCCGCTTGCTATGGTTGCTTCTCGCCACGGTCGCACTGGTCGCGTTCATTCTGATGTTGGGCGACAGTCGACGCCGCAGTGTAGCCATGGTCCGTGCGGCAGAGTACATCAACCTGCTGCAATCTCGCCTGGGACCGGGGCGCTCCCTTCCACTCAATCTGGCATTCGAACCCGACGTCCCGGCCACCTCCAGACCGTTGCGCTTCACCTGGCTGAGTCGCGAAGAAGCGGAGTCGTTGCGCCAGAACGCAGAACCGGTGCTGGTGGCACAAACGGCCCCGATTCGCTGTCATCTGCAGCGCAACGGCCGCGCGGTCATCGTCTTTACGAACGGCGATTTTCGCGCGGAGTGGTTAACGCTTCCCGAGTTTGACCGGCTCCATGCGGCACAACAAGCGCGGCTGGGCTCAGCGAATTCCCCAACCGCCGCACCTTGAATCTCGACCCGGGCGCTCGTGTCCGGCTTCGGCAGCCCCGGGGCGGCTTCACCTGTTCATGCCTCCAGCAATCTGCGTGACTCCGCTTCCGACGCCAGGAAGCGATCGGTGTAACGTGGGTCGACTCGCTGACACACCGACGTACACAACTCCCCGATCTGCCCATAGTCCGGATCGCCGCCCGAAAGCGTGAGAAACTCCCCGGCCAGGATGGTCAGACGCAGCAGGTGCCGCAGGACCAGCCCCTCGTTCTTCTCAAGGTTGCGCCCTTTGACGAACTTGTAGAAGTCCCCCTCCGTCTCCTGGATCCCCCCCGCCACCCATTGCGGCTGCATGGGTACGAACTCCGGTGACGCCAGCTTGGCATCAAACAGCGCCTTGAGCATCTCCGGGAATGTCATCTTCTTCGGCTCCTCCGCTTCGCCGTCCCCGGACCCGTACTCGTCCTCCTCATCGGGTGCGAGCTTGAAGCCGCCCTCCGCGTGCACCAGCACCACGCCCATTTGCAGCAGCGTCGGCTCGAGCACCTGCGTCTGGAATGGCCCCGGCGCCAGGTCGGGAAGACGCACGCCGCGCTGCACCGCCGGCGGCAGCGGCAACACCGACTCCAGCGCCTGCAGTTTCTCCTCCAGACTGCCGCGTACCAGGTGCGCACACAGAAAATCCCCGTACAGCGGGTCCACGCTGCGAAACGTCAACAGCCGCCGCACCGTGTCACGAATCACAACCTCGTCCGCCCCCGGCTGGTATTCCACAAACCCGAAAGCGGCCAGGTTGGTCAGCATGTGTTCAAGCTGATCCTGGAATTTCTTGATGCCCTCCGCGGTCTGGAATCGCTTTCCCAGGAAGTTCCGCACGCCCTGCAATTCACCGGTCTTGAGTAACAGGAAAATCAGCACCTGGTAGGGGATCATCGAACGGCTCACTAGGTTGGCCGGCCCCGCCTTGATCAGCGTGTGGAACTGCCCCTCCGTCCAGTACTGCTCCGTCTTGCGCCGCGTGGGCCGCTTGCGCTCCAGCTCCTTTCGCGCCCGCATGATTCCCGGGTCCTTGGAGTTCGCATCAATCTGCTCGTACTTTCTTTTCCATTTCTCGATCCGCGCATCGTCCTCGTGCCCCAAAGCAAACACGTACCCTCTCGCATCAAACTGCGGGCGCCCGGCGCGCCCGAACATCTGGTGCGCCGCGGACGGCGGAATCAACTTCATTTCCCGCGGCTTGCCCTTGAGCAACGTGCTGAGCACCACCGACCGCGCCGGTAGATTGATGCCCGCGGCCAGTGTTTCGGTGCAAATGACAAACGGGATGAGCTTCTTGTGGAAGAGGTTTTCCACGATTTCCTTGTATTTGGGCAGCACGCCCGCATGGTGCACGCCCACGCCGCGGAGCAGCATCTGTCGCAGTTTCGGGCCCACACCGTCGCGAAAGGCCTCTGGATCGACGAGCTGTTCAATTTCCGCGCGGGCTGAGGCACCGATCAGCGTTACGCCCTTGATTTTCTCGGCGACTTCCCAGCACTCGTCACGGTTGAAGCAGAAGACCAGCGCCGGCACGCGGCTGTCGGAGTCGTTGTGGGCAAGCATGGCGGGAAGCTGCTCGACCAGCAGCTTGTCGCCGACCCACTGAAACTCCAGCGGCACGCGCCGCTCGTCACTCCGCACCAGCGATAGCTTGCGATCGTGCTGCTCGCGCAGCCAGCGCAGGAAGTCCAACGCGTTGCCCACCGTCGCCGAAAGCAGCATCAGCCGCACGTGCGCCGGCAGCAGCACCAGCGACAGCTCCCACACAATCCCCCGGTCAAAGTCGTTGAAGTAATGGAACTCGTCCATCACCACCGCGCGGGTGTCGGCCATGTCCTCCACGCCGCCCACCAGGTGGTTGAGCAGGATCTCCGCCACCACCACCCGCACCCGGGCATCCGGATTTACGCGCCGATTCCCGGTAATCAGACCGATGGCGTCGCGCGGAAAGCCCCAGCCCTCCGCCCGGTCCTGAAACTCGCGGAACTTCTGATCGGTCAGCGCAATGAGCGGCGTGGTGTAATACAGCCGCTGCCCGGTGTGGAGCGCCTCAAAGATGGCCGCCTCGGCGATGAGCGTTTTGCCCATGCCCGTCGGGGCGGAAACCAGCACGCCCCCCTCCGACGAAAACCACGCCAGCAGCGCCTCTTCTTGAACCGGATACAGGTCGTAGGTGAGCGTATCCAGGAATCGGTCACAAAGTTCTTCGCGGTTCATGCGCCGCAGAATAGTGCCGTATTCCGTTTGTGGGTAGCGCTGCGCTCGAGCCCGCGCAATGCCGCACTTCGCGCGCGAAGCTTTTCGCACGCCGGCGAGCGTGCCGGCAAGAACCGCCGATGTAGCTGCCTGACTGCCGCTACGTTCCCGCGTCGCCCTTGGGCTTGTCGCCCGTTTCCGCCTTCTCCCCCGTGGGCAGCGCCCAGATGCTGAACTGGCGCTCCGGCGTGTAATACTTGCGAAAGACCTTCTGCACCTGCTCGGTGGTAAACTTCGGAAAAGCCTCCTTCTCCGCCTTCTCCTCGTTCAGGTCGCGGTGGTGCAGATCGTGATTGCGCAGAATGCTCCACCAATAGGTAGGCTCACGCATGCTGGTGTCAAGGTTGTTAGCGACTTGCTTCTTGGCATTGTCCAGTTCTTCTTCCGTCGGTCCGTTCTCGGCGAACTCGCGGAACATGGTGTGGACTTCTTCGATCACCTTCTGGGCGTTGGCCGGATCGCACGGAGCACCGGAGACAAAACGACCCGCGTCCTCATAAATCCATGAAGGGTTATGGCTCCCTCGAATGGAGTAGACGATCGATAGCTCTTCCCGGATGCGCTTCACCAGGCGACTGGTCAGCACCTGTTGCGCCAGTTCCATCGCCCGGGTGTCCGAACGCTGAACGCCTTCGGTACCCACAAAACCCGCAAACACCATCGCCTGCGGAGTCATGGTCTCGACCTTGACCTCCCGCGACAACGGGCCCGTGTTCCGCGCCAGCTTGCGCAGCTTCTTCAGGTGATCCGCCCCCCGCGGCCGTGAGGACAGCGAGCCGATGTACGTCTCCACCAGCGGCCGGGCCTTTTCCCAGGATATGTCGCCCACGATGGCCACCTCGATCGGCGCTTCGCGACACAGCCGATCGTACCACGCCTGCGCGTCGCCAAGGGCCAGCGGTTCGATGCTCGCCTTGGTGGGGAACAACTGCCGCGGGTCCCCGCCGGACAACAGGTCCTGCATCGCCTCCATCGCCTTGACGCGCGGCATGGTGTTGAACATGTCGATCTGCTGCAGCGTCCGCAGCCTCCAGTTCCTAAACGCCGACTCCTCGATCTTCCCGTCGGTCAGAAGCGCGTGCGCCGCTTGAAGGCCGGTCTCCAGCTCGTCCGGATCGCCCGTGACCTCGATACTGAGGCTGTCGCGGGCGTTCACCGCCCGCAGGCTGATGTTCTTGCCGGTCATCAGGTCCCGGAAATCGGTCGAAGACAGTCGGCCCGTGGCTGCCTCGTTCACCGCCAGCGTCGCCACTTCCGTAATGTTCGCATTGGCCGCAGTTTCCTCGATGTTGCCGCCCGCCAGGCTGATGCTCATCCAGATCGAGTCTTTCTTGTAGTCCATCGGGCGGTGGTGCACACGAACGCCGTTGCTCAACCAGGCACTGGTGATCTCCAGGTCCTTGTCCGCCGAACTCTCCACCACCTTGCCCGGCGTCGGAATGGCCGCCAGCAACTCCGTCGGAGCGTCCTTGACAGACGGCGGCTCCACTTTTCGCGCCCACGCGCTCTTCGCGGCGGCCAACACCTCATCGCGCGACGGAACGGCGATGCCCTCGCCTTCCTTCATGGTCACCACGTAGGCGAACGTGCCGGGCGCGAAATGGCTCTTGAACGTCTCGGTCACTTCCGACAACGACACCGACGGCAGGTGCGCCTTGAAGAGATCAAGCTGCTGCTGCGCCGACAGGACCGGCGTGCGATCGTTCACGCCCTGGAGCATCTCGAACAGAAAGCCCCGCGCGTTCCGCGTCGGTTCGGTCTTCACCTGATTCTCGCCGTCCGCCAGAATCTCCTTCTGCGCCAGTTCCAGCTCCCGCTCCGTAAAACCATACTCCCGAGCGCGATGCACTTCCTCGATGACTTCACTGAGCATGTCCTGCCACTCATCCGGTTCGCCGCTCGCCGTCGCATCCACCAGCACCGCGTCGTTGAAAAAGCTCTCCACGTCCGTCCGCGCGTTGCGATAACTGGCTTCTCCCCGGTCGATCCGCTCCTGCAGCCGGCGGTTCACGATCCACGTGCCGATGTACTCGACCAGCTCGGTGCGCCACTGCGGCACCGTAGTCGTCGGCGGACGGCCGGGCAGAATGTTGGTCATCTGCACCCGGCACAACGACATTTCCGGGTCGGTGGCGACGAGGGCACGCTCCTTGGAAAAAGGCTTGAATTCCGAACGCATTTGCGGCCGCGCGGGCGTGTCGTGTTTATGATTGCCGAACCACTTGTCGATCAGTGGTGTTACATCGTCCGGCTTGGCGTCGCCCACCGCCAACACGGTAATGTTCTCCGGGCGATACCAGGTCTTGTAATAATCCACGAATTCTTTGCGTCCGGCGGTGGCAATGACGGTTTCATCGCCGATCGGCAGGCGGCTGGCGAAGCGCGATCCCTCAAACAATTCCGGCCACAACTTGTCGCGAATACGCTGGAAAGCGCTCTTGCCGGAACGTGCCTCTTCCAGCACCACGCCGCGCTCCTTGTCGATCTCTTCCTCCAGGAGCAGCGTGCGGAACGCATAGTCGCTCAGCACCATGAGTGCCTTGTCGAGCTGTTCCGTCGTGGTGTCCGGCGTGAACAGCATGTACGACGTCTGGTCGAAACTGGTAAAGGCGTTGAGGTCGGCCCCGAACTCCATGCCGATGCTCTCGAAGTAGGGAATCAGCTTTCCGGGGGGGAAATTCTCGGTGCCGTTGAAGCACATGTGTTCCAGGAAGTGCGCCAGCCCGCGCTGGTTGTCCGTCTCGTTCAGCGAGCCGCTGCGCACGTGCATCATCAATGCCATTTTGCCCGGCGGGTTGTCGTGCTGCCGATACATCCACTTCACGCCGTTCGCCAGCGTACCGCTTTGGTTTCGCGAATCCTGCGGCAGCGCCTCCCCCCGCGCCGCGGATCCGGCACCCAGCACCGCCCACAGAAGAAATAGACAACGAATTGGATGCGCGTTCACGTTCATGGTCTGGTTCCTGAAAGGGTCCTTGCACTTTCATGCCTGACATCGGGTGGATGGTCCCGCAACCCCGGATGAGCACCAGCGTACCCGGATTGACCGGCCAATGCAAAATCGGCGCTGCAGGTGGGTTGTACGGAATTGTCGTAAGAGCCGCCGCCGGTGCCCAAACCGGCCGCCCCCAGGAACCCCGGTCATCCCCGTCCAAGGTAACGCCGCGCCGACAACTTCCCGGCCGTGAGCAGCAGCAGCGCCAGGATCGCGGCACCCCAGGTGGTGGCCGCGGGGATGGCGGTGGCGCAGTGGGGGGCGTACATGGCGTCGTCCACGCCGGGGCACACGTCAATGCAGTCGGGCACCCCGTCGGCGTCGCTGTCGTCGGTGTCACTCACGTGGCACCCGCACACGCCGGGGTCGGTCTTGAGCGGGTCGTCGGGGCACTGGTCCTCGGGCCAGCACACCCCGTCCCCGTCGGCGTCGTCCAGCGCATCGAGCGGGCAGGGGTCGCCGCAGGAACCGTCCACGCCGTCGAAGTCGGCGTCGCCCTCGCACACTGCCTCGGCCGACAGCGTCCCCCCCACGGCCGCGCAGCACACCGGGTCGAGCATTTGACAGAGGCCGCTCGCAAGGCAGCACGCCTGCGGGGCGGTGCACGATTCGCCCTCGACAAACGTCCCCCCGTCGAGGGTGCAGGGCGGGTCGGTAGTCGTTTCACAGGTGCCATCCGCCTGGCAGCAGGCGCCGTCGAGGGCTGCGGTGAGGGTGTATTCGATCACGTTCACGGCCACGCCGTCGGTGAGCGTGAAGCGCGTGGTCGCCCCGGCGGGCAGCGGCCGGTCCAGCACGATCTCCACGTCCTCCGGGTTCCCATTGTCCCGCCGCCGCGTGGCGATGACCTGGGGAACCGGCGTGCCGGGCGCGCCGATGACTTCGACGGCGATGTCGTTTATGTAGACGTAATTCGGCGCATCGAAGGTCACCAGGAACCGGTCGAGGTTGCCGTACACAATCGCATCCAGCACCCCCGCGGGCGGGTCGGTGCCCACCACCTGCTCGCCGAAGCCGATCGTCCCGAAGCGGACGAAATCCCACTCGTTGGTGACGATCGGCGGCCGCCCGGTGCACCCCCCCCTGCCGCCGAATTGAATGGTCGGGTCGATGCTGGGCTGATCGTCGGTGAACTCGACGAACCGACGCCCATCAACAGCCACCCGATAGTGATAGCCGTTCAGGCTTTCGAAGCGGTAGGTATGGAAATCGGCAATGTCCAGCCCGAAGATCTGTTGGCCGCCCTCGAAGTTGCTGGCGGCGTCGCCGAACATCGAAATCACTTCGCGCATGCCCACATAACGAATGGAGACGTCCGCGTCGCAGCCGAAAAAACCCCCACCTGCTCGGGGCAGATCGGATCGGAACCGCCACTCGATCCAGAGCGATGGCGGCGGTGGGAGCGGCGGGGAAGCAACTCGGTATGCATAACGCACGATCTTGCCATTGGTCCAAATAAGCGTAAGACCGGCTTCGCCGATCGACTCGGAACACGTGTTTTCACAAGGCTGAAATATCAGCCACCCGGCTGAAGGATCGTAGGGCAGTACGTCGCCCTCGTAGCCGTGGATCAATTCATCAGCCTGCGCAACCCGGATAAGAGACAGGTTAAAGATCAAGGCAACACCCACGCCGAGCCAGAGTGGATTGGGTTGACTCGTCATGGTGGCTATCCTACCACGCGCTTGTGTCCAATTCAAGCACCGGTTACGATTCAAGGCGTCGCTCACTTTCCGAAAGGAGAAACGCATGTCTAACCAAATCGGAATCAAGACCGGCTTAATTGCCCTGTGTGCTGTAAACGTCTCCTTGGGCGCTCCGTCTTTTCCTACGGCGGGCACTTCCACGTTCCTGCAACAGCATCCCGACGTGCTCGCCTTGGCCGACGGGGAACGGCTGGCGGCGCTCTACGGGGCAACGATTGCCGAGGACGACAATCCCGAAACCACGCCGCTCCAGTTCGTTCAGGCCTTCTTCGCCGTCGAGGCCAACCGCGACGCGCTGGGGATTGACGGGCTGGAACTGGCCTTCCACAAGGAATTCGTCGGACGCGACGATCGATTTCGCGTTTATGCCTTCGAACAGATCGTGGACACCGAAGATTCGCTCTCGGTGCATGGGAGCCTGGTCAAGGTACTGGTGCGGCGGGGGACGAGCGACACGATTACCTACGTTGGTGCCCACGTCATGCCGCTTCCGGATTCGGCGCTGCCTGAGGACGTGCTCGACGATGAAGACGCCGTGGCGGCGGTCGATCAGTGGCCCGACTATGAGGGCATGGTCTACTCCCAGCCCGAAAGAGTCATCTTCCATGCGCGCGATGAGTCCATCCACCGTGCGTGGCGTTTCGTCGGGCAGGACAACGGGCGTTCGCTGCTGTTTGTTGTGGACACCGCCGACGGGCGCATTCTGGAGGCCGTTTCCGTGCGTCACTCGCTCGTCGATGTCGAGGGCGTGGTGAAAGGGTGGCAAACCGCCGGCAACGCCGCCTTCGGTGAACATGAGGAGGTTCCCCTGCCGGGCGTGCGCGTGCGGCTCCTGGCCGAGGACGGGCAGTACACCTGCCCTTCGGACGAGGGGACCGTGGTCGATATCGACTACTGCGATACGTCCGGTGGATTCAGTCTTTCCGGTGCCGTGGAAGGAGATCGTGTGACCGCCCGGCTGGTGGGCGAGTGGGCCACTGTCTGGGATTGTGCGGGAGCCGACGCGGAGACCTGCATCCTGTCCGCTACGCCCTCCGCTTCGGCTGTCGTAGAATGCGACGACGTCCCTTCCGGCGGGAGTCCCGAGGTCGACCTCACGTTCGGCGAAGCGCCTTCCTGCGCCGGCGGGTCCAACCCCGGCGCGCCGTGTTCTCCCCAAGCCGACTGTCCAAACGGCTTGTGCGTCGGCGGCTGGTGCCTGGGAGGAGTGAACCAGGGCAGCGCCTGCGACCCCGACGCCGACTGCGCCGGCGGCATCTGTGAAACCAATGCGGTGCAAACCGCCCAGGTGAAGGCCTTTCTCGCCGTGCAGCAGGCGCACGACTGGTTCAAATCGCTGCAACCATCAATTGTTGAGGTGGATGTCAGTTTGCCGGTCTTTGTGGATATGACGGGTCCATACCCGGGTGCATTTTTCGCCTCGTTTCCCAATCGAATCGAACTCCACCGGGGTTCAGCCGACATTGTAGACAATCCGGCCATCCCAAGCGTTTTGGCACACGAGTACGGTCATTTTCTCGTCAACCTGGCGACATTCCAGTCCTTTGTAGGCTCTGCCGTCGATGAAGATTATGCGGACACGGTAGCCGCTCTCGTATATGACGACCCGAGAATCGGCTGTGGATTGCTCGAAGTGCCTTCCGGGGGTTGGACGAGCGACGATGAGAGCTGCATTCGGACGATGGAAGAAGATTGTCCTGGTACCTGTCGCCTCACCGGTGTGCCCTGTTTACAGCACGCCGACTATGCGGGCTCCTGTTATTATGGCACAGGCTCAAACGGACCGTGCGATCCGGACCCGCAGCAATCGTGTTTCAATGCGACGGGGGGCCGACGCGCACTGGCAGGCGCATTCTGGGACCTTCGCACCCGGTTGTTGTATTGCACGGGAAACGAGACTCCGTGCACCGTGAATGAGAATTGCACCGGTCCAGAGGTGTGTGCAGATGGCAAGTGCCTGGTGCCGTGTCAGGACGCAACCGACTGCTCCACCGGCGAGATGTGCATTTCGGGCTATTGCCGTGTTTCGTGCAGCACGACCGCCTGTACCGGAGGGACCGTCTGCACCGACCTTGCTACCGAGCAGCTCTTCACCGATTTTCTCCTACTGAGCGGGATACGGCGGGGCTTTGTCGAACCTTCTATCCTTACGGAACTGCTGACCGCCGACGACGACGACGGTGACCTGAGCAATGGCACACCGAATTGCGGCGAGATCATCTGTGCCTTCGTGGGCGAGCCGGACGAAGGACAGGATCCCTGCCAGCCTCACCCTGGCGACGCGAGCGTCTGCCCGCTTCCCGAAGATTGCGAGGCGACTCCGAAGATGGGTCACGGTTTCGCCTGCCCGACGCTGGTGGGCGTCGATGATAGCAGCGTGGTCGTCACGTGGCAGGGGCCGGCAGGCAATCCAAGCAGCCCGGATGATTTCGAAGTGAACTACCAGACCATTCCCCCCAGCGTGATCCTCAAGACCACGCAGGTTGGAAATGACCCCGTCGACCGCTACCTCGTCGGGCGCACGGTAAATGGCTTTCCTAGTTTTCTGGGAGCTGTTGTCACGGATTGGGATGGTCCGGCGAACAATATTACCGTTGAAATCGGAACGACGGTGGACGGGCGGTGCCGGGAAATCCACAGTGCGAGGATTCTCCCGCAGGGTTCAGGAAAATGGGCAAGCCTAGCCGTCGAGACGGTCGATCCTTTTTTTGGCGATATTGTAGGCAAATTGGAGGTCGATTCAGTCGATGGAGCCGGAGGACGGATTAGCGGTAATGTTGCCGGTCGGTTGAAATCGGCCAGCGGATACGCGATTGGAATCGATGCCGGCGGAAGCGAGCCTACCGGGGAGGGTAATCTGACCGTAGCTAGAGGTGCAGGTCTTTTGCGATTCGGCGCCCTGCCCGGGGGTCGCTTTGTCCAACTGGGTCAAATCTCCAATGCGTCCGAGCCATTCATAGAACTGACGGGGGCGGATGATCCTGAAGAGCCGGCACTAGCGGGCGAGCTGCGATTTATCGCATTTCCTAATGGAAGTTTGCTCGTAAACGGCAATGGGTCTTCGACAAGTGCGATTCTGATCGAGTTCCAGGACGTTCGCGGATTCGGATTTCCGCCCAGCGAGGCGGAGGCGATTCGGATCACGGGCGACATGGCTGGCAGGATCAGTGTGTCGGGAAACCTGTTCGGTCGCGTGACGGTCGAGGGAACCTTCACCGGCGACATTTGCGCGGCGAACGTGCGGCCGCACCTGCCGATGCCGTCGAACATCAACCTGACCTTCGGACCGGGGGCTACAATCTGCGGGCAGGAGGTCAAGAATCGTTATGTGTCGTTCGTTCCCTATCGCGGCACGGACGAAGTCGCCTACCAGATCACGCGCACGGCCCCGGGCGACCCGGTCGAGGCGGGTTGGGTGGATGTGCCGCGCCCAGTGGGCAACGGCTACATCGCCAGCGTGGTGCCCTGTCCGGTCTTTCGGGTGTGGACCGAACCGGTGATCGAGATCGGCGACTGCGAGATCATGCCGGTGGCGACTTACGAAATCCGCGCCACCGAGGACGAGGAAGTCTTCGACGATCCGACGGTGCTCAGCACCATCGCGCAGCCTTCGCCCAAATACTGGGGTGATACCGTCGGGTCCTTCGACGGGTCGGCGTGGTCGCCGCCTAACGGCGTCGTCAACACCAACGACTTCGTGGCCGCGTTGCAAAGGTTCCAGAACCTGCCCAGCGCGCCGCCGCTCACCTGGGTGGACGTGCAGAGCGTGAGTTCGACGGACCCGTGCCTGAACGAGTTGGTGAACATCGCGGACGTGTTTATCCTGATTCAGGCGTTTCAGGGCAACGAGTATCCGTTCGAGGCCGATCCGACGAACTGCCCGATATGCCCCAACGAGAGCGATGCGTGCGGGATGGAGGGCTTCGGCGGCGGAGGGGGCTTCTTCGGCCCGGAGTCGGGCGGCGTCGCCTTGACGGTTGACGTATGCCCCTATCAAATCGACGCCGAGGAGTTGGTGACGGTGCAGGTCTTCGTTGATTCTGTCGATGACCTCGCGGCGTTCGAGACCGCGCTGCTGATCACGCCGGCCGAGGGGGCGACCGGCACGCTCACGCTCGAATCGGTCTCCGTGGACACTCAGGACACCGACTTCGTCTTCTACAGTCAGAGCATCGTCTCCGGCGCCAACGTTGCGACCGGCAGCGCCGGCGCGGCCCGCACGGCCGGCACGGGCCACAACGTCACCGGGCCGAAGTACCTGGCCACCTACGAATTCCGCGCCTCGGCCGGGGCGGAAGGCGTGTGGGAAGTCACCGTCGACGAGAGCGCCTACCTGCTCGACGGCGACGCGGTGCTGATTGAAAGCTCCGCCGGCAACGTCGCCTTCATTCGCGTTGGCCTCGAATGCACCGCGGCCACGCATTGCGCCGACGGCAACCCATGCACCGACGACATTTGCGATTCGGGTGAATGCTCGAACCCTAACTCGTCGAGCAGCACCCCGTGCGACGACGGCCTGTTCTGCACCGCCACCGACTTGTGCGACGGCAACGGCGCCTGCGTCGGCAACGGCACCCCCTGCACGCAGTTTTTCCCGCTTTGTTGCGAGAATCTCGACCTGTGCAAAGCCGCCAACGAAAACTGCTGGGGCTATGAGGAATGGTAAACCCCATCCGCCGGCCTCTTGACTTGCCCCCGCGTCCGCTAGAGTGTCGTGCCCCACGCATCGCGCGGTGCCATGCGAAGCGAAGCAAATCGCGAGGATGCGAAGCGCGGTGCGAGAACGCAGCCCGCGCGCCC
>CAZMVD010000056.1:0-11585 GCA_964569425.1 uncultured Phycisphaeraceae bacterium
AAACCCTGGAGATCAACCCTTGCTACCTCTTGATTCTCAAGACAGTCGCTCCGTGGCTCCGTGGCTTCGTGCCTTTCCTGTCCCTCCCGCCTCTCCCCTGTTGCCTCATTGCCTCGCTGCCCTTTGCCCATTGGCGGGCCCGATATCCCTGGGTACCCGCGCCCCGCTCTCCCCAGGGCTACCCCCTCGCCCCAACATGGAAATTGGCTGAACCTCCTTACCCCGCCTGAGCAATGGTATGTTCCTCCTTGCCCCACCGGGGCAATGGGCTGTAGCCACGGGTGCAGCGAGTTCGCCGACAGCGAGCGAGCGCAACCCGTGGACCCGTGGTCCTCTCCAGATTCTCCCGCCCCGAAGGGGCGGCGGAAATCCTCCCACCAGCGCGCCCGCACATCAACAGCGCGCTAGCCCCCGCCCCGCGCGCTGGTACAATACTTCCGGAGTGGTCGACGGGTGCCATAGCCTGCTGCCGGCACGTCGTGGGGGATGCCGACAGAACCGGCGTTCCCGTATTGGCCGCCCAGTATGGTGCTGACCGGTGGCACGGCCTTATTTCGCAAGACCGTGCCACGCCGCCGCTCATACCTTTGAGGCGAGCCGCCCGACAACGGAATGCAGCGGTCGGGGCTGCGCGCCACCGATGATGCTGAGCGTTCGGCATCATACGCCGTAATACGACCCAGGCTAAGAATGAACAACGAGGTATTCGAACAACTGCTCTACGAAGAAGAAAGTACGACGGTTGACTTCAAGACGGAACAGTATCGCTTCGCCAAGGCAACTGACGATGAGAAGTCCGAACTCTTGAAGGATATCCTCGGATTTGCCAATGCCTGGCGCCGGTCAGTAGCCTATATCCTCATCGGCGTGGAAGACGTTCGGGGTGGGCGGGGCAAAGTCGTCGGTATCCCGCCAACCGACCATTTGCATGACCATTCGCTCCAGCAGTTCGTGAACAGCCTGACCAATCAGCCAATCCGTTTCCACTACGAGGCATTCGGATTCGAGGGGAAACAAGTTGGTATCATCAGCATCGACGAACAGACTCGCCCCATTTATCTCAAGAGGGATATCGGAAAGCTGGCGAAGGAAAAGGTTTACGTTCGCCGAGGAAGTGCGACCGATCCCACCAAGCCAGCATCACTCGAAGAGATTGCTCAAATGCGCGTTGGTTCGGGGCAAATGGCCGCAGAATTGGTCGTGGAGTTTGGCCATAACGAACGGGATGATCCACTAGGGCCTCGGATCTCTTTGAATGCCGAGTTCTGCGAAATGCCGGCGCGGGGGACGATTCCCGATCTGCCGCGTCCGCAATACGGCCGTCAGTTCGTTACCGATCCCTTCAATCGTCCGAACGATGACTACATCCGTCAAATGGCCCACTTCGAGTTCATGCGCCGACTTTTCCAGCCTGTCTGCCTGGTCGTGAAAAACGTCGGGCAAGTCGCCGCCACCAATGTACGGGCCGAACTGAAGGTCCCGACGAACATCGGCGTAGTTGTGGTGGATGCGTCCGAGATACCCCGTCCACCGAAACGCGCCGACTTTCCGGGCAATGGCGTTGTTACAGATTTGCGCCCTGCGTTTCGCCGCACTCCAGGCGTCGTGGTCATTGACAAGAACGCCGAGCGATTCCGGATTGAAATCGACTATGGCGATCTTCAACCGGGACGACAAGTTTGGTCGGACGACTTCTACATCGGCAAGGGCGAGAGCGGAGACCTTTCTTTGTGCGGCTTGGTGTTTGCCGAGAATCTGCCTCAACCGAAGGATTTCGCACTTACTGTGTCGGTAAATGTGGCGAAAACAGCCAAGACCGTTGATGAATTGTGCTCGCTGTCCGGAGCGAAAGGACGAAACGACTAGTGCCGGATGCCATGGCCTGCTGTGCTGCTTCAGTCGGAATTGGAGTTTCCCGCCGTTCTGGGTAGGGTTGGCCCAAGCACACTCTTCCTCAATTGAAACCCGCCATGAACACTGATCTCCCCAGCAAGGCCCGACCGCCCTTTGACCAGTCCCTGGCAGACACATATGTGGGGAAGACCATTCTCGTCGGGCTGACCACGCTCGACAGCGACGGCCAACTGCTGGAGCAGACGCAGCTTCACGGCGTCATCGAATCCGCCACGCCGGATGGCATTCACATTTCCCTTCGCGGGTTGCACGCGGGAAATTCCTGGGTCATGCCCCCTTCCCTCGACGCCATTTATGCAGCCAATCCCGGAACATACCGCCTGCGCAGCACCGGTGAAGAAATCGAAGACCCCGACCTCCTCTCCACCTGGACGCTCACCCGGCCGCCGGAGAATCAACAGTAGCCTTCCGGGTGGCTTCCGCCGAACGTCGCATCGAGTCCCACTCGGCCGCACCGGGCCGTTCGTAAGCCCAACCGTCTCGGACCGACGCCCCGTCGAAGTACTCATGCGCCTTCCAGCCACACTTCGGCAGGCGGTTCCTTGTCGCGACCAACGCTACCGTGTAGGCTAATTCAAGAAACCGGACCAGTTCCGATGGAGGAGTGAGTTTCACGATGCCAGCCTATTGGTGCTCTTCCCGTCATCGGTCGGTGATGAAAAAGTCCGCTATACGTTTCAAGGAATAGCTTGGAGTGTTGAAGATGCAAATCAGAATCGACTCCTCAGACTTCGACAGAAGGCAGATCAAATTGATTGAGATCATCGCCCGCGAAACCAAGGAAGCATTCGAGAGTATCGGAGTTTCCGGAGAGCGACTTCGCAAAGCCGTCGAACAGCTCGCCTTCTCGATTGCGGCCATCCTCGACGCCAGCGTAATCATGGAACTCGACGGCAAGCCGCTGCTGCCCTCCAAACGTTCGCCAATGACGAAAAGTACGAAGTGATCGTAGCGGAAGAAGGAGGTTCTTGGACGCACGAATATGCACATTACACGGTGGAACGAGTCTCCGAAGAACCCGATTTGGCAAAGCAATAATGCTAACCGCCCAGTCAATCGCCTAGGGCCATGAAAGTGTCCACAGTACTGGCTTGCGCATTTCCGCTCCTTGTCGCCACTGCCATCTACTTCTTGGTTCCCGTTGCGGTGCCTGCAATTCCCGTTCATTCACGACGGTATGACCCGCGGCCTGAAACAGCACCACTCACGAGAAAGCAGCACCTGGCACTGAATGCTCCCTACCTGTTGGCCTCCTTCGCACTCACCATCCCCTTGGGCCTGATTCAGCAGGCACTATTCCATGTTAGGGACCATGATTCATCCGCTTTTTCTCACCGGATGACCGATGACACGCTCTATGCGTTTCTACCGGCAGTATTTCTTGGGCTACTGGCGGCTTTTCCACTGTCTGTACGGGTCATGGTTTGGTATTTCACCTCGGCGATGCCCCTGATTCTCGATCGCCCCGACCGGAGCTGCGTGCGCGAATCGCTGCGTCAGTCTCTCCGGCTCTTTCCTCGACTCTTGTGGACCACCGCTGCGCTCCTGACCGCCATGAACTTCCTTGCCTTCAATGCGTTCGTTCAGCTTCACGCCGGAGAGCTGCGCTACAACGCATTTTTCGGCTGCCGCACATACCAGTACCGCATCGCGGACATTCGCGAACTGACCGTACACTTGCGCAGGGTTACACCGATCGGAACGACAGTGAATCGACCTTGGGTCGAGATCCAGTTGGCCAATGGAGTGACAGTCGACACCTATTACCTCATTGAACCGAAACAGATTCCGTTGCTGATTGCTGCCATAGAAGTGGACCCTAACTTTCGGGGGCGAGTGCGTCGATCGGGAGACGTCGACTTGCCATTGGCCTGCTTGGCGCCACCTCTCCAGGATCTCATTGACGGTCGAGGAATCAAGGATCAAGGCCCATGACCCACCCCTCCCCCCTCTGGCCCACCCTCCGCTGGCTCGCCATCCTGCCCGCTGCGTGGCTGTCCTACAGAGCAGTCCTCTATTTCTGGCACTTCGCCTTGGACTTCGGCCCCATTCCCTGGGAATTGGCCGAATCCATGGTCGCCCTGCTCTGGGGACTGTTGGCCGTCCTTTCCGCGGCGCTGCTCGCCCCGCGGCATCGGCTCTTCGTCGCCAAAGTATCGTGGCTCGTCGTCGCTATCGCCGCGTCCGTCTACCTGCGTTTCCCTTTTCTTCCCACCGTGCTCGGCGGTGCGTTTTCACTGGCGCTGGTAACCTGGTGGGTCAACCCGCGCCGCACCCGCCGCAACACCGCGCGCGTCGCCACGGCCGCCGGTGTCGTGTTGTTCGCACTCGCCGGCGTGGCCTACGCCCGCTACGTCGATTGGCCCGCCCGCCCCGACGACCCGCACCAGCACCCCGCCCAGGGACTCGGGGCCGATGCGCCGCCCGTGACTGCGTTCTACCATTACACCCTTGGGGGCCAGATCGACTGGCAGTATCTCTGGCGAATCGATGCCCCTCCGGACGCCATCGCCCAGATCGTGACCGACTTCCGCCTTCGCCCGGCAGAGGCCGTCCCCGACGCCTTTTGGCACATGCCCCCGCACTATTGGCCGCGCTCCCTCCCGCCGGGCGCCGCCGCCTGGCAGAGCCGCTGGTTCACCGCCACCGAGCGCGGCGCAGACGGGCAGCACTACTTCCTGCTTCACGACCCCGCCCAGAACCGCGCCTACGTCTGGGTGCACGAAAACTTCTGAGCAGCGACTTCCCAAAGAGAACCTCGCATTCCGCAATCCGCGATCAGCGTCCCGCATTCCGCATTAAGCATTCTGCATTCCCCCGCCGCGCTGGACACTTGAAAAGCACCCTTTCCCGCACCAGCCGCAGCGGAAACCCTAACATGCACCTACCTTCAAATGCACGTCCTATAATATTTCGCCCGATAACTCCATGCCTTGCGCACCAAATAACCGACGCGGACCTAGCGCAAACTTGTTTCACGTGAAACATTCCCATTTTAACATCCCCGCCGCTCGCCACCCCCGGCCCTCCCCCCTTCCCGAGGGGGGACTTAAGGGGGGTGGTCGTTTTCGTCTCTCGCCTCGCCCTCTGCCGCCTGATGCCTGTCGCCTCGCCCTTGCCTTGTTGCCTTGCTGCCTCGTTGCCTCGCTGCCTCGTTGCCTTGTTGCCTTGCTGCCTCGTTGCCTTGTTGCCTTGCTGCCTTGCTGCCTCGTTGCCTCGCTTTCTTGCTGCCTTGTTGCCTCGCTTTCTTGCTGCCTTGTTGCCTCGCTGCCTCGCCCCGCTTTCGGCGTTTCGGTTTTCGGCGTTTCGGCTTTCTCCCCTCCCTCTGCTATAATCCCCCGGCGAGCTTCCTCCAGGGCTCTCGATGTCCCCTGGCCATTTGAACGAAAGGCGACCTGCGTGACCGTTACCCCTGCGCGCTCTCCCTCCGTCATTGCTCTCGTCGCTGCGTTCGCCGCTATTTACGTCATCTGGGGCTCGACCTACTTCGCCATTCGCGTGGCCATCGAAACGATCCCGCCGTTCCTGATGGCCGGGCTGCGTTTCCTCTTCGCCGGCGCCGTTCTTTATGCCTGGTGCCGCTGGCGCGGCGCGCCCGCCCCCAGTCGCCGCCATTGGCTCAGTGCGACCATCATCGGTGGGCTGCTGCTGCTCGGGGGCAACGGCGGCGTGGTCTGGTCTGAGCAGTTCGTTCCTTCGGGCATCGCGGCGTTGATCGTCGCCACGGTTCCCCTGTGGCTGGTGCTGCTCAACTGGCTGGGCTCGGCCGGCCAGCGGCCCGGCATCGCCGAGGTCGTCGGCGTGGCCCTGGGTTTCACCGGCATGATTCTGCTGGTGCAGATGGGCGGCGACGACGGCGGTGAACCGCTGCACCGCGTCGGCGCGATCGTGCTGCTTTTCGCCACGCTCTCCTGGTCGGTGGGTTCGCTCTATTCGCGCCGCGCGCCGCTGCCCTCTTCGCCGCTGGTGGCGACGGGCATGGAAATGCTCGCGGGCGGTGCTTTGCTGACGGTCGCGGGAACCGTGGCCGGAGAGTGGCCGCGTTTTGCGCCGAGTGCGATGTCGTTTCGTTCGCTGGCGGCGGTTTTGTACTTGATCGTGTTCGGCTCGCTGGTGGCGTTCACCGCGTACATGTGGCTGCTGCGTGTCACCACGCCGGCGCGCGTCGCCACGTATGCGTACGTCAACCCCATCGTCGCGCTGCTGCTGGGCTGGGGTTTTGCGGGCGAGCCGCTGACGGCGCGCACGCTGCTGGCGAGCGCGGTGATTCTGCTGGGCGTAGTGGTGACGATCACTTATCGCGGTGCGCCACCCGCCGCAGCGGCATCAACGCCGACGGTGGTCGCTGCGGCATCGAGCGCTTTGGCAAGGGGAACAATCGATGCGGCAGCGCCGGCCGTGTGTCATCCACTTGACACTATTCCGGAGGCTGTTCCTGCCGGCTCATGCAACGACGATGCCGCCTGATCGACTCTTCGGACAACCGGCCGGCCGCCGAATTTTCGGCCTTCCGCCGGACCCTCGTGCGCGCCGCGCGAGTCGCGCGAACTTTCACGAACCGTTCGACGCACCGGCAGCGCGGTCCAGCAGCAATTCTTCGGGATCCTGCCGCTGCGGCTTGTACTGTGCGACCAGTTTGCGGATGCGCGGCTGGTCGGGGTTGAGTTCCAATGAACGGTGCCAGTGGTCCAGCGCGCGGTCGCGCTGATCCACCGCCGAGCGGTCATCGAGATAGCGCAGCATGTGGATGGAACCCAGCCCCGCGTGGGCGCGGGGCAAGCGCCAGTCGGCCTCCAGCGCGCGGCGATAGCTCAACTCGGCTTCGTCAAACTCGCGCATGCGGAACAGGCAATAGCCCAGCGCCTCGTGCGCGCCGGCGAAGCGCGGGTCCATGGCCACGGCCTGGTCGAGCGCCTGGCGGGCCATCTTCAAACGGTCCTGGTTCATGTAGGTGTGCGCCAGGTTGACCAGCACGAGCGGCTGGTGCTGATCGCGCTCCAGTGCCTCGCGATAGGCGCGGATGGCGTCGTAGTGTCTGCCCTGCGCATCGAGCGCCACGCCGAGATTGACGTAGGCGTGGGGACGATGGGGGTCGATGTCGATGGCCTTTTGAAAGCGCTCGGCCGCCTGCAGCAAATCACCCGACTGCTGATAGCAGGTGCCGAGGTTCAGTTGCGCGTCGAAATCGTTGGGCTTGAGTTCCACCGCGTGCAGATAGGCCTGGATGGCTTCGCGCACCCGTTGGGTAAATTGATAGAGCTGCGCCAGGCTGAAAGTGTCGTCGAAGGAGAAGGGGTTGCGGCGGATAGCTTCGAGAAAGCTGTCGATGGCCCGCTCGTAATCGCCCATGCGGCGATAAATGGCGCCGAGGCGTGAATGGGGCGCGGCCAGTTGCGGATCGAGCCGCGCCGCGGCCTGAAACTCGGCGATGGCGGCTTCCAGATTGTCTTCGTTCAGCAATGACTGGCCGCGGTCCACGCGCCGCTGGGCCTGTTGCGTCTGAACGGTCTGGCAACCGACCGCAAGCCCGAGCAAGGCGGGCGCAGCAACCCGTGCGGCGCGGTGCAGCGAACGAATCCAAGCTGTGGCCCGAATCAGCACGGAAACCCTTTCGGCAGCGGGCGGCAGCGAGCGCAGCCGCCCGGCGAAGCCTACCACAAGCCCGGTGCGTAAACCAAGAAGAACCAGAACACCAACGCCTCGGGTCCGGAACGCACGGCATCGGGCGCCGGTGCATTTCCCCGGCGCGCAACCACTCAAGGCGAAACGGGCAAGGAAGTCAACGGCGCGACCGGCCGTGACGTGGGTTTGCGGGACAACAACTTTCGATGCCAGCGGAGAGGGCGGGATTCGAACCCGCGATACGGGCAATACCCGTATGACGGTTTAGCAAACCGTTGGTTTCAGCCACTCACCCACCTCTCCACCCTCGGCGGAAGGCATGCCCCCCGCCTGGGATTTTCTGTGGCGTGCCAAGGCTAATCCTGTTTGCGTGCATGGTCAAGGCGAAGGGGGTGAACCAGCCCGCGGTAGTCACGGTTGCCGCGCGGCGGGCGCAGGGCGGCCGGGTCCATCATCGGGCGTAATGCGATATCGCGGGGTCCGCAACTCCTTCAGAGTTGTTGTTGGCCGGTGCCGTGAACCCTGGGTAGCCGCGGCGCGGCAACCCAGGGCTGGGGTCCACAACGCCTTTGGCATAAGCGCCCAGACGAACAACTCTCGCCGCATTGCAAGAATCGGAGGCTGAGGTGCCCAATCGCTTCGGCGCAAGGGCGCAGTCGCATTCGTCGCCACCGGCGATCACGTCGAACACCGCACCGTCGTCGGGCGCAAGGCTAATGCGGCGTTGGTCGCATGTTGCCACCGCCTTCGGGGCGGCCTTGACGCCCCCATGCCGTGTCAACGAAGCAGGACGTAGAACCCTGCTATATCCGCTAGATTGCGGTCTCCGTCGGGATCGCAGTCCCCTTCGGGCACCAACTTTGGATTCCCCCATCCAATCCCAATCGCGCATTCACGGTGTTCCCGCTTTGGAGCTGGCAAGATTCTCCAAGAAATTGAGTCTCACGCCGGCCCCCTTGAATCCGTTCGCAATGCGCTCCTTGGTCCGTGCATCCCACGCGTCGCTCGTCGTGGCAAAAACAACATCATCCGCTGTCGCGGCATCCGAAATACATTTCAGCCTCTCAATGCGTTTGCCCTCGTTCCCGGCGCTCCCCCCAAGGCTCGCGCTAGTAGTAGCCTCCCCGATGACAACCCGCCCATCAACAATTGCCCATATATCCACTTCACAATTGTCTCCATTCTCCCATGTCACCTTCATTTCTGGGGAAAAGAGAAACGCATCGGCCTTCTCCGAAAGCCGGTCCAGCGCCAGCACTGGCGCGTGCCCATTATTCTTCATCGCCTGATACACAACCTCAGAAAGCCCGTAATACCACCACGGTTCACTTTCAGGCTTTTTCCACGCGGCTCGAACGAGACGATTGATTTCCCGGCACCGCTGGCACCGAAAGTTCACACCAACATCCTCAATGTGGTACCATCCTGAATACCGACATTCGGAGCAGTGGAGCATCAAGCCGCGGGCGAGGATATCCCGCCCCGTCCAATCGTCTAACAACGCTCGCGCTTCGGCAATTTCCCATTTGGCAATGTCGCATACGCCGGCAATCGTCAAAAACCACCGTCGCAGGCCACGCCACCAAACAGGTGTCGCCTCATTTTCCGCAAGCACACCGCTGTGCACGGCCTCCCCCTTCGGGGAAGCCTTCAGAAACTCGGAAAGTACGGCCCACATTCCTTGGTCCTTTATCACGGTGGCCAGACTTGAAAGGGACCCGAGTCGGCGAATGCAAGCCGTCATGTACTGACCCTTTTCCGAGAGGTCGAGGCGCATGTTGCCTCGGCCCAACAGCGATTGAAACACTTCGACCGCACTCGGACAGCGGAGTCGTGGTCGACGGACCAACTGGCTTACGCGTTCGCCTAGCAGGCTACTATGCTTATGCGACAAGTAGCTATAGCCTTCAGCGCTGCACCTAACCGATGGAATGCTCCCCGCAGGATCCACCGAACACAGATTATTCAAACAGCTCCTTCTTGGAAGCCTATGGCCGGGAAATTGAACGTCAACAAACCAAACGACATCTGAAGGAGCGTGCTCTGCGCAATTCATCGGAATTGGCGTATCAACTAGTCCGGCCATACATCGGTCGGCGAAGGGCTCGAATCGGAGGATGTTGTTCAATGCGGAGTGGTAGAGTCGACAAACTGCGCTAAGCCCTATGTCACCGACATCGGCCGGAGACCAAGGCAATCCCTGATCCGCCGAAAGCGACACCACAGGTACACGGCAGATTTCCCACAGTCGCTCTGGGGGTAGCGAGATCGAAGTCAACTGTATCGGAGTGACCTCTTGACTCTGTCGGTGAGAGTGGCGTAGATTGCGCAAAAAGCGTTCCCTTGTGCGCTTCAGATATGGTTCATCTGAGTCAAGAATACAAGACGGCAACCATGACGCTTTTCCGGTCATTCGCCGCAGGGCCGAACCGAAGCAGAAATCGGCCAGTGTATCGCCGACCACTACTACATATGGCTGTAACATCATCGATGCTATCGACGCCACCCGCCATTCACATGCAAATTCTGTCTTTCGAAAAGGATGCCACGGTCTCCACTGCCGGCTGGACCACTCTGGCTCGCCGATTTCGGAGAATCCGTAGATACAATAGTCAGCAAGGAGCGGATAGTGCTCGAGGCGCATGCTAGCAGCTTTGACTACGCGGCCTTGTTGTGCAAGCAATGCCTTGTAGTCTTCACCAACAGCGCCAACAATGTCGAGAATTAGCAATTGCGATAGGTCATCGAACTCATCAACATTAAAGTCCAAGATGGGTGCGCTTTCAAGTGGAAGAAGTGTTGCCATGTCAACAAGCCCAAAAATGCCATGGCTCCGACTGTTTATGCGATGGGGTCTACTTTTTCCCGATGAGGTGAGCGGCGATAGTTGCTTGCCAATGCGGTCCGCACAGCCATCTGAGACTAGACGGTCTTGAATGCAGGTGGAAAGAAACTCGTCGCTCTTCAAGTGACTCGCAAGGTCCGCAGCCGGGAAGGCATCGCTTGCGGACGTCTCTATTTCTTTGCGGCACCAGGCATTGAAACTATCCGGAGCGGCTACGCTATATTCCCGGAATGTTGGCGTGTAGACTGCGTAGAAATCCGCATCGAAGGCGTGAAGGATTCTCCAGAACGGGTCCGGGATCTCGCCCGCGCTAGTCAATGGTACCATGATGTTGGCTGCCCCTCCCCAGGTGCGCGACAGAATCTCGATCGACTTGCGAGCGCAATACATGCCCCAATCCGGAATTTCGGGCACGAGCACGGCAAGTCGGGCAGGCCGAACATGAAGCCGAGTCTCGCGATACTCCGGCGGAATAGTTCTCGAATCACTGCGACCGTCTATCCTGTCCATGATGTCCACTCCGTTGACTTCGCTAACTGAAATGATAGTCAATCCGCATCGCTGGTTGAATAGTCGCTACACGTTTGACTCGCGTACGTGCCGGGGTTTGCGTAGGCGAGGTCGATTTCTGTTGGACGAGTACGTACTGTCGGCTACGCAGACTTCACGGCCCGCCCTCGCCCCCGCGCGCCGCAGGCGGGAGTAATAGCCCCCCCGCGATGGCCCGCCGAACGGCCAGTGCGGCCGGCGCGGACGGTCAAGGCGAAGGGGGAGATCCAGCCCGCGGAAGCCGCGGTTTCCGCGCGGCCTGGGCCGTCTTCGGGCGTGATTCGGGAGGGTCGCGGCCGCAACTCCTTCAGAGTTGGTGTTGGGCGTCCCGTGATCCCTGGGTAGCCGATGCTCGGCAACCCAGGGCTGGGGTCCGCAACGCCTTTGGCGTAAGAGGACCGCCGAACACAGCACACCGCGGCGCGGCAACCAAGGGTCATGATCCACAGCGCCTTTGGCGCAAGCGCAACCACAGCGGGCGAGGCGGGCAGAGACCGGACTACGATCTGTCGCAACGAGACGAGCGAGGCGGGCAGAGCCCGCCCTACGATCTGACGCAACGAGACGAGCAAGGCGGGCAGAGACCGGCCTTCGATCTGTCGCAACGAGACGAGCAAGGCGGGCAGAGACCGGCCTTCGATCTGTCGCAACGAGA
>CAZMVD010000056.1:11685-24131 GCA_964569425.1 uncultured Phycisphaeraceae bacterium
CGAGCAAGGCGGGCAGAGCCCGCCCTACGATCTGACGCGTGCGGCCGGCGAATCGATCATGGCCTCGCGTCGGGCGGGGTCGCGGGGGCGGATTGGGCCAGCAGTTCGAAGAACTTGCCGGTAGCGGAGCATAACTCGGCGACGTTGGCGCCGACCAGGAAGGAGAGGCCGGCGATTTCCTGCTGGCGCTGGACGATGGTCTCGCGGCGGCGGAGCAGGTCATCGATGTTCAGGGTACCGGCGAAAAAGGCGCGGACGCCGTTTTCGTAATCGTGCACATTGCTGGGCAGCGTGTCGGTCAGTTCATCGCGGCTGGCGCTGAGGGTTTCGATGCGGACGAGGGGCTCGAGGGTATCGACGAAGATGACATTTTCGCGCGCCGCAATGGCCTGCTGAAAGCGCGCGATGTTCGCCTGCGCCTGGCGGGTGAGGCTGTCGGTGACGCGGGGATCGACGGCGCTGACCGCGAACCCGGCGGCCACCGACCAGTCGGACAGGCCGTTGTCGTTGCCGCGTCCTTCGAGCGAAGAGCGCCCGTCGAGTGTCACAGCGATGTCCCAGCGGCCGCGGCGGGCCAGGTCGAGCTGGACCTCGGCGTTGCGCAGCGCGTTGCGCAGGGTGGCGATTTCCGGATCGGTGGCCATGCTGAGGCGCAGCAGGGTGGCGTGGTCGCCTTCGGTGAAGGGGTTGAAGGCGTCGTCCACCAGGGCGACGGGCGTGAAGAAAGGAACGCCGGCGGCGCCCTTGAGCCGCTGCACGTCGATTTCGTGGCGGCCGGTGAGGTTGCGGATTTCGGAATTGACGCGTGCGAGTTCGGCGCGGACGCGTTGGCGATCGGTGGTTGCGTCGCGCTCGACGACTTCGTCGAGTGAAGCGGCGAGTTTTTCGAGATCGACCAGCCAGGCGCGCAGGTGTGCGAGGTTGCGCTGCTGCTGGACGGTTTCGTAGAAGCGAAACAACACGTCCTGGAGACGGGTGCGTACCTGCTGGATGTAGGCGAGCTGGGCGTCGTCGAGTTCGTTGCGACGGAAAATGTCTTCGCTGGTGCGCTCGAGCTTTTCGCGCGAGGCCCACAGCGGATAGCGGAGCCGACCGAGCACGAAGGGATGCCGCCCGTTGCCGCCGTTGATATCGGTGCGATAGCCGACTCCGACATCGAGTTCGGTGGTGTCGAAGAAGCGTTTTTCCATGGCGAGCGTGACGGCGTGGGAGCGTTCGCGAAGCACGTCGTCGGGGTCGCGTGCTTCGTCGAAGCGGTTGTCGGCACGAAGCTGGGGGGTGAGCGAGTCGCGCGAGACGTAGAAGAAGTCGTAGCGCGCTTCTTCGGAACGGAAGCTCTCGTAGCTGGCCTTGATGTCCGGCTGCGCGTGGAAGGCGATATCGACCAGCGCGCGGGCGGTGAGGGTGAGCGTGTCACCGTGTGGCACCAGGGTGAGGCGCTCGGGCACGGGGGCGGTTGGCTCGGGGACCGGGATGTTAACGCGATGGGTGAGCCGGGCGGAGGGTGTGACTCCGTGACAGCCGACGGTCAGCAGGGCGAGCAGCGCGGCAAGGAGGCGGCGTGCCTGCGCCGCGGGGCGCGGCGTGGGGGAGGGCGGGTTTGCACGATGAACGGCGTAGTTCATGACCTCTCCTGTTGCGGGGCGAGCGCCGCGGAGGCCGGAGGGTAGTAAAGCCGGGGCGGCAGATCAACCAAGGGGCGGAACAGGAATGGGCGAACGGCGGCGCGCGCCTGGCCCAAGCCCGCAAACGATCTCTCGGCAGGCGAATTAAAAAAGGAAATCGGCCGAGAAAAGCAACGCTGTCGGCGAGCGCCGCGCGGGCAGCGCAAAAAGACCAATCAGATAGTCCGCCAACCTACTACGGCGCGCAGGGGCCGGGGTGGTCGACGGGGACGCCGGCGCGGTCGGCTTCGCACTCGTTGCTGTAGGTGACTCCATCGCAGCCGCAGACCGGGTCATACACGGCCGGGCAGCCTCCGCCCATCGGGCGGCACACGCCGAACAGGTCCGCGTAGTGGCAGGTGCCGTCGGGCAATTTGCAGAACTCGCCCTCGCGGCAGGGAATCCCCGCGAAGCCGCCGCAGCGTGCGGTGCACGGATCGGTGGAGGCGCGGGTGCCGAACCAGGGGCGGTAGGCGGCGGCGCCGTTGAGCAGGTCGATGAGGCGGAGGACGTCCGTTCCGTTGTCGGCAGTAGAGCGGTTGATGTCGCAACTGGCGCTGCCATAGCGCGGGGTGCAGACTTTGTTCATGCAGCAGTCGATGAGCGTGAGGATGTCGCGCGCGTTGGACACACCGTCGGCGTTGACGTCGCCGGGATGGGCGGTGAAGGTCGCGGTTTCGTCGGTGCAGCCGCTGGTGCTGGTGTAGGTGACGCGGGTGGCCGTGCCGGGGGTGAGCGGCGCGGCCAGGTGGACGGTAAAAGTGCCGTCGGCGTTGTCGATAACGGAAGCGATTCCGTTGCCTGGCCCGTTCGGGTCGGATTCGCACACGGACCAGCAGTGGAGATTGTCAGCGCCGGGCGGCGCGGCGACGCGGAGCGCTTGAATGCCCTGGGGCGTGTGGGGATCGTTGTGGGGATGGGGCTGGCGGGCGTCGATGAGGCCGTCGACGGGGTCGAGCCAGTCGATGGTGCCGTCCGGGCAGGCGGTTGTCAGCATGGCGTCGGGGCAGGGGGATTGGATGTCGAGGCGGAAGACGCCGTAATCGGCGGAAGACTTGGAACCGAGGACCACGACGTAGAGGTTTCCAGGTGTCAAGCCGGTGACACATAGGTCGGCAAGTTTTCCGCAGCCGGCGTCGTCATTGCAAGCTATGGCGTGCAGTCCGCTACACGGGTTGGTCGGATCGGTCACACGATAGACTTGTAACAGGGTGTCCTTGTCGAGCGACAGATCGGAATTGCAGGAGCTGATCCGCGCGGAGGTGTGGGTGGCGACAAACTTGAACCACATGGGCGCCTGGGCGCGCTGGTGGGTGAAGTCGCGGTTGCAGCAGAGGATGGGGTCCCCGAATGATGGCGAAAAGGACGTGTCATGATCGTTGCTGGTGGGCGTGCTGCTGTTGGCCTCGACGGAATATGGATTATCGCTGGATCCCCGGCAATTTCGATTCACGCGGTCAGCGCACAGACCGAGTTGGAAACCCCATTCAACACATTGACTGTCCCACTCTTCAAGGCAGCAATGGTCGTCACCCCAGCAGACAAGATTGCAGCAGCTTCTGAAAGAACAGCCCGGCGATGTACTCGGATTGAGGCAAGAGTCTTCCGAGGTATGGCAGACGTGAAATCCGCAAGTGAAGGGTTCGTCGGCGCAGTCCTCGTTGGGGAGGTGGACGCCGCCCATTCCAGTACACTCCGCATTCGTGAAGTACTCGCAGGTGTTGCTCGGCAGGCAGCAGGCGTATGCGCCGCAGGGGGGATCAAAGTCCGCGTCGGCACACGTATTACCCTGCGCCCAGCGGCCCACCTGGCAACTGGTTACGGGGTAGGGATCATAGCAGCGGATGGGTTCGACCGGCGGAGCGCCGGCGCAGCAGGCGCCGGTCGGGGCATCGCCGCGGCAGAAGACATTCACATAGAAGTAACCGGTGGATCCAAAGATGGGCTCAAACGGCTGCCATCCCGTGAGACCTGGAGGTTCGAATTGGAATCCGTTCCGTGAACTGGACCCCACGTGGACGGTGTTGGTTCGGACGACGCCAGTCATTCCTCTGTCTGGCTTCCAGCTTGCCCAGACCTCGCTAGGAACAAAAATACCCGGTGGAAAGGCAAAGCGAGCAATTTCGAGACTCCCTTGTCCACGGCCGGTGTATGTTCGTTCGGTGCCGGGGATAGGCTCAATGGCGTTGGGCAAACGCAGGTCGATGTCCATGTTGAAGGCGCCGTCAGTCCCACGAATACCGAGCTCGTAACTGCTGAGTTCACATTGGTCGGTAATGAGGTTCAAGTCATCGGCAACGCGGCGCGTACCGGGGATGACGAAAGCAGGGCCCCCAGGATACGTGGTCGAATAGGTGATGTGGTGCGTGTCGCAATCATCGTCTACAAATAGCCGGGCGTAGAACGAAGCATAGATAGAGCCGTCGACCGGGCCCACGATCGCGGAGCAGCCCAGGAACTGATGGAAAAACTGCCGGGCTGAAAAACCAACTTCGGGAAGGGTGCCAACGACAATGCCGGCCGTATCAGTCGTAAACATGACCTCCAGCCAGACGGTGGGCGGGATGGGAATGGGCGAATCGGAAAAATCGACGACGAGGTCGTGCCAGGCGGTGTCGCTGTCGGACAAGTGCTCAAACCAGAACCCGGTACCCGGGATGACCTGTCCACCACTAGTCGATGGGCAGCCATCAAACAACCGGACACGACAGGCAAATTCCCCCGTGCCGTTGGGCACGCGACCACCGACGCGGACCATGAATTGCCTAAGCGCGCAGGTGCCGACGGCAGTGGTCGTCAGGTCATCGGCGATCGCTCGATTGGCCAGCGGAGGATAAAGCAATTGGCCGAACGTGTTGCTGTAAACCAGCTTGCCTGGTGGCGGGTCGCCGGCGGTGGTGGTGATGGAGCCGTCGGGGCGGGCCACGTGGCGGAGGAGTTGGGTCGCGGCGGGGAGGGGCAGCAGTTCCTCGGCGGCCACATCTTGAGCGGCTTGGGGTGTTGCCGGCGCGGCGCGCACCGGCTCCTGGGTGTGCTCGATCGCGGCATCGGCGGTCATGCCGGGAGCCGGCGGGGCCGGGTCGATGGCCGCCAGGGTTCGCGAAGGTGAAAGTATGGTCAACGTTAGAGCGGAAACGGTGAGAATTGCCGCAATACGGTGCATGATTGACTCCTCCAAGGCAGAGTGCCGCGGACGAAGAGAGTGAATCCGTCGGCGGACTGTACGACACAAACGTTCGACAATGTGTGTAACCAGCATAGCAGATTCCCTCTGATCATTCCATACAATCCTGTCGTGCGGGCGAGGTGCCGAACCAGGGGCGGTAGCCGGCGGCGCCGTTGAGCAGGTCGATGAGGCGGATGAGGTCCGTGGCGTTGGAGAACTGGGAGCGGTTGATGTCGCAACTGGCGTTGCCGTGGGGCGGGGTGCAGACCTTGTTGAGACAGCAGTCGACCAGGGCGAGGATGTCGCGCGCGTTGGACTGGCCGTCGGCGTTGACGTCGCCGGGGTGGGCGGTGAAGGTCGCGGTTTCGTCGGTGCAGCCGCTGGTGCTGGTGTAGGTGACGCGGGTGGCCGTGCCGGGGGTGAGCGGCGCGGCCAGGTGGACGGTAAAAGTGCCGTCGGCGTTGTCGATAACGGAAGCGATTCCGTTGCCTGGCCCGTTCGGGTCGGATTCGCACACGGACCAGCAGTGGAGATTGTCAGCGCCGGGCGGCGCGGCGACGCGGAGCGCTTGAATGCCCTGGGGCGTGTGGGGATCGTTGTGGGGATGGGGCTGGCGGGCGTCGATGAGGCCGTCGACGGGGTCGAGCCAGTCGATGGGGCCGTCCGGGCAGGCGGTGGCGAGCAGGGCCTCGGGGCAGGGGGATTGGATGTCGAGTTGATAGAGCCCTCTGTCGGCGGAACTGCGGACGGCGAAGAGAATCATGTAGTCTTCTCCGGGTGTCAGCCCGCTGACACATAGATCGGAGAGGCCGTCGGTGCAGGCGGGGCCGTCATCGTTGCAGGCGATGGGGCTCAGCGAAGCGCAGGCGCTCTGTTCGGTTGTGGGGTCGCCGATGCGGAAGACCTGAAGGAGTGAGTCGCCGGAGGTCGCGGGATCGCTGTGGCAGGTGTGGATGCGTGCGGAGGTGTGCAGGGCGGTGAAGCGGTACCAGAGCGTGCCGGCCTTTGGCACTTCGGGATCAGCGGCGGCGCAACAAAACAACGGATCGCTCGATTCGGGGAGGGCGTACTGATTGAATGCGGTGGTCGTGGCCTGGCCGGTTTGGGGATGAATGGCGAGCCGGGCGAACCCCTTGCTGACGTTGGGATCGAAACAGACGTCGTTTCCGGGGGCGCCGTTGCAAATCTGACTTGCGAGTTCCACGCAGGTGCGGTCCCATTGGACATCGCAGCAGAATGCGCCGCCGTCGGGGTGGCGGCAGACTTCGTTGCAACAGGTCAGGTTCCCGCAACCGCGGCGGGTGGAGGAACAATAGCCCTGGGTGTTGCAATAGTGGTTCTCCGGACAGTCGGCATCTGCCACACAACTTACATAGACGTCCGGGTCGGGGTTCATGCAGTCGCCGCGGCCGAAGAAACAGCGGTAAGGCGGACATGTCGTCCCGGGATCGTCACAGAACCGTCCCTCGCGCCAAGTGCCCGTGGTCGGCGCGCAGGTGCCGTCTGCCTGGCACGTGAGACTCCATGGGCAATCGGTCGAACTTGTGCAATGAAACACCGGGCCCTCGGTATCCACGACTGCCCGGCACTGATCGTAGTTGAGGTCTTCGCAGGTGTCATCGGGTTTGCAGCAGGCGTGGGCGCCGCAGGGCGGGTCGAAGGGCGCGTCGGCACAAGACTCTCCCTGAAGCCAGCGGCCGCCGAAGCAACTGGTGATGGGCATGGTTTCGTAACAGGTGACGGGCTGGTTGTTGCGATGATCGGGACAGCATGCGCCGGTGGGGGCATCGCCGCGGCAGTAGAGGTTGACGTAGAAGATCAGCGATTGGCGCGGGTCGCTAGCCACGAAGGGCTGCCAGCCCGGGTGACCTGGCGGATCCAGTTGGTAGGCGACGCTCGAGCTTGATCCGACGTTGCTCCGCAGGGCCAGGACGACACCGGTGCTGCCGCGGTCGGGTTTCCACGAAGCCCAGACGTCTTTGGGGATGAAGATGCCGGGAGGGAAAGTGAAACGGGCGATTTCCAGGCTGCCCGTGCCGCGGCCGGTGAAGGTTCGCTCGGTTCCGGGGATGGGGTCCAGGTCGTTGGGCAGGCGCAAGTCGATGTCCATGTTGTACAGGCCCGCGGTGCCGCGAATGCCAATTTCGTAGGCGCTCAATTCGCAATCGTCTGTGATGAGCGTGAGATCGTCTGCGATGCGGCGATTCTCGGGCAAGATGAACGTGGTACTGGCGAAGCTCGTGGCTGAATAGGCGATGTGGTGCGCGTCGCAATCATCGTTGGCGAACAATTGAAAATGAAAGCTGGACCACGGGATTGAGTAGCCGTCGGGGACGTAGTTGCATCCGGTAAAAGGGTGGGCGATGGCGCCCGGCGTATAGCCGATCTCGGGCATGGCCGTGGTCACGATCGAAGCATTGTTCGTGGTAAATCTCACTTCCACCCACACCAGGGGCGGAATGGGAATGGGGGCGTCGGAAAAGTCCGCGACCAGATCGTGCAGGATGGTGAAATCGTCCGGCAGGTGCTCAAACCAGCGCTCGGTGCCGGGGATCGGCTGTCCGCCAGCGCCCGCATAGGGGCAGCCGTCCAACAGTCGCACGCGGCAGGCAAACTCGCCGGTCCCGCCGGGCACGCCCCCGTTCACGCGCAATACAAACTTGTGAACTTCGCAGCCGTCGACGGCCGTGGTGAATGCCGGAAGGGCGACGGCGATGTTGGCGCGCGGTGGGTAGTAGTAAATACTGTTCGTGCTGCTGTAGATGAGCTTGCCGGGCGGCGGGTCGCCGGCGGTGGTGGTGATGGAGCCACCGGGGCGGGCCACGTGGCGGAGGACCTGCGTGATCGCGGGGAGGGGCAGCAGCGGCGGATCACCGGCCGCGGGCGACGGCACTACTTTGTCATCTTCAAGACGCGTTGCACCCGTGAGAGCGTATTCCGAGGCCTGCGGGTCGATTCCCATTGGCGCGGCCGCGTAGGCGGTACCCGTCAACGCCATGACCGTGAGAATTACGCCAAGAACGCCGAAGCAAGAACGGGACATGTCTTTACCCCCAAATGGTCGGTATCGGTTGACTTACCCCCGATCGAAGTGCGCGGCGACGAGATGTGAGCCGGCGCGCACGTGCGCTGAGTACCTTCACCGTAGGGTGTTGCCGCGTATGCGTTCGTTGCGAAACGAACGCCGGGCCGTTGGCGGCCGCGCATCGAATTCGACGCCGGGCGCGCGCTGATGATCCGCGTTGGGGGTGGCCGTCTATCGCCATGGAAGGCGAAACGGGCTCCCTCAAACGGGCCGATTGGCGCGACGCTGGCGACACCCCGGTACCGTCGATTCTTCCCCCCGTCCCATAAGAGTGTACCACTTCAAAGGCGCAGTTTCAACTGAAGCCGCGAAGAAAGTGGGGAAAAGTGAGGGGAACTTCTGGCAGGTACCGGCAGGGGGTCAATCCGGCCATCCTGATGCCCCCTCCGGCGGAGGTAAGGACCGTCCCGAACTCGACAAAATTCGATTGGCTCACCTGGTCTGGGACCATTCACTCATTTGATCGACGACCAACCGCTGATCGACGACCAACCGCTCGATGGCGTAGTGCAGGGCGGATGGTAATGGAAGAAAGAAGTGAATCGAAAGGAAATCGTAGGAAAAGGCAGCTCATTCGCACCGATGTTCATTCGTAGCGAGCGCGTGGCCGACGTTCTCTGCTTTCACCGTTCTCCTGCTCTATGGCCGCTTCTCGGCCATCGGGGCGACTGGATTCGAACCAGCGACCTCTTGACCCCCAGTCAAGCGCGCTAACCAGACTGCGCTACGCCCCGCTGCTCTTCGTTCCCGCAAAGGCCCATCGATGAGAACGAAGAGGCGAATTCCGGGCCGCCATGACCATAGCTTGCAACCAGTCGCGCGGTAGGCATGTTCGCGATTCCGGAGGCATGCGAGCGTTCGAAGCGGCCTTGGAGAAAACTACGACTTCTTGCAACAGGGCTTGGCACAGCCGTGCGGACAGCCCTTGTCGGCGGTCTGCTGACCCGACTTGGGACAGGGCTTGTCACAGGGCTTGTCGCAAGGCTTAGCACAGGGCTTGTCGCAGTTCTTGGTAGCGCAGCCGCCCTTGGCGGCGCGGTTGCTGGCGCAGCCGAGGTTGGTGGACGAGAAGGCCACCATACACGCGGCCACCAAGGCCAACTTCGAGACCGTTTGAAACACTCGTGCCATGATCTTTCTACTCCTTCGCCAGAAGACACTTACCCCCCAATCGATTCTCGGATCGACCGGGACTTCGGTTACTCTAGTGAATGTTCGGAATCGGTCAACTTGAAGTTGGCGACGACGCCGGCGGCGGTTTCGCTGTGGAAGCGGAAATCAAGAGTTCGACCAGCAACGCCGCCATGGTGAGCGTCTGTACCAGTAACAAAATCGTCACAACCTGTTGCGCGGTGTCATGCCACACGATCAACGCGCCAACCTGAACCAGCAGCGCCGGCCCATAGACCGCCAGCACCCGAAAACGGTCCAGCGCCGCCGCAGCGAGCATAAGCAGGTAGGCGACGTGTCCGACGATTCGCGCGGCCGCGAGGGTCACGAGTACATCGGCGGCGCCGGCATACGCGGAACCGAACAGCGCCCCGACGAGCGCCGTCGGGAACAGGCAGATGATCGCCAAGGGAACGGCGGAAACGGCGAGGAAGACGCCCACCAGGCGCGCAAGCGCGGGAAGGACGTTGGTGCCCGCCTGGCGTCGGGCAATGAGCGAAGGCAGCAGCACGGTGGTCACGGGATACACCAGCAACCCGAACGCCCGGGTGAGCGTCACGGCTGCGGCATAAACGCCCGCCTGCTCCGCGGGAAAATAGCGCTTCACGATCAGCAGGTCGGCATGCTCGAACCCCGCGACGGTGAGCATGACGAGCACCATTGGCCCGGTGTACCGTCGTACCGCGCGTCCGTCGATCGGTGAAGGCTCGTGCCCCTGCCACAAGCGCTGGAGCTGTGCGCGCGACACCAGGAGCACGGCGCCCAGTGCGATGACATAGGCCAAGAGCGCCACGGTGGCCGTAGCGCGAGAAAGAAGCAGCATGACGCCTGCGACCAGGCGAACCGCAGCCTCTCCAATGGTGTTGACGTTAAACGCCCGATAAGCGCGGGCGCCGCGCAATACGCCGCGGGCTACGCTTAAGAGCAGATTCAAATAGACGATGGCGCATGCGACCAGGAGCGGCCCGGCCGTGGTGAAGCGCAATGATTTTTGGAAGAGCGGTACGAGGATCAGCGACAGGACGAGCAGCATCAACCCATAGACGGCGACGCGCCGACCCACTTCGCGTGCGAGGGTTCGAACGCGCCCCCATTCGCCGCGCGGCGCGTATTCCGCGACAAAGCGCGCCACGGTGCCGTTGATCGGTCCGAAGGCGGTCTGGGCGGCCAGTGCCAGCGCGGCGGCCGCGGCGAATTCCGCATAGCCCTCAGGGGCGAGCCAGCGCGCCGCCAGCAGCGCGAAGCCGAGGGCGAGCGCGGCCGTGAGCCCCGCCCCCACGAGCAGCACAACCGTGTGGTGAACGTCGCGATGCATGGAGGATCATGCGGAAGTTAATGCGGTGCGGGCACCGGGCGGGGTCACCCGCCGAACATCGCCGCCCCGACCGCAATCTACCATGGGGCAAGATGGCGCGACAGTCGCAGAAACCATGCGCGCAGATGCAGCATTCCCGTTACGGGCAGAGGGGGCAGAGCAATGGATCGGTAAACGGGTAGAAATCGCCCTGAAAAGCCTTAATGAGAAGGAAGACGTCGGCAATGTTGGTCTGACGGTTGAGGCACGGGTCCACGCTGCTGACCGATTGCACGTCGGTGATGCTGACGTGCGGTGCACCGGCCAATTCCTGAAAGCTCTGGAGCGCGGCGAGAAAATCGTTTGTGTTGACCACGCCGTTGGGTTCATTCCATTCGCTGCCGTCGAAACTGCCGACGGTGTCTCCCCAGAACTTGGGGGAAGGTTGCGCGGTCGTCTCCACCGGCAGGGGAGGCGAAAACGTGGAGATGGATTCGGCCGTGCGAACTTCGTAGGTGGACGCGGGGACAATCGCACAGTCGCCCACGTGCACGATCGGCTCGTTCCACACCCGAAAGACCGGAGAAGCAACGAGTTTGGCCAGCCCGGCGGCGTCCGGCGCAGACACCCATCCGACGATGCCGGTCGAAAAGGGATAATACAACCCGGCGGCACGCGTCACCTGAAATGCCACGCTGCTGTTCCCCGTACCGGGGACGAATGAGATGTACCGGTTCTTTTCTCGATCGTGCGGTGCCGTGGCCGCGGCGGGCGGGACGACGCCGAACTGGAAATCCATGCTCGAGCCCGAGTTGCTGAGTACCTGAATACGGTTGTTGGTGACGATGATGTTGCCGCTCTGATAGGCATCGGTATTGGGAACGGTGGTGGCGCTGAGCAGCGAAACGCCGTTAAGTCGATAGAGGTCGGCTCCTGTACCGCGGTTGAGACCCTTTTCCAGGTGATACTGCCCGTCGGCTTGAAGCAGGGCGACTTTGTAGTGGCGGTTGTTTTCCGGCCAGCCGGCCATGCCCGGGTACCCCTCCTGCGTGTTGCCGCTTTTCTGCTCGTCGATGTGGAAGATCGCCAATCCGCCCTGCGGCAGCGTGCTCTCGAACCCGACCGGCTGGCGGTTTTCGATCAGCAAATACTCGCCGTTGGGGTAACCGTTGTTGATGCGGTAGATCACCTGGTTCGTCGCCACCTGTGGCGCGGCATACACGCCGGCCGTAGAAATAACCGTCGGCGTAACCCAGCCCAGGGAGATCTTGCACCAGGCGGAGAAATGCGGCGGATTGAGCTGCGTTCCGCTGAACCCCCACGAATTGGCCATCATGCAGAAGGAGCCGATGCCCTCGCCGCCGCCGTTGGTATCGTACAAGTCGGGCAAGCCGAAGAAATGCCCGGTTTCGTGTACAATGACTCCGATGCGAGAAATCTGGGTTCCGCTGGTTCCCCACAACGCCGGCTCGGTGTGATAATCAAACACCTTGACGTTGACGCCCACACCGTTGGTATCGGCGCTGGTCCAGCGCCCGCCGGGAAGCTGAAACAGCGACCAGCGGTGCGACCAGATCCAGTTGCCGCCGCCCCCGCCGGTTTCGGCGCCGTATCCGGAGTGAATCACGCTGATGGCGTCGATGAAGCCGTCGTTGTCGGTGTCGAAGTCGCCGAAGTCGATCAACGGATCGACCAGGTCGAGGCAGTGCTTGACCATACCCTGTGAATTGGCTGGGTAGGAGCCCCCCAGTCCGCTGGTGCCGTTCGCGTAATAGGCTTCGGGCTGCGGCAGCGTGACCCAGGCTGCGACCGTGCTTTCCAACGTCATGATGCCGTACGAATTCTCGGTGAAGCAATCGCGTACGCTGCCGGTCGGCGCCAACGTGGGGTGACCGCTGACCTGGTTGAACAGCACGTCGTAATCCGCCTCGGCGCGGGTGTGCGTGCCGAGGGTGTGGTCGCTGAACTTGCACAGAATGACGAGGTTCTTGACCGTGCCGGAAGGCGGCACCACGGCGGCCGCGCCGCCGTCGTCCGCTCGGAGCGCCGCCGGCGGGATCGCGCGGT
>CAZMVD010000057.1:0-23918 GCA_964569425.1 uncultured Phycisphaeraceae bacterium
GGCCAGGTGCTCGAAGCGGCCAAGCTTATTACCAGCCTCGGCGCCAAGGTTCAGCGCATCGTCGCGGTCATTGACCGGCAGGAGGGCGCGCGCGAAAACATCGAAGCCGCCGGCTTCGCCTTCGAAGCGCTGTTCACCAAGGCCGACCTTGGCATCGCCACCTGACGTGGGACTCACCCAGCGCAACGGTCAAAATGTTCATCAAATGGGCTGATCCGCCACCAACTCCAGTGGGGCGGGCCTCCGTGCCCGCCTTGTTGATTCGCTCTCCGATTCGCGATAAGGTCGCAAACCTCTATCGGGCCGATTTATCACTCACTCCCACTGATGGAGGCAAACGCCATGCTGCGAACCGCCAATGTGCTGATCCTGACCCTCTGCCTCGCCCTCGCCGGCTGCCGCGCCGGCAACCGCGCCGCCACCGCCGGCGGACCGCCGCCGCTGTTCGACGGAATCGGTTCCCACCGCCGCCCCGTCACCACCAGCTCATCTCAGGCACAGCGTTACTTCGACCAGGGCCTCACCCTCGCTTACGCCTTCAATCACGACGAGGCGATCCGCTCCTTCACCGAGGCCGCGCGCCTCGACCCCGACTGCGCCATGGCCTGGTGGGGCGTCGCGCTCTGCCACGGCCCGCACATCAACAACCCCACCATGACGACCGAACGCTCCCAGGCCGCCTGGGACGCACTGCAAAAAGCCGTCGCCCTCAAGAACAAAGCCAACCCCACGGAACGCGCGCTCATCGACGCGCTCTCCAGGCGCTACGCCTTTCCCATCCCCGAAGACCGCATCCCCCTCGACCAGGCCTATGCCCGCGCCATGCGCGACGTGTGGCAGGCCCACCGCCGCGACGCCGACGTGGGCGCCCTCTTCGCCGAAGCCATGATGGACCTGCGCCCCTGGGACCTCTGGACCGATGACGGTAAGCCCCAGCCCGGCACCGAGGAAATCGTCGCCGTCCTGGAGGAAGTCCAACGCCTCAGCCCCGACCACCCCGGCGCGTTGCACCTCTATATCCACGCCATCGAAGCTTCGCCCCATCCCGAAAAAGCCATGGCCGCCGCCGACCGACTCCGCAACCTCGTGCCCATGTCGGGCCACCTTGTCCACATGCCCTCGCACATCGACGTGCTCACCGGCCGCTGGGCCCTCGCCTCCGATCAGAACGTCAAAGCCATCGATGCCGACCGCCGCTACCGCAAGCTCTCCCCCCGCCAGGATTTCTACCGCGTCTACATGACGCACAACCACCACATGCTCATGTTCGCCGCCATGATGGAGGGCCGCGGACGGCTCGCCCTCCAGGCCGCGCGCGAACTGGTGAACGACGTGCCCGAAGATTACGCCCGCCGTGAAGCCGCGTTTGTCGATCCCTACATGGGCGCCCCATACGACGCGCTCAAACGCTTCGGCCGCTGGGACGACCTGCTCCGTGAACCTCAACCGCCCGATTACCTGCCGATCACCACCGCCATGTGGCGCTTCCACCGCGGCCTGGCCTTCGCCGCCAAAGGGCAAGTGGCCGAGGCCGTGCAGGAGCAGGCCGCCTTCGAACAGGCCGCCGCCAAGGTGCCCGCCGACGCCGTCATGGCCATTAATCCGGCGAAAGACATACTGGCCATCGCGCGCCACATGCTCCGCGGCGAGATCGCCTTCCGCCGCGCCGCCATCGACGAGGCCGTGTCCGAGCTGCGCCGGGGCATCGAAATCGAAGACCGCCTCAGTTACATGGAGCCGCCGGAGTGGATCCAGCCGGTCCGCCACACCCTCGGCGCCATCCTCGTGCACGCCGGGCGCTACGACGAAGCGGAGAAAGTCTATCGCGAAGACCTGGTCAAATGGCCCAACAACGGCTGGTCGCTCTACGGTCTTACGCAGAGCCTGCGCGGCCGCGGCGCCGGCGCGCAGGAAATTGAGGAGTCAGAAAAGCGATTCCGCGAGGTCTGGGCCCGCGCCGACCAGAAAATCGGCGCCAGCTGCCTTTGCGTGACGATTCAATAGGTTACCCGGCGGGATGTGAAATTTCCCCCCCTTGGGTGCGTTGTGCCGCTGGGGGGCGGCGTGGGGGTTCAGCGCGTCAACCCTTGTGGTCGCCGCCGCGCGCTGCCCGGCAGGGACGGCTCGTCGATAATGGCCGGTCGCTGCTGCGGGAGTCGGTCGCGCTCCGCCTCCCACCACGCCATTAGTTCGCCGGCAATGCACGGCTCCTCCGCCAGAAACCCGTCGAAGCGGTCCTGGTCATCGAGCGGAATCTTTGCCCAGCGGCGCAGCCCCACCGCTGCCCAATAGCGGGTGCGCGGGTCGTCATCGCCCAGCGCTTCCACCAGCAGCGGCACCGCCTGCGGAACGTCGAGGGCCATGATCTGCCGGCAGGCTTCGTAGCGGTAGGGAGACTGGAAGGCATCGGCCAGCCATTCCACCTGCGACCGGCCGCGGTTGCGCTCCCACCAGCGCACCCACGCCGACACCGCCAATGGACCGCAACCAGCACCGTAACCCGCCACGTCGCACAACAACTGGTGCAGCCCATCGCACGTTCCGAAGCGCATTGGGCAATTCCGCAGAAACTCCACCACCTGTTCGGCCCGCTGCGGCGCATTGATGATCGCGCGCCGCAGTCGCGCGTGGATCGACGGATCGACGGGCTCGCCCGCCGCGGCCAGCCGCAGCAGCGAGGGAAACAGCCGGGCCTCCTGCGATCGCGGATAATTGAATACCACGGCCAGCGTTTCGGCCGAGGGAGTGCGCAGCAACACGTCGAGAAAGTCCAACGCAGCCGGCGAACTGATCCGCCCCAGGCACTGCACGATCCGGGTGCGCGAGAGGTAGTCGGCGCGCGCATAGCGCTCCGTCAGCAGCGGAACCGCCGCTTCACCGTGCGCCACCACTGCCGCCATGCGCGGCGCAAAACTGATCTTGCCGTCCGGTTGCTCGACGAGGCGATCGATATCCGCAAGCACTCCCGCAGCCGCCGCGCCGCCGCGGCGCAGCGTCAGCGCGCCCGCCCCCGCCGCCCCGATCAACAGCAACACGAACACCAAGCGCACCGCTACGCCCCTCGCAATCACCCGCCCCTATTCTATGTCGCTTTCAGAATAGAAATGAACAGGACTCGTTCTCGGCCCTCAGGCGCCGCCTCTCGCCGTGACGCCGGTTCGTGCTATGGGGCCGCGATGTGCTTCAAGACCGCCTTGCGCTGTGGGACCGGCTTTCCAGCCGGTCATCAGTGGGGCGGGCGTCCCTGCCCGCCTCGCCGCCTTCGTGCCTCCCATCCTCATTCGCAATTCTCAATTCGCTATTCGCAATTCATTGCCTCTCGCCTCCCGCATGTTCGCTCTACTCATGCCGGAGCGCATCGATCGGATGCACAATCGCCGCCTTGAACGCGGGCACGATGCCGAAAAAGATCCCCACGCCCGCCGAAAAGCTCAGCGCCAGCGCCACCGACCACAGCGGAACCTCTACCCGCACCATCTGCGGGTGCAACGTGGCTACATAGCCGATGGCGTAACCCAGCGCGATGCCGATGGCCCCGCCGACGGTGCTGAGCACCACGGCCTCGGTCAGGAATTGCGACAGGATATCCCGCCGCCGCGCCCCTACGCTCTTGCGCAGCCCGATCTCGCGCGTGCGCTCGGCCACCGACACCAGCATCACGTTCATGATCCCGATGCCGCCCACCAGCAGCGAAATCCCCACGATCCCCGCGAGCACGCTGGTGGCGATCATCTTCACCCGCCCGAACTCGCGCAGCGCCTGATCCTGTTTGAAAATGCGGAAGTCGTTGGCGTCACCGGGCTTGAGGTGGTGCCGCTGCCGCAGCACCCGCGCGAGCTGTCCCTCGGCCTCGGGGATATCCGGCTCGCTGGTCGCCTCCACGTAGAACGCCAGGTAATTGCGAAACTGCGGGTACATCTTGATCCCAGCCGTCCATGGGATGATGATCAGGTCGTCCTGGTTGTCTCCCATGAAGCTGCCCTTTGCCTCCAGCAGGCCGAGCACCTGGAAGCGTTGGCTGTCGATGTGCACGTAGTCGCCGACGATCGACTCGTCGCATTCTAGCCGCCGCAGCACCTCGCGCCCCATCACGCACACCGGCGTGGCGTTCTCCACGTCGATCGCGCCGAAGAAGCGCCCCGCGTCCACATAGAAATTGCGAATCGGCTGGAACTGCTCATTGGCCGCGCGCATGCTCACCCCGGTCACCTGCCGCCGCCCATACTCCACCGTCACGCTGTTGAAGATCACCGGCGAAAGCCGCCGCACCGCCGGCGACAGGGCGTCCACCGCGCGAATTTCTTCGATGGTCAACTCCGCCGGCTTGATGAACTCGCCATTGGGCCCGCGCACCCACTCCGGCCGCACGACCATCAGGTTAGTCCCCAGCCCGCGGAGAAAATCGGTGAAATAGTTCCCCAGCCCCTGCACGAAGGAGACCACCGTGATGATCGCCGTCACCGCGATGATGATCCCCAGCACCGTGAGCAGCGAGCGGATCTTGTTCGCCCAGATCTGCACCAGCGCCGTAGCCACGTTGCCCGCCATGGCGCTGAGCCGATGCGGCACAAACAACAGCACAGCCAGTATCCAACGAAGGAGTTTCATGCCGTCAACGTCTCAATGGTCGAAAGTCGACACCCGTTCCTCCGTCCCTCCGCTGTCCCAGTCCCGCCCCCTCATTCGCCATTCACTTCGTGCCTTCGTGGCTCCGTGCCTTCGTGCCTATCTTCCTTCATTCGCCATTCTTGATTCGCCATTCTGCATTCATTCGCCGCGCGCCGGTCGACCACCACCTGCCCGTCCATCAGCTTGATCACCCGCCGGCAGCGCGCCGCGATGTCTTCCTCGTGCGTCACGATGACGATCGTCTGTCCCTCGGCGTGCAGGCGGTCGAAAATATCCATGATTTCACTGCCCGTTACGCTGTCGAGGTTGCCGGTCGGTTCGTCCGCGAGAATCAGCGCCGGCCGCTGCGCCAGCGCCCGCGCGATCGCCACCCGCTGCTTCTGCCCGCCGGACAACTGGTTGGGATGGTGGTGCGCCCGGTCCAGCAGGCTGACGCGGCCCAGTGCTTCCAGCGCAATCTGCCGCCGCCGCGGCGTGCGGCTGTAGGTCAGCGGCAATTCCACGTTCTTGAGCGCCGTGGTCCGCGGCAGCAGTTCGAACGATTGGAACACAAAGCCGATCTGGCTGCCCCGGATGTGCGCCAGCTTCGACTGTGACAACCGCGCGACATCCTGCCCGCGCAGCCGATACTCCCCGCTGGTGGGCACGTCGAGACAGCCGAGGATGTGCATGAACGTGGACTTGACCGAGCCCGACGGCCCTATGATGGCCACGTAGTCGTTCTCGCGCAGCGTCAGCGTCACCCCGCGCAGCGCGTGCACCAGTTCGGTGCCCACGCGGTAGATCTTGTGCAGATCCACCAGTTCAATCACCGCCGCGGCGGACGTCGCCGCCGGGGTGTCGCACACGGTCGTTCCCAGCATCACTGCCCTTTCGCCAGCGCTTCACCCTCGGTGCTCTGGGCCTCTTCGGCGACTGCCTGTTCGCCCTTGGTTTCCTTGGCCTTCTCGCCCTCGATCTTGACGACGGCGCCCTCCTTGAGGGTGTCGAGGCTGCGGTAGGGCCCGATCACCACCCGGTCCTCCGTGCCCAGCCCGCGTGTCACTTCCACACTGGTCGCATCGCTGATGCCCGTCTCCACCAGCCGCACCTGCGCCTTGCCGTCCGGCGTGCAGAACACGATTTTCAGGTAGTCGGCGGCGCGGAGCTGTTCCGCCTGCGGCAGGCGTGCCTCCAGCGCATCGACCTCCTTGCGAAGTTCCTCCGAGAGATCGCGCCGCTTGCGTTGCACCACCGCCTGCACGGGGATCGTTAGTGCAGAGTCGCGCCGATCCACTTCGATCTCCAGGTTGGCCGTCATCCCGGGCATGACCCGCGGATCATCCCCCTCGACAATCACCAGCGTTTCAAACGTGACCACGTCGCGCCCCGTCGGCTTGGTGCCCTTGGTCGCCACGCGCAGCACCCGCCCCGGCACGCTTTCCTGGGAGTTCGATTGCAGGAAGATGCGCGCCGGTTGATCTTCCTTCACCAGCGGCGCATCTCCTTCGTCCACCCGGCAGCGCACCTGCATCTTCGATAAGTCGCTCACCACCATGATCCGCGTACCGGGGTTGTTCATCGTTCCCGTCACCACCACCTCGCCCTGCTTGGCGAAGCGCTGCGAAATGATCCCGTCGATCGGCGATTCGATCACCGTCTTGGATAGATCCTCGCGCGCCGATTGCAGGCGGCCTTCCGCTTCCACCAGTTCATGCCGGCGGATCTCCACCAGCGCCCGCGCGCGAACCAGCGCCGTGTGATAGTCCGCCAATTCCACCGCCGACGTCGCGTCCGCTTCGGACAGCGCCTTCTGCCGCGCGAAATCGCGCTCCGCCTTTTCCAGGTCCGCCTCCGACTGCACGATCGCCGCCTTGAGCTTGGCCACGTTGGCCTCGGCCGATATCACCCGGGCGCGGTAGTCGGCATCATCGAGCCGCGCCAGCAGGTCCCCACGCTTGACGCGGTACCCCTCATCCACCGGCATTTCCAGAATCTTGCCCACCACCTCGGCGCTGATGTCCACTTCCAGAATCGGCTCCACCGCGCCCGGCGCCTGCACCGTGCGCACGATGGCGCGCTGCTGCGGGTGCGCCACCTCCACGTTGACCTCCAGCGGAGGCGCCACGTGCAGCCGGCTCTTACCGTCCTCGGTGCGCGTGGCCTTGTTGAGGGAATAGAGCCCGACGACTACGCCGCCGAGAATCACCAGACCGACCACCGTTTTCATCATTGCTCTTCATCCATCACGGCCGACCCGACCGCGTTCGTTTCCACCCTTACCCTGCCGTCGCCATGGCCGCGCGAAATCCGCCCGCGGCCAGCCAGCACAACCCGCACGTCGCCCACGCCCGCCAGCCCTTCAGTTGCGCCGTGACTGTAAGCCCGACGATCACCACGCCCCAGAACCATAGCCGAAATGGATCGACGGCGCTTAACAGGCCGCTGAGGGCCACGATTCCTTTGCCCACCGACTCGGCCGGCGCCCACATCAAAGCCAGGCCCGAAAGCGACGTATCCACGTCGAGCCGGCGCAAATTGACCATGAACCCCAGGCGCACCAGCGACCCCACCAGGTCGACGAAACTGGCGAACACCACCACCGTCAGCAGCGTGTGCCACTCCGCCTTGCGGCCCGTCAACGCCACCACGCCGTACAGCAGTGCGCCCAGCAGCAGCACCGTGGCCAGCACGCCCAGCGGGCGAACGACGATCTCTTTCACCCGCGTCATCAGCCGCAGGAACTCGCCGCCCTTGCGTTGGTCTTCGATCATCTGCCGAAGTGCCGAACGCTCTACCACGTCGGCCTGCGTCGCTTCCAGTTCCGCGATGCCCACCTCCACCGCCCGGTTCACTTCCCGGTCAATCAGCCCCGTTTCCACTGTGGCATAGCCGACGAGCGTGACCATGGTGAGCAACAGCACCAGCGGCCAGCCGTACGCGGCCACGTCCTCCGTGCGCGCAAACACCCGCGACGGAGACAGGAGAACGCGCGGGATATCTGCGATCCCGACGCGTGAATGCGGGGGTACGGCCACCGCGTTGTTCACCGGCTCGATTGCCTCCATCAAGTTCCTTCCCAGCGGCTGAACCAGACGCACCGGATCACCCCTAAAGATGCGCGCGGGGATGACGCCGTCTCTATTGTAATTCATATTCGCCGCCTCTCGCGTCATATTCACGTCGCCGTGCGATTTTCGACGATTGTTGACATGTGCGGCGCGAGGTGCGATCCCGCCGCAGGGCCGGAACTGGTGAAAAGTCGGCCTGGAAGCCGCCCGCCGGGAAAAATGATGAGCCGGTCTGTCCGAATCCTTTTTCGACCCGGTGGCCACCGGAACCCGCGGTGCCTACACTGGTTCTCGCGAGCTACCAACCACCAAGAGCGAAAGGACATCGTCATGCGCAGCCGACGCACGTGGTTTCCTCGCCTGCCCCTGAAGCGCCCCGGACTCAGCCTCCTCCTGTTCCTGGCCGTGATACCGGTCGCGGCGATTGTGCTGCCGGTACTTGGTGCCCCTGCTTCTGGCTCGCAAAGCGAACCGCGCGACCCGGGCGCCGCCGTTCAGCACGAGCCGGCGCCGCCGGCGGACGATGCCGAACCACCGGTTGCTCAACAACCGGGTTCATCGTCGCAAGCCGATGCTGCGCCGGGAGACCAACCGCCGTCAGTTCAGCCGGCCACCCCGCTTCCCGCCACACAGGCGGCTCCACCGCCCGCGCCGCCCACCGCACGAACGACGGCCGCGCAGCGTTACGGGCTGTGGGCGCTGGCGCCCGCCCTGGTGGCGATTCTGTTATCCATCTTTACGCGGCAGGTGGTGCCCTCGCTGGTCATCGGCGTCATGGTCGGCGCGTACATGATGCTGCCGTGCCTGCCCGCGGCCGATCCGTTTGCGGGAACGAACTCCCTCATTGCGGGCTTTCGGTTGGCGGTGGAACGCTACGTCATGGGCGCGGTGATCAGCCCGTCCGACAACTTCGGCCACCTGCAGATCATGATCTTTACGCTGGTGATCGGTTTTCTGGTGGGGGTCTTGGGGCGCAACGGCGGCACCGCGGGGATGGTGCGGCTGGTGGCGGGGGACACGGCCTCGCCACGCCGCGGCACGCTCACCGCGTGGTTCGCCGGGCTGATTGTATTCTTCGACGACTACGCCAACACCATGATCATCGGCCCGACGATGCGCTCGGTGTTCGACCGGCTGAAGGTCTCGCGCGCCAAGCTGGCGTACATTGTGGACTCCACGGCGGCGCCGGTGGCGTCGATCGCGTTGATCGGCACGTGGGTGGGGATGGAAATCAGCTATATCAACGACGGTCTGGGGCAACTGGGCGCCGCTGCGCCGGCGTTCCTTCAGACCGCCTCCGGTGAGACGCGCAGCGGGATGTCGGTGTTCCTGCGGAGCATACCCTTTCGGTTCTATCCCATTCTCGCGTTGGTGCTGGTGTTCTTGGTGTGTCTGACGGGGCGGGATTTCGGGCCGATGCGCCGCGCGCAGCAGCAGGCCGCGGCGGGCACGCAGGAACTGCCGTACGACGCCACGCCGCCGCACACGCCCGCGCCTCCGTGCTGGTGGCTGGGCCTGTTTCCGGTGCTCACGCTGGTGGTGGTGACGGTGGGCATTCTGTTCATCAGCGGATACCGCGCCGCGGATCCGGCGGCGCTGGATGCGGCGCTGCCGTGGTGGCAGCGGCTTTCCGAGATTGTCAGCGGGGGGGAGGCGTACCGCTCGATTCTCTACGGCGCGGTGCTCAGCGCTATGCTGGCGGTGGTGCTCACGTTGGCGGCGCGGACCTGTGCGGTGCGCGACGCGGTGGACGCGGGACTGGAGGGCATGGCGCGGACCTTCTCCGCGGTGGTGATTCTCGTGCTGGCGTGGGCCATATCCGGCGTACTGGGTGACCTGATGCTCGGCGAAGTGGTGGCCGCGCGGCTGGAGGCGATGCAGTTTCCGGTGCAGTGGATGTCGCTGGCGGTGTTTCTGGCGGCGGCGTTGATTTCCTTTGCCACGGGTACCTCTTGGGGAACGATGGGAATTCTGTGTCCGTTGACTGTCACCGTGACTGTGAGACTATTGCAGGAAGCGCAGTTGGAGCCCGGCGCCGCGGCCATACAATTCTATGGGGCCGTGGGAAGTGTGTTGGCGGGCGCGGTGTTTGGTGACCACTGCTCTCCCATCAGTGATACGACGGTACTATCCTCGATGGCGTCTGGCTGTCGGCATGAGGAGCACGTATGGACGCAACTTCCCTATGCCGTGGTGGCCATGATCGCGGCTATGGGACTGGGGGATGTGATGTGCAGCGCCTATCACCAGCCTTGGTACCTGGGTGTGGCGGCCGGGGTGGTGTTTCTGTTGCTGGTGATGCTGATTTTCGGCCGCCGCCAGCCGGATGCGCCGCCGCCGCCCCGGCCATCGCCGCCATCGCCCGACCTGCGCCCGTCGCCGCTGACCGCGACGGCGCAGCGTCAGGGTTACTCGTCGGCACTGGCCTCGCCCCCGCCGCGGTCGGATGCCTGAACGAGAAGGAGAAGGGCGAGTGGTCGGAGGCGCGGGCGGCGGGAGGGTAGGGAAAGATGGTTCGAGGGACATGACGCTTATCGGAGTAGTCGAAAACTAAGGCCACGTGGTTTACACTTCGACACAGGACTGGATTATGGCAGGACGTCGGAATGTTGGTTGGTATGCGGTCAAGACGTTGTATCGCACAGCGCCTCACGGCAGGGCGAAGGGGAAAGACTCGTTCTTTGCGGAGGGTGTCACGCTGGTCGAGGAAAGAGTCGTCGTGTTCAAGGCGCGCAACTTTGATGAGGCGATCCGGAAGGCGGAGCGCGAGGCAGCCGATTACGCCAGGGACCGCTATCGCAACGCCTATGGCCAGCGGGTGGTAACGCGATATCTGGGCTACTGTAACGCCTACATGATGGGCGCCGGCATAGACGATGCGGGCGTAGAGGTCTATTCTTCCACCGAGGTCGTTGCGGCTCGAGTTTCGGATAAGCAGATAGTCGACCGGTCGATCGGCGCGCGCGAAACGCCCGTCATGACGCCGCGACGGCGAAACATCATGAACATCGTGTTTGCGGGGCCGGCGCCGGGCGTGCGCCTCAACCGGCAAGAACGTGAATCCATGAGATGGCGTGTGGACGTCCGACGCAACGCAAAATCGACTCGGTAGAGAGCATTTCGATCACTGTGCGAGAAAGGCAGCGGGCCGCAAGCCGCAGCGGGCATCGGTTGTGCTGAAGTTGGGCGGGATTGCAAGGAGCTGGGACAGGCGGCCTCTCGCGCCAAAACTCGGCGTACAGGAGAATCGCATATGGAACTGTTTCTGGATACCATTAGCGTGGTCGGCGGTATCGCCCTGGTCATTGTGCTTGCCGTAGTTACCCTGACCTTGTTCTTTCACGGCGCGGCGCGACTGGCACGGGGCGGGTCAAGGCATGATGATATCCCTGTCCGAAAAATCTTGACGACGGATACGCTGGCGACCGTTCACGTTGGGGGAGGGCGTACGTTTGAGCGTGTGCGCCTGTTGGGCTATACGCGCCCCGACGGGATCAAGTCGCCGTGGCCCTATGAGCTCGGCGGCATGGTCATTCTGGAAGACGAACAGCAACAACGGGTCTTTGTGCGGGCGAAGAATATTCAGATGATTGTTGTGGCGCCGGGGGTTGAAGGATCGAGCGGGGTTTGATCGGTCTGGTCGCGGTAGTGAGTGGGTAGACGACCAATGAGACTCCATGAATCGGGGGGCTGAGACTCGAGATTTCCTATTTTAGAGTTCTGTGATGTCTACGATGGGAGTGGCAATGGCGCCGCGGCGGTGGGTGGGGTGTTCTGCGGCCGATTGATCGGCTTCAGCCGACCTGTGTTTGCCATCCAGCTTAAGCTGGTGGAATCGGGCCCACAGTCCGTCCACTCTCTTTTTCCGGCCTTTCAGCCGGGTTCAGCCGGTGTTGGTCTTTCGGCGGCGCCTGGCAGCAAGTCCGGCTGAAGCCGGCTGAAGTGGAACCCAAAGATTAATGAATTGGGGTGGGGCTGTTCATCACCGGTTGAAACCGGTGGCAAACGCCGGCCGGCTGAAGACCGGCCAGAGGGCAGGCTGAATACGGGGCAGGCGGCAATTTAGAGACCGGGTTGGGGGCAGGGCGAACGTGGCTTATCGTTTGGGGTAACCTAACCCCACCAGCGCGTGGGTGATATCATCGAGACTCGCGGGGTCTTCGATGGTCGCGGGGACGCGGTACTCGGCGCCGTCGGCAATTTTCTTGATCGTGCCGCGCAGGATCTTTCCCGAGCGGGTCTTGGGCAGGCGTTTGACCACGGTGGCGCTCTTGAACGCGGCCACGGGGCCGATGCGCTCGCGGACCATCTTGACCAACTCGGCCACGATTTCGGCATCCGGCCGCTGCACGCCGGCCTTGAGGACTAAGAAGCCCACGGGGATTTCGCCCTTGAGCGAGTCCGCCACGCCGACAACGGCACACTCGGCCACGTCGGGGTGTGCGGCGAGCACCTCTTCCATGCCGCCGGTGGAGAGGCGGTGGCCGGCGACGTTGATGATGTCGTCGGTGCGGCCCATGATGAACAGGTAGCCGTCTTCGTCCTGGTGGCCGGCGTCGCCGGTGAGGTAGTAACCGGGGTAGGGCTTGAGGTAGGTGCGTTCGTAATCGGCGTCATTCTGCCACAGGGTCGGCAGGCAGCCGGGGGGCAGCGGCAGCTTGATGACGATATTGCCGGTCGTGTTAGTGGGAACTGGTTCGCCCACGGCGTCGACAATGCGCACGTCGTAGCCGGGAACGGCCTTGGTGGGCGAACCGGGCTTGATGGGCAGCGCCCCCAAGCCCATACAATTGGCGGCGATGGCCCAGCCGGTTTCGGTCTGCCACCAGTGATCCACAACGGGTACGCCGAGATGATGCTGTGCCCAGAGCAATGTGTCGGGGTCGCAGCGTTCGCCGGCGAGGAACAGGGCGCGGAAGTTGGATCGATCGTAGCGCGCCAGGTGCTTGCCTTCCGGGTCTTCGCGCTTAATGGCGCGAAGCGCCGTCGGTGCGGTGAACAGCGCCTTGACGTGGTGCTGGGCGATGACCCGCCAGAAAGCGCCGGGGTCGGGCGTGCCAACCGGTTTGCCCTCGTAGAGGATGGTGGTGCAGCCTTTCAAGAGCGGCGCGTAGACGATGTAGGAATGGCCCACCACCCAGCCGATGTCGGACGCGGCCCAAAACACGTCGCCGGGCTCCACGTTGTAGATGGCCTTCATGGTCCATTTGAGGGCGACGGCATGGCCGCCGTTGTCGCGGACCACGCCCTTGGGCACGCCAGTCGTGCCGGAAGTGTAAAGGATGTAAAGTGGATCGGTGGCGGCGAGCGGCACACATTCCGCGGGCTTCGCTCCGGCGACGGCTTCGTCCCAGTCGATATCGCGCCCTGCAACGGGCTGGGCGGGGCATTGGGGACGCTGGCGGAGGATGCAGCGCGGCACCTGGTGAGCGGACATGGTCAGCGCCTGGTCGAGCAACGGTTGATAGGGAATCACTTTGGCGCCTTCGATGCCGCAGGAGGCCCAGACGATGAGCTTGGGCTTGGCGTCGTCGATGCGTTTAGCCAGTTCGCGCGGAGCGAATCCGCCGAAGACGACGGAATGGATGGCGCCGATGCGGGCGCAGGCGAGCATGGCGACAACCGCCTGAGGAATCATAGGCATGTAGATGACCACGCGGTCGCCCTTGCCGATGCCTTCGGCGCGTAGCGCACCGGCGAAGGCGGCCACTTCGTCGCGGAGTTCGCGATAGGTGAGCTTGCGGATCGTGTTGGTGACGGGGCTGTCGTGGATTAGGGCCATCTGATCGGCGCGGCCCTGTTCGACGTGCAGGTCCACGGCGTTGTAGCAGGTGTTCAGCACGCCGCCGACGAACCAGCGGTCGAACGGGGCGCGGGAGCGGTCGAGTACGCTGTCCCAGGGGCGGTGCCAGTGGATGTCCGCGGCGGCCTGGGCCCAGAATGAGTCGGGATCGCGGATCGAACGGTCGTAAATGTCCTGAAACGAAACCGGCGGCCGGGCGAGCGTGGTCATGGGGCGGTTCTCCGTAAGAGCGGAACAGTCTTTACCTGCGGTGGGAGGCGGCCTGGTCATGTTTAACCGCGCCGCCTGCCGGCTTCTCCCCCGCCGGAACACGTCAAAGTCCGTAGCAAAATACGTTCCACAGGACCGGAGTTCTTGAGAATTGGTAGTGACGCTTTGCGCCTCGGGTCCGGAAACGGCGACCCCGAGGCAGACAACGCGCCCTGCCGCGGCGCATTGTTCAGTTGCCGCCTGCGGCCCGAGGCGACCTTATGAGTCGCCCGGCCGCGGGGCGCCTGTGGTTGACGCATCTACAGCGGTCTTGAGAATGAGCGGCTCGATATGGCCGGAAGTGGCGCGGTTCAAAACGACGTAGTTGTCCCCGTGTGGTCGCTCGGTGCGCGGGCAGGCCTGGCGGCGGGCGGAGTGGGAGGAATTCATCGGCATGTCCGACGAACAATTGCTGGCTCAGGCAGAAAAGGGCATTCGTGAGTATCTCGCGGCGCAGCGCGACCAGGGGCGCATCGCGGGCAGTTATTACGAGGACGCAGTGGCGCGGACGATGCCCAACCTGCGCAAGTGGCTGCTGGCGCGGGAACTGGACCGGATTTCGCCGGGATTGCGCGACGGCTTGCGCGGGGCGATCCACGAGGGCAGGTGGGAGGCGCTGGTCAATGCCTACTCGCGCGACGTGAGCTTCGGCACCGGCGGCATCCGCGAAAAAATGGGCGCCAACCGCGACGACGTGCTGCGGCTCAAGCACGAGGGCGTGCACGCGGGGATCATTAAGGGCCCCAACACGATCAGCGACGTGGTGTATCTGCTCACCGCGGCGGGCACGGCCCGGTTCGGCATCGAACGCAAGCCGTCGCTTTCCAAGGTGGTGGTGGGGTTTGACAGCCGGGTGCGCGGGGCGGACTTCGCGCGGCTGATCGCGGGGCAGTTTCTGGCGTACGGCTACACTGTGTATCTGTTCGACGAGGCCTGTCTATACCCGAGCGTGACCTATGCGGTGCCCACACTCAAGGCGGACATCGGCGTGTTCATTTCCGCCAGCCACAACGACTTTCGCTACAACGGCTACAAGCTGTCGTGCCAGAACGGATCGCAGTTCGACCCGGCGGAGCGCGACACGCTCTACCAGAATTTCATCACCAAGGTGACCTTCGCGGACATCAAGCTCATGCCGCTGGAAAACGCGGCGAAGGGCAAGCTGTGGTTTCTGGGCGGGGTGCGGCGCGCGGACGGGCGGTCGATCGCGGAGGGGCAGCACGCGGGGCTGCCGCTGGCCGATCCGCTTCCCGACATGGCGCACGTGTACGCCGGGTGCGAGGAGCGCATCATCGACCTGAACACCATGCACATCAACCACATCAAGCAGTTTCTGCTGCGCGGGGAGATGATCGCGGGGGCGAAGCAACCATTGTCGATCGGTTACTGCGCGTTCAACGGCTCGGGTCGCAAGGCGGTGCCGCGCCTGCTCGAAGAGGTGGGCTTTCGCGACGTGAAGCGGATCATGAAGCTCGACGCGCTGGACGGCATGTTCCCCGCGTTTTGCAGCGACCCGGGCAAAGAGCAGCAGCCGGACCCGGGCGATTGGCGCGCCGCGGACATCGCGGTGACCGCGTTCAAGGAGGAATACGGCGGCGCCTGGGACGGCGTGGACCTGATCGTGGGCACCGACCCGGACGCCGACCGCTGCGGCGTAATCGTGAAGGTCCCGGCGGCGCAGCGTGCGGCGTTTCCTCATCCGGGCACGGGCGAAGAGCGAGATTATTCCCTCCTTTCCGCGGACGAAGCGTGGTCGCTGATCTTGTGGTATCGACTGAACAACGAGATAGAGCGCTTCGGCGCGGTGCGCGACGCGGAGAAAAAGTTCATCGCCCTGTCGCACACCACCACCGACCTGCTCACGCGCGTAGCGCGCAAGTTCGGACTGGGGGTGCTCAAGACGTGGGTGGGTTTTGCCCAGCTCGCCGCCGGCACGCGCGCCGTGTGGGACCTGCACGAAGGCAAGGACACGCCGGGATTGACGGAAAACGGCAAGCTGCCCGCCTATGACGAGGGGCGGCGTCAACCGGCTGACACCCGCTGCAACCGCACCGTGCACTCGTGGGAGGCCATGGACGACCGCCGCCGCTGCGTCAACATCGCCGCGCTGGAGCAGAGCAACGGCTTCTCGCTGCTCGGCGGGCCGCCGCCCGACGGGCGTTCACTGGGCGTCGGCGGGCACGTGCGCGACAAGGACGGCACCCTCGCTGCGGTGCTGGTCGCCGAGCTGGCGCAATATGCCAAGGAGCAAGGCACCAACCTCATCGACCTGCTGGATGAGAAGCTCTTCCTCGATCCCGATGTGGGGCTGTACATCACCTATTACGAGCCCGATCCGATCGACGGGGAGTACGAAGGGCTGGCGGGGTATACCAAGAAGCGCAACATCCTCGACAAGGCGGAGGCGCTGTTTGCGCGCTGTGCATCAGGCGGTGGTTCCGCGGTGGTGCTCGCCGACCGCTCCGTGGTCAGCGCCACGGTCTACCGCACCGGCAAGTACGACGCGATCAACTTCCCCGGCTTTCCGGACGAAGGTTATCGCTTCTATTTCGACGCCCAACGCCGCTCGCATTTGACGATCCGCCCCTCGGGCACCTCCAACGCGCTGCGCTTCCACGTCCAGCTTTTCGGCGGGCACCCGTCACGCGAGGAATTGGTGTCTCGCAAAGCGGCACTGCGCCGCGCATGCACGCAGATCGTGGCCGATATCCGCCGGTTGATCGGCGCGGAATAGGTAAAGGCGAATGCGGCCATCGCGGCGGCGGCGATCAAGTCGCCCATTTGTGCTCCACGTACGGCGCCCGCCAATTCGCTATTCCCGACTCGCCATTCGGCATTCCCTCATGGGCACGGCGGGCACTTTCCCGGGTCCGTCGTGAAGGGATACGCCTCGCCCTGGAAAGCCTTGATGAGCAGCAATACGTCGGCGATGTTTGTGATGCGATTGAGGCATGGATCCGACGCACTGACCGATTGGATATCCACGACGCTGACGTGAGGACTCAGCGGAGATTGTTGAAAAGCACGCACGGCGGCCAGGAAATCGTTGACGTTGACAATGCCGTTCGGCGGCCCGAAGCCCTCGTCGTCAAATCCGCCGACCGTGTCCCCCCAGTGCTTGGGGGCCGGGCGCGGCACGGTGTTAATGCGCAAGGGTGTCGAGAATAGTCCATCCTCCGCCAAGGCATACACTTCATATGCGGCATCCGGGATGATGCCGCAATCGCCGACATGTACGACCGGCTCCGTCCACACTCGTGGTGCCGGCGTAATGGGAGAGAGCCCGGCCAGTCCGTGGGCGTTGGGCACGCCGACCCAGCCGACCGGTCCCGTTACGCCCGGTCCGGCGACTTTGATCACCTGGAAAGCGACAGGGCTCGCGCCGCTGTTGGGCATGAATGCAACGTAACGGTTTTTGAGTCGGTCGTGAGGGGGCGGCGCGGCCAACGGGGGCGCGCCGCCCTGGCCCGCAATGGTAAACTTTGCCGGTACCAACTCCGAGATGAGGTCGATGATGTTTCCTTCGGACATCACCGAGCCAATGGGATCAAACCCGACAGAATAGGTCCCGGCCGCGCCCTCGGGAATTTCGACGATCAGCGTTGCCGCGTAACCATAGGGCTCCACATCCGGCGTATAGGTGAATTGAATCCCAGGGGTAGCACCAACGTCATACGCCAAACTCCCCACCGAGGAGCCGACTATTGGGTTGCCCTCCGCGGCCAGAAAGAACCGCGGGTTCTGAATGCACTGGTCGTCGCCACCGCCGCATACACCTGGAGCCGACTCACAATCGAGACCGGATTGACTGCAAACCTTGAATCGAACGAAGAACCCCTCGCGCCGATTGCCGCCGGATGGATCGGGTGGGGCGTACCCTTTCGGGTTGAGGTTGACGCCCGGATTGGGCGGGACGGCATTGGCCCCGAAGTATCCCGCCGGGGCAATCCGCGCACTGCCCCAGAGCAGACCATTGAGGGTGACGTCTCCCCATCCCGCAAACAGAATCTCGCACGTGACCTCCACTCCCGCTCCGCCGGCCGGGATCCGAATCTCCGTGCCCGTAATCACGTGAGCGACGTTGGCCGAAATGGGTTGCAACGAAATGGTCGGTGCCGCGACGCTGAGTGACCACCCATGCATTGCCAGGAACATAGAACCCAGCATCGGATACGTCGCTCGAGTAAGGTGCGACATGGGAACTCTCCTTTACCGGGGTACCTGAAGCGCAAATCCGAACGAGATGATCCCCGAGAACGTCCACGTTCGAACGCCCTCCCTCCGGCAATCGCAGTCTAATTCTACCTGTTTGGGCCCACCGGAACAAGCACCGACCGACCCAAGGGGGCCAGGTACCCGCGGAGTGGGAACCGTGTGATTCCCGCCACCAGGCCGAACTCGTGGCGGGTACGCGGCAACCTCGCGTTTGGCCTCGAAGTGTCCTGAATAACGCCGCTCGGCAATCCTAAATCCCCGCCTATGAGCACGGCGGGCAGGCGGCCGGATCGGTGGTGAATGGGTACGTTTCGCCCTGAAACGATTTGATCAGGAGAAAAACGTCGGCAATGTTGGTGATACGATTCAGGCACGGGTCGATGCTGCTCACGGCCTGCACATCCACCACCGTGACATGCGGCGCCGTGGCGATGTTCTGGAACTTCTGCAGCGCTGCGAGGAAGTCGTTCGCATTCACAATGTTGTTGGGCGCCGACCACTGCACACCGTCGAACGCGCCCACGGTGTCGCCCCAGAACTTGGGCGCGGGGCGGACGATCGTGTTCACGACCAGTGCCGGCGAGAATGTCACCCCGCCGTCATTGGTAGTGCGCAGCTCGTAAGCCGCATCAGGAACGATCTCGCAATCCCCCACGTGAACGGTCGGCTCCGACCAGACACGAGTGACCGGGGCGTTGACGGCGAGTGCCATTCCATTGGCATCCGGCGCGCCGACCCACCGGACCACGCCGGGGGTTGCCACGTTGATCAACTGAAACGCCACCGCATCCGAATTGTTGGGTGTGAAGGACACATAGCGGTTTTTTCGCCGATCATGCGGCGCAGCAGCCGCCACCGGCGGGGCGGCGGCTTCTCCGGGCTCGCTGCCGCCGTTGTTGACAAACACCAGCGACCCTCCCTGATTATCCAGATTGACGTAGTACAGTTGTGCTCCGTTCACGGTCAGGGTCGAGAAGGGGTGGAGTACGAGGTCATACACGTAGAGAGCCTCCGGTCCGCCGCCAGCCCGATCATTGTCGAACTGGTCCACGAGCGTGACCTGTCGACCTGCTTCGATTTCCAGCCTGCCGAGGACGAATTTGGCATTCGAAAAGGCATCGGATGATGAACCAAGGTCCACAGCCACGGCCTCAAAAGTCTGCGGATTGGTCCCTGTCAGCACGATCGTGCCACCATTCCAGTCGTCCGACTGACCGGGCACGCCGCTATGGAGGAAATTCCCCATCAATTCCATGGTGGGGCCGGCGGCCGCGCGGAACTCCGCTTGTCCGAGCGACCCGAAGCGCACGTCGGTATAACCGCTCACGACAAAATTGCCGAGTACCACCAGGCTCGCGGTGTCGCGGATCGACAGTCGTGGAGGCGGGGTAAGGCCACCCAAACGCAAAGGAGCGCACGGCGGACACACCTCCATGTGCGCCCCGATGATTCTCAGGTCTCCATGGATGGTTGCACTCATGGACTCGCTCAGCAGCACGTTTCCGCCCACACGCTGAACGGGGCATTGGCACGTGCCGGCCAGAATGACCAGACCGCCCGCGGTCAGGGAACTGAAGTTGCCGCCTGCGGCCACGGATTCACCCGAATCGAGCACTACCTCGTTGCTGGCGCGCGATTCGTCGTCGCAGGGGTCACCAGCGGCCGGCCCGTATTCGGCAGCCGGTCCGATGACGACATTGCCGAGCGGCACGGTGATGGTGTGATTGCCGGAAACCAGCATACCGCTCGTGTCTCCATCGCCCGGGTCTCCCACGATCACAATGCCCGCGGCCCCGACGACGCTGAGGTCGCCGAGAAATGTCCCGGTGATACTCAAGGTAGAGCCGTCCAGCAGTAACAGCGAATCGATTTCTACGTCGATGTTCAGGCACGTGTCGCCGTCGCTTATGGTGACGTTGTACGTGACGGTCCCGTTGTTGGGAACCTCACCGTCCCAATTGTCACTGCTATCCCAGTTATTGTTGTCACCGCCGCCGCTCCAACCGACGCAGGAGTCGATAACGCCGTTGGTATTCAGGTCCAGGCTCGGGTCGGCGGCAATGTCGCACGCATCGGGGATGCCGTTGAGGTCGCAGTCGTTGCAGTTCACATTCTCGTCGCACGCGGCGATGTCGCACTCATCGGGAACGCCGTTGGGCCCCGAGCCGCTCCAGTCGCAGTCGCTGCTGCCGCCACAGCCGGGCAGGTCGCACGGGCCGTTGGCCGCGCCGCAGGCGATGTCGCATTCATCAGGCAGCCCGTTGCCGTTGCAGTCGGGAAAGTATTCGTAAGCGCCCATGTCCACCACGGCCGAACCAGGGACGCCGGTATCGGCGGTGGCCGGGTCGTCGAGCAGGCGCGGAGCGCCTGCAAGGTCCAGGGGAATCCGCTCGGTGGTGTTGCCGTCGTCGTCGAGGTCGAGCGTATCCAGCGGCAGGGCCGTGGTATCACCGGCGTCAATAGCCGGAGAGCCGGGAAGCAGACGCAAGTCACCACCCGGGACATCGACAAAAAGCGGATCCGCGTTCACGATACCGACTCCGCCAGCGCCGCTCCACCCGCCCTGGACGATGCTGTAATTGACCACCGGCGTGCCGTTGTCCGTGTGGATCTGTGCGGACTCGTCCATGCCGTCGGAGTCACTGTTGTTCCAGAAAATGCAGTTGGTCACCGATGGGCTATTGGTACCAAACGCCGCGTTGTAGATGCCGCCACCTCTTCCGTTAGCGGTGTTTGCATGAAAATTGCAGTTCGTTATCGTTGGGCTACTGTTGCTCCCGTTGTACAGTGCTCCCCCGTCAATAGTCGCCGAGTTGCCGCTAAACATGCAGTTGACCAACAGCGGACTGCTACAACATTGCTGCCCGTTTCCCATTCCGCCGCCGCGTGCGGCTACATTTCTGATGAACTTGCAGTTGAGAATCGTGGGGTTGGCGCTATCCTGGTTCAGCAAACCGCCGCCGACCCCGCCGGTGGAATTCAAATAAAACGTCGTGTTGACAACGAGACCATCACTGCCAAAATAGACGAGACCTGCGCCGCCGTTAAGGATGGCCCAATTCTTGGTGAACATGCAATCCACGACCGTAGTAGCTGCCGTTCCGGCGCCGATGTTGAGCATCCCTGCGCTGGTACTAGTCGCGGCGTTTCCTGTGAAAGTGCAGTTAATCACCGTCGGTTGTCCCGACTGGTTAAACATCCCGGCCCCGCCGGCATCTAACCCCCCTCCGTCGGCCTTCCCGGCCGTGATCATGAACCCGTCGATAACCGCCGTGCCGTCGGTCCCGCTGCCGGTGACGACGTGGTAGCTGTTCTCGTCATTGTCGTCCGCGATGATGCAAAAGCCGTCGTCGCCGCACAATCGACCGAAAGAATCGCATTCAGGCGAGTGGTTCACGCAGGGCACTGGTGCGTCGTCGCCGTCGAGGTCGCCGCTGAGGATCGTGGGATAGGTGGCGGGATTACGCTGCTCCACCAGGAACTCATTGCCGGCGAACCCGCCGTAGAGCCGCACCCCGTTGACCAGTTGAAATGTGGCGCTTCGCGCACCGCCGGGTGACGCCGGCCGATAGGTGCCCGCCGCGACCCAGATCTCCGTACCGGCCGAGGCGACCGCGAGCGCGTCCTGCAGGTCCGTGTAGGCATCGGCCCAACTGGAGCCGTCGTTCGCACCGGAAGCACTTGCGTGCACATAAAGGCGCGGCTGAATGGTGATGAGTACGGGCACCAGGTTCAGCGGCTCAATCGGGTCATTATCCAGATTCTGCAGGAACGAGTTGTTCGGGTTGGGGTCCATCCCGACTGTGAAGGTTCCCGCCGCGTCGGGCGAAACGACAAGGCGCAACGTGCCCAGATACTTTGGCGCGCCGGTATCGGTGCGCCCACCGCTGAGCAAGAGCCCGGCGTATTGGTAGAACAGGGTAAGCGTGTCGATGCCCGTCACCGAAGAGCCGCCTGCAAACACATAATCGGGGCGCGTTGTGCTAATAAAGGCACCCGCCGCGACGTTTGGATCGGTAAGCGGTGCCAGTGAACCCGCGGCGCCGCTGGTGTATCCGTTCGCATCCACCCTGAACTGATAGGCGACGAGTTGCTCCTGCCCCCAACCCGACACAAAGGCTTCGATTGTAATGGTCTGGCCGCCTTGAGGCATGATTATCTCATTGCTCGATGCGCGAACCGCGTACGGACCGGTCGAACTGATCGGCACCAGACGAATCTCCGCGGCTTCCGCCGTTGCAGTCGCCACAATGAATGTGAAAGACGCGAGACTCAATGCCAGGCGCTTGCCTTCGAACCGCTTTCCACGAGTTGGTAATAGGTACATTCTGGTCTGTCCTTTCCTCGCCGATTTCACAATATCTGGGTTGTTGAAGCTGGATTTACAAGTACCCGATCCCGCGCGGCTTCCAGCCTGTGAAAAGGCTGATGCCGCCACCAAAGTCATTTGCGGTACAACGCCTTTCGATTTGCTGGAGCGACCATTCAGTCCACGCGAACCGACTGTTCGCTCAGCATTCCCCGCAGCCCTCTTTGTTTGAAGAGCGTCCTCTATGGTGATCTATGCACCCTCAGGCTGATTTATAACGCTCGGGAGTCTTATTTTTCCTTTGAACCGGCTGCCTTGATCGGAATTCCAGCTTTACGTGCAAGGAGCGCCTTTCTTGATTCGCCCATTTGAATAGGCTGGCAGAACGAATAACAACGACAGGATAGGTTATCAGAACAGCTTTCGAAATGCAATAATAATATGCGAGTTACAGTGCGACTGAGCGCAGGGGTCAAAACTACACTTGTTAGGCCGATCTGGCGCAACTTGGGCTAAAAGCAAACGGCCTTGGTTCCGGTGCCGCAGTTGAGTTCCGCGGTGCTGGTTGGTGCCCGACAAACCCAATGTCTGGGAATAAGCCAAGTGGCCACGCGACCGGATCAGAAGGATATCACCGTTCATCTGGCATCAGGGCTCTTGGGGCACACATGGCCGGAGGTTCGTTCTTGGGTTGCGAAGGAATGAGTCGTTCGATCATAGGCGCGGCAGGCAGCGGGCCGAGTCAATCGACGAGGGTTAGGTCCGTCGGGAAACGCCTTGATGAACAACTGTCTTTGGCGGATTCTTTTGAACGATCGGGCATGGATCCACACGGGTGGGTATCCAGCCAATTTCAGCGGAAGTACGACAGCCCCCCGAGCATGGTATTTGCATCCGGCAGGGCAGGTCGCGGCCGTGGTTTTGTGTACGCATGCACACCTGGCGAACAGCGCCAGGCCGATGGCGAGATCGTGTGCGATCACAGGTTTCAGTGCGATTGGCGTCGCAACTCCCGGGTTATGGTGGGCTAATGTTGTCGAGTTTGGACGATTGACCAGGATGCGGTTTGCACGATGGCTCGTGGAAGCCGTGCACGTCTTGCGATCCAGGATCCGTGCGCAAGACGTACGGAAAATCGGCCGGGGAATCCGGTGCGTCGGCGGGACTCATGATCTTGCGTGTGAGCCCGGCCGTACCGGCGGTCGTCGGTCGGGCATGGCGAACCGTGGGCCCAGGGCTTTCGTAATAGGCGTGTCACAATCGGGCCCAAAATGTTGACAGAGGGTCAACGAAGTTGATACTGCCCCGCGGCTGGCGCGAGTAGAGCCGCAAGTTCCTAAGGTACGAGGCAGCCTGACTCGGCATTCGCAGGCTTCGATAGCATAACGAGTTACGTTCACCGGGCACGGATCGCAACCATGATTCGGGTTGTCAACCTGACCAAAAGCTACGGGTCTTTCCTGGCCGTGGACAACATCTCCTTTGAGGTGGACCGCGGCGGCGTCATCGGCTTTTTGGGCCCGAACGGCGCGGGCAAGACCACGACCATGCGGATCCTCACATGCTATCACCCGGCCACCAGCGGCACAGCCAACGTGGCCGGGTTCGATGTGTTCTCCCAATCCATGGAAGTCCGGCGCCGCATCGGATACCTGCCGGAATC
>CAZMVD010000058.1:0-23736 GCA_964569425.1 uncultured Phycisphaeraceae bacterium
GTCCACGCAGTCCCCTGCGGCAAACACCCCGTCGACGCTGGTCGTGGAGCGGTACGGGTCCTTCAGCTTGATGTACTTTTTCCCATCCAGTTCGAGCTGACCATCGAGAAACGCCGTGGCCGTCGTGTGTCCGATCGCCATGAACAGCCCGCCCACCTCCATGGTCGATTCCTGGTCGGTCTTCGTGTCCTTGAGCTTCACGCCGGTGATCATCTTCTCGCCAAGCACGTCGATCACCACCTTGTTCCACACAAAGTCGATCTTCGGGTTGTCCTGAGCGCGCCGCGCCATAATCTTCGAAGCACGCAGTTCATCGCGCCGGTGGATCATGTGCACCTTCGCAGCGAACTTCGTGAGGTACGTCGCTTCCTCCACCGCCGAATCGCCGCCGCCCACCACCGCCAGAACCTTGTCGCGGAACACCGGCAACGCGCCGTCGCACACCGCGCACGCGCTCACCCCGCCGCCGCTGCGCGCCAGCCGCTGCTCGTTCTCCAGCCCCAGCCAGTTGGCCGTGGCGCCCGTCGCAATGATCAGCGCATGCGCGCGATAGACCTTGCCGTCTTCGCCGTGAACCTCCAGCGGACGCTTCGACAAATCCACCCGCTGGCAATCGTGGTACGCATAACTGTGACCGTCGTCGGCGTTGGAAACGTCCGGGTTAAGTCCCTTGTCCGTGACAATCCGCGTGCCGAATCGAACCGCCTGCCGTTCGCAGAAGCTCATCAACTCCGGACCGGTCACACCCTCAGGAAATCCGGGGTAGTTCTCCACCTCGGTGGTGGTCATCAACTGCCCGCCCGGCAGGATCGTCGTGGGCACGCTCTTCGGTCGCCCCGCAAAGACCAGCGGACGCAAATTGGCCCGCGCGGCATAGATCGCCGCCGTCCAACCCGCAGGGCCGGAGCCCACAATGATAACTTTCTCCACGTTGCCGTTTTCGCTCATGCCGATACTTCCTCGATCGTGATTTCGAGAAGGGCGCTCACCATGAACACCGCCCCGCATCGCGATGATACTGGTGAGGCGCGGTACCGTCCAAAGTGGTGACCGCCGGGACGTCCGGACCGCATTCCCACCACAGGTGTCCTGAACGGCGAGCCCGATCGTCGCGGGAAAGCATGCAGCGGAAAAAGCAGCAATAAGGGGTGTGCAACCGCCGCGCTGACCGCGGCAACGGGGATGGGGCTCGTCAGGCGTGCTCGTCGTCCGAATCGGTGAGATTCAGCTCGTCCAGCGAAGCGACTCCCTGCTGATCCGCAATCGCCGCCTCCAGCGTCGCTTCGATATCGTCCTCGTCGCGCTCGCGCTCGGCGTGGAACGCACTGCCGCCCTCCAACGCCCCGTTGCCCTGCTTGAGCAGAATCGTGTGTGCCAGCTCGAGGCGCTCGATCACCGCCGGCATGTCCGCGATGCGTTCCGCGGGAACCGTCTTGCAGCAATCCGTGATAAACTTGGACACGCAGACCGGCAGGTCGGTCAGAAGAAACTGCCGCACCTGGTCAACGCGCTTGCCCACCAAACTTTGCGAATGAAGGTTGACCGTCTGGTTCATCTCGGTGGGAACCGGCTTGCCCGTGATCACCCGGTGCAAAGCCGCCCCCAGACCGAAAACATCCGTCCGTTGGTCCAGCACGCCGCGCGTCGCCTGCTCCGGCGCCATGTAGTCGATGGTGCCCTGCACACGCGGCTTGGCCTCGCGAATCCGCGAACTCTGCCCAAGGTCGATCAGCTTCACCTGATGGTCCGGCGTCAACATCATGTTGTGCGGCTTCAGATCCGCATGAACCCATCCCGCCAGGTGCATCGCGTTCAGCCCATGCGCGACCTGAACGAACAATTCCATTAACTGGGGAAGCGTCCAATGAAACTCGCGGTCCGACATGGAATGCCCCGGCACGTACTCCATGAACAGAATCGCGCCGCGAACACGCAACCGCTGCCGCATGATCCGCAACTCATAGACCTTGCGAATGACCGGATGGTCGATCGAAGAGGCAATCGCATGTTCAGACCGCAACAACTCAACAATGCCCATGTCCTCGGGTTTGACTACTTTGACAATCTTGACCGCATAGTCTTTCCCGGTCCGCATGCATCGCGCGCGAAATATCCGCGTCTGCTGGCCCTCGCCCAGCTTCTCGATCACGCGATAATTTGGAATGTCGAGGGTCATGAACGATTTCTCCCTCGTCCCTTCAGTTCGCAAAGGCATTGATGCGCATGACGCGCCGATAAACCAGCGACCAAAGGACGCGGGCGTTGGCACACTGTTTTCGCCGCACAAGCACAACCGCGGCCTGACTCGATGTCGCCTTCGGACCAGGTTCCTCAGGATTCCCTGACCAAACAACCTCCAGGATGACGCAGACCCGGGGGGACTCAGGGGAGGGGGCGACGAGAGAGCGAACTGGATAATGACGTTACATCAGTCCGGAAACAATATCGGATTCGGTCGCTCCGTATCGTCACCCAATCCCAACCTAACGCCAGTATAAGAATGTGCGCATGTCCGGTCAAAAACAAACTTGACCAGTTCATCGGCAGGTTCTCGGACGGTGCCCCGTCCGGTATCGCTTTGCGAGAATCAATTCATCCTTGAAGTACGCGCTGGCCCCGGGGCGCGCCAAAACTTTGCGTGCCTTCCCCCGCCAAGCCCAAACCGCGCCGTCCCTCCGCGGCCGCTTCCAGAAGTGGTGGCTGCGATGATCCTTGGCCCGTAACTACGCCGCCGCCTCGGCAAACAGCGGGGTAGACAGGTAACGCTCGCCCGCGCTCGGCAGAATCGCCACGATAACCTTGCCCTTGTACTCGGGCAGATGGGCGATGCGATCGGCCACGCACAACGCCGCGCCGGACGAAATGCCGCACAGGATGCCCTCCTCCTTGGCGGCCCGCCGGGCCCACGCGAAAGCGTCGTCGTTGGTCACGTGCTGCACTTCGTCGATGACTTCGAGATTGAGAATGCTCGGAATGAACCCCGCCCCGATCCCCTGGATCATGTGCTTGCCCGGTTGCAGCGGCTGACCCGCACGCTGTTGGGCGATGACCGGCGACGCCTCCGGCTCGATCGCCACGCACTTGAACGAAGGCTTCCGCGACTTGATCACCTCGCCCACGCCCGTGATCGTGCCACCCGTGCCAATGCCCGAAACCAGTACGTCGGCCTTCCCGTCCGTGTCCTTCCAGATCTCTTCCGCCGTCGTTCGGCGATGAATCTCCGGGTTCGCCGGATTTCCAAACTGTTGCGGCATATAGGCGTTCGGCGTTTCCTTGACCAGCCGCTCGGCCGTCGCCACCGCGCCCTTCATCCCTTCCGCCGCGGGCGTCAGCACCAGCGACGCACCCAATGCCTTGAGAATCGCCCGCCGCTCCACCGACATGCTCTCCGGCATGGTCAAAGTGAGCTGATACCCACGGGCGGCGCATACAAACGCCAGCGCGATCCCCGTGTTGCCCGACGTCGGCTCAATAATCGTGGTCCCCGGCGAAATCTTGCCGTCTCGCTCCCCCGCCGCGACCATCGAATAGCCGATACGGTCCTTGACGCTCGACAGCGGATTAAAAAACTCGAGCTTGGCCAGAACCGTCGCCGGTGCCTGAATGATGCGGTTGATCTTGACCAGCGGCGTACGCCCGACGGTGTTGACGATGCTGTCAAACGAATGAGACATTGGTCACCCTCTCAGGAACTCAACGGCCAGCCACCCGAACCCGATCGCGTTGTGAATTAGCACATTACGAACCTGTCCGCCCAATGTCAACGCACTTTCGCCGTCGCCCCGGGTGGGACGCCCGGTTTTTCTTGATTCAAAAAGACCGCGGAACCAGAGCACCGCATTCCCACGTGCAAAACCGTATGCGTGTGGAAACCGTTGCAGAACCGCAGCCCGTGGCGATACCGCACCAGGGCGCCCGGGAAACTGCGGCCTCCAGGGTTCAGATAATGGCACCGGTCTTGAGCACCGGCACCGCGCCCACGCCCTTCAGAATGGGCAGGCCCACCAGAACCCCGGAGCCCTTCGTTACTTCCACCGTCTCCGGCAATCGAGGTTCGACCGGCCAGGTGACCGGCAGTGCATGATCCGCCGTTGCGCACTGTGTCCCGCGCATCGGCAAAACGCTGTGCGGCGGCGACACCTTGCGGCGAATGACCCCCCGCCATAGTCGCAGGTTCCAGCCCAGCGTGCGCCGCGCCGTCTGCACCAGACCCCACATGCCCAGCCCCTGCCAGACCGCATCGGCAAGATACAGCCCGCTCTTGGGCTTTAGAAACGCCACCGCCATGCGCAGCGGATTATAGAAATAGGCGTACGCCAGCAGGATATTGAGCTGCTTGCGCCACGGCTTGGAATGGTTCGACGCCACCACGTAGTTGCCGCCCAGCATGTGCTCTTCCACCGGCCTGCCGCCGACGCTCTCATAAGCCATGCCCGACGTATACGTTCCCGAAAACAGCTTCGACCCGGTCGCGGGAACCAACATCAGCACTTGCATGCTGACCGCGCCGGCGCGCCGCAGCAGCCGAATCTGGTTCAGAAGTCCGTAAGGTTTCGGCCCCCGGCTGATCAATGGCTGTTCGTCATGGTGCATCATCATCGGCATCGGCGAAATGCCATGCCGCGACAACAACTGGATCGCCTCGATCGTCTTGCCCACGCTTTGTCCCTTGTTGACCAGCGTGGCCGTCATGTCCTCCACGCCCAGCCACAAGTTACGCACCCCGGCCCGGCGCACCGTGGAGAGGTGGTCGCGCAGTTGCAGCGTGTCATGCACCGTCACCTCGGTGCCCCATCGAATCCGCTTGCGAAACGGCATGCCGTCGATCTTGGTGCGCGCCAGCGTCTCGACGATATCGAGGGTTCGAGACTTGGTGTTGAAGAAATTGTCGTCCGCGCTGAAATAGTTGCGAATGCCGTATCGCTCATAGAGGCGCCGAAACTCGTCCGCAATCCGCTCTCCGCTCTTCACTCGGTATTGACGCTGGTTGTACGCCGGAATCGGGCAATACGGACAGGCAAACTTGCACCCGAACGTCATCACCAGCGACCCGATCGGGCTGTGCTGCCGCACCCGCGCCGCCGCAAGCGGCTGCGGAGCCAGCGTGGTGCGGTTGCTGGGTCCTTCCAGAATGCGATACCCCAGCTCCGGGTGCGGCAATTCATCCAGATCGCCCAGCAGCCGTTGCACGCCGGTGTCGACCAGCGTCTCGACGCGCCCGTCGTCGCCCGGCTGCCCATACACAAGCCCCGGCACCTCGTCGAGCAGCCCGCCGTCGCGCGCCCGCAGGAACGTTGATCGCAATGGCTCGTGCCGCGCCCGTTCCCCCAGCAGGACCTCCAGCAGTTGGTACAGGACAAACTCCTCACCGGTCACCGCAACGTCCGCGCCCCACGGATCACTCGGGTCCTCGCTGAACGCGCCCCACGGCTCATAGTTGGCCTTGGGTCCGCCCGCGATGATCAACGGGCGCTGCGCGGGATCGATCGTGCACGCGTCGCGAATCAGCGCTCGACACGCCGCCGAGTGGATCTGCATGCTCGAAACCATGAACAGGTCGGGCATCCGACCGTCCAGACGCATGTGCGCCGGGCGAAACCGGCGACTCCACTGCTGTTGGACGATGCGCGTCTTCGGAAATCCGGCATCCAGCATCGCCGACCCGACCGCCCGAACCCCCGCCGGCGCCATGTGCAGGTCGGCATAAATAAACGGCAGCATCCGCGTGCGATGATCGAACGCACACGCAATCACGCTCGTCAGATCGTGCCGCGGCGCAACCGCGCGCAGCCGCTGACGCAGGCTGGAAAACTCCCCAGCCCGCAGCAGCTCATCGCCCCGTGCTCGTCGTGGGAGTTCCATCGGTTCGGTCCGCTCTCCTCAGGACACCAATGGGTCCGGGCCGCAATCCTGGCGTGGCAACCCGCACGGTGTCTTGATGATGGCTCTTCCCCGCGCGTCGAAGGCGCCCGTCGCCGCCTCTGCTGGAGGCACAGACTGCGGGTACATGGGCCGAAGCCGCACGCCCGGCGGCATGTCGTCAACGGCCGCGACGATTCGACCCATATACGGATTCTCGGCAGATGAGTCCACGCAGCATCATCGTAACACAAACCCTCTTGGCAGGCCATGAGTCCACTCCGTCCGAATTCGCCGACCAACCTGAACCACGAACATGGCCCGCGACAATGTCGAATGAGTCCGATTTTGAGACAGATTCGGACTGCAATTGCCTGTTGACGGCTTGGATGGCTCGGCCCAATTGAAAGCGAGAGTCCAAACGCCCGATCCGACGCGCGCAGGGAAGAGCACGGAATGGAGAGACCGCCCCTGGTATGCCGGTCGGCGTTTCGTCAGCGGTATTCAACGGCGACGCGCACCATCGGCGGCTGATGCCGCGAACAACGTTGACCGGTGAATCTTCCCCTGGCCTCCGGTACCCCGACCGGCACAGAAAAAAGCCATGGAAGGTGCGGCGCCGCTTGGCCGGCCTTACACCGCCGGCTAATGAAACGACGCCGCGCTCTGAACATCCGCAACCGCGACTGAACAAGAAACGTGCCGAGCGATCATCCCGCAGGCGATGATCCCTACCGGGCAAAACCCACGGATGACACGACTCGTCGCCCGGCCTGAACGAACAACGCGGTCCCCGGCGCCGCTATCCCCGAAGCACCAGACCATGGTTCGTTCATTCAATAGCGCTCGGATGAGCGGCCCCCGATCCACGGCTCGCTGTCGCCGTGGGGCCGGGCACGCACGTTCCTGTCCCTCACGGTCCAAAGGGTCCGGCGACCGTCCGGACTTCCCGCGGGGGGGTCGAATCCTCGGCACGCCGCTCCGGTGCGCATTCCACTCGTTGCCACTCCACCCGCGAGTCAGCCACTTTGATGATCTTGTCCACCGTGGTGTATTCGGCCGGAATCGCAACCCGCCGTGTCGTCGCCGGCGTCACCAGTCTCTGCCGCCGCACCGTCTGATACTCGGCGGGAATGGGAATCTCGCGCGTTGTGACCGGCTTCACTTGCACAACGGTGTCAATCGTCTGATAGACCGGCTGTTGGGTCTTCAGGCAGTACATCTCCTCGGCCATGTTCACGTTCTTGTCGCCGACACAGCGGACCGTCTTCTCCACCTGCCAGCCCGTGTGTCCCGCGTTGACCAGAACCGTTTGCTTGCGGTTCTCGAACACCGCGGGCACCTCTTCCAGTCGCACCGACGCGGGCTTCACGAGAACCTGCTCCTCCACCCACTCAAATTGCGGAGGAAGCGTCTCCAGTCGCTCCGACGCCTCACGCACGCAAATCGTCTCTTTCTGCGTTTCAAACTGCTCGGGAACAAAGACCTTCGCGTAGCACTCGCCCGGTTTGGCGTTGGGCGGAAGATCCCGCTCGACCACTCTCACCTCGGGCGCCGGCCGCGGCGGCGGCGCCGTCACCGTTTTCGGTTGGTCGGCCCTGCAATAGGAGCATCCCCCAAGGAACGACACCAACGGGACGCACAACAACGCTGCTCCCACCTTACAGTAATTCAATGACATCTTTGGTCTCCTCGAAAAAGGCGGATGCGAGAACATGCACCCATTCTGACTCCTGGTTTCAACCTGCGAGGAAAAATCCTCGCCATTACACCGGGTGGGTCTGAACGATTGCGCCTCCTCGTCTCCTTGGCTCATCCGTGACACAGTTTCTCGTGCATGGATCATCCGTCGACACAGGACGGCTCCCTTTGCCGACTCTCGGCCACGCGCGCGCCTCTTGCCAATGCCAAGAACACTATTCGTGCCAACTCGCGTCTGGGTATCACGCCACGCCGTATCCTCTCGCCGCACAACTCACGCCACGGCGAGACTTCGTTCCAAGAAAATAGCGCTTCCCGCCGTCCCTCCAAACCCTCAGCATGGCAGCGCCTCCGTGTGATCGGGGGAACCGTCGGGTATGACGCCGCTCCACGAGTCAGGGGGCACCGGGTGCGCCAGCAGGTACCACTGCACCGTGGTGCCGCCCGCGATCGTGCCCGGAACTTGACCGCCGGTGGGCACGATGTCCGTATTCGCCTCGCGTACCTCGGCACCGGTGATTCTCGCAATCTCTCTCTGCAACGAACCGGACGCACTGGCAAAGAGCCGTCGGTGGAATCGTCGCAATTGGGCGGCACACTTCGGATTCCGGGTCATGGCCTCCTCGGCCGGAGAGAGGGTCCCCTGCAGCGTGACCACCAGCGTGTTTTCGCATAGCACCACCGTTGCCGACTTGGGCCGGTGTCCGGTCCTATCCTCCTCGAAGTCACACGCTGCAAGGGCGATCTCCCGCGCCATGGTCGATCTGGGTGTCGACATCACGCACTTCCCCAGCGATGGCGCTCGACCCATGTCCCCGCGCCTATAAAAAAAGCCGACGCGGACAGGCACCCATACAGTGCCCAACCGCGTCGGCTTACTCTGCAACAGGCCTTCCGGCGCTGCCGGATTGCCCTTTACCTTGTCATCCGAGTTTCTCTACCGGAAATGACGCCGCATACTCGTCATTCCCCTCGCTCCATAAAGTAAACACGATGCGTCCGAGAATGCAACGAACAATTTGATTGCATTCCTCCTGCCCTTACAATACGCACAGCGTTACGCGTGAACTGGTGTGGCACGTTATGTTTTTCGGTGCAACCGTCTCCCGATTCTGCACAACGTGTCTTGCCGACGTACCACGTGAGTTCACAGATGCGCACACAGGGCGAAATCGAAGCCGCCATAGGGCAAAGTGTCAGTCGCATCATGCAGGAGTTCATGGGCCGCGGCCCCAAGGACGTTCACGTCTACCTGCTCGGCGATCTGGTGCTCGTCCGCTTGAAGGGCGTCTTGACCGCGGCCGAGCAGCGCTTGGTCATGGTAACCCCTTCAGAAAAGGGCAGGGATCTGCTCAAGCAGATGCGGGAGCAAATGGTCGGACTCGCGCGGCCGATGTTGGAGGCGGAAATAAAAAAGATCACCGGCATGGAAATCATCAGCTTGCACGATGACATCAGCACCACCACCGGCGAAGGCATCGTGATCTTTATACTGGCCGGGACGCCCATGTACCGCGAGCCAAAGAAAAAATAGCCATCCGGCCTGCGCATCCCCGCCTGAATCAATGCGCCCATCCCCACCCGTCGACGACGTACCTTAACTTCGAACCGCCCCGCCCCCCGGAAGAAAATCACCGGACCAACCCGCTCGCCCGCCTACGACGGTTGGTCAAACAAGGAAAACCCGCGCGCGATCAGATCCTGCACGTCGATCAGGCCGACCAGCAGCTCCGCTTCGTCCACCACCGGAAGCTCGTCAATCGCATGACGACGCATGATCTCAATGGCCTCCATCACCCGCGCGTCGCGCCGTACGCGCTTCGGGTTGCGCGACATGATCTGCGAAAGCGGCAGGTGCGGCGCAGACGCCCCTTGCGTAAACAGCCGGAAAAAATCCCCCAGCGTGACGATGCCCACCAGCACGCCCGCCTCGTCCACCACGGCCGCAGCGCCCGCCCGCCGCGGCGCACGCAGTATCGCGTCGGAACAGTCGGCCATGGTGCCCGCTCGGCCCACCGTGGGGCAATCCGCCCCCGTACGCATGATCTGGCCGGCGTTCATCAGGAACCGCCCCAGCGCGCCCCCGGGGTGATAGCCCGCGTATTGCTCCGGCCGAATCGCCTTCAACTCCATCACCGTCAGCGCCAGCGCGTCACCCAGGGCGAGCATCGCCGTCGTCGATGAACTCGGCGCCAGCCCCAGCGGACACGCCTCCTCCGAGTTGCCGATGTCCAGCACGACATTGGCGTGTTTCGCCGCCGGCGAGTCCATCCGCGCCGTCAGCAGGATGACGCTGCAGCCAACCTGCCGCAGCATCGGCAGCAGTTGCACCAGTTCCGAGCCGCCGCTCTTGCTCAACGCCACCACCACGTCGTCCCCGTGCACCATGCCCAGGTCGCCGTGCAATGCCTCCACCGGGTGCAGGCTGTATGCCAGCGTGCCGGTGCTCGCCAGTGTCGCCTGGATCTTGTTCCCGATCAGCCCCGCCTTCCCCATCCCCGTCACGCACACACGTCCTCGACAGGTCAGGATCAACTCCACGGCGCGCACGAATGCGTCGCCCAGTCGGCCCGCTGCCTCCCGGATCGCCGCCGCTTCCGCATTCAATACCGCCCGGCCGCGCGCCAGCGCTGCGTCGCGTGCCGGCTCGCGCCGCCCCGCAGAAACGTCTGAAACGGTTGCAGGAAGGGGTGGGTTCATGTCGTGCCTATTATGACCGCCACCGCCCCACGTCTCAATGGTCGGCGGGTAGGGGGGCGGTTCGGGGTGTGCCGGGCGCAGGGTCCTTGGGCTTCTCTCGCGCCTCGATCACGCCCCGGAAGTTGCGTTCACGCAGATATGCGGTAATCCGATTCACCGCCTCATCCGTGACACCGGCCAATCGAGTGATGTGCAGTTGAACGTCCCGGTCGTCCTGCGGCAAGGGTTCTACCAGCCGTACCAGGTCCGAACGCGACAACACCCTGCCCTCATGGCGAATCTCGTCCGTGCTGGCCAGCTCGATGTGATAGACCCGATTCGCACTGCGGATCAGCAGCGTGCACCCCGTGCCCCGCGGCGGAATCGTCTTCGGGTTGGCACGCAGCCAGAGCTGCTCGTTGTCGGCCGAGTGCAGCGCGCCCACCGCAATCAACGCCGAGGAAAAGTCCACCAGGCACACCACCGTGCCATCCTGATCGGCGGCGAATCGCCCGGAGTCCAACGACTCCGATCCCGCAAACACCCAATCGATCCGCTCCGAGACTTCCTTGCCATCCATCGTCAGCAGCCACCGCTGCACCGGCGTTTCCGGCACGCCTCGGTTAGGGCCGCAGCGAACCCGAAGTTCAAGCGATTGGCCGTAGGCCGGCTTCCAGCGCTCACGCACTTCGTCGTAGGCCAGCGGGCCACCCGGCTCCAGGCCGATCAACCCCATCGCCTGGTAGATGTGCAGCGGACGCGCCGGCACCCGGAGAATGCTCTCGTGCTCCCGCGTATTCGGGCTGCACGCCAGCAGTTCCAGCGGCCCCTCCCGCAAAACCACTTCGGCGTCGACTTCGACGGTCAGACCCTGCCAGTCGATGCGTACGCCGGCGGAAAACTCACGCACGCCCTGGACGCTCGACGGCGGACGGGGGCTTGGCGTTACGGATTCGGACGGCGATTCGGCATAGACCGAACGCGGCAGGCAAGCAACGAGAATGACGAAAACGATAAGGTGAGCAGGTCTGAGCCGTTGCATGGCGGGTGCGCTGGCCGTCCACGTCGACGACCGCGACCGCATCAAAACACGGCGATGCGGAAGCGTTGCGTCAGCGCTGCGAGAACGACGGGAACGCCAGTTCTTCCTGTTCACTGTGGATGAGGATCTTCGGTTTCACGAGGATGAGCAACGTCTGCTCGTCTTTGATCATCGAACGCGACGAATACAGCCGCTTCAGCAGGGGAATCTTGGAGAGAATCGGCACGCCTGCCTCCACCTCGGTTTCCGAGGCGAGCTTCTGGCCGCCGATCAGCAGCGTGCCCCCGTCCGGCACCGAAACCATCGTCTGAATCCGCTGGCTCGAAAGCGTCGGCAATTGAATGAACGCCTGGTTGGCCCCCGTACCGCCGCTGAACTGGAATGTCTGAAGATCCAACAACCGTGTCACGCCCGGCGCCAGCAGCATCATCACATAGCGCTTGTCTGCGGTGACCGTCGCACGCACGAACAGGCTGGCGCCCGCATCGATGGTCCCAGTGATCGGCGCCTGCGCCACCGCCCCTTGCGCCACCACCGGTTGCAACTGGCTGATGAAGTTCTGTTGAATGGTCACCGCCACCCACGCCGACGCACCGTTAAAAACCACCAGGCGCGGCGCCGTCAGCACCGTGGTTCGCGAATCCGCCTGCGTGGCCCGAATCAGAAAATCAACCTGAATGTTGTCCAGAAAACTGCCGAACACGCTCAGCGCCGGAGCGATCGACTGGCCCCCGAAACTGCCCGGAACGTCGCTGGGCAGGTTCGCCGGATCCGTCAGGGAAAGCACGTTGGACAACACCGGAACCGGCGTCGTCTGGCTGCCCCCGCCGCCGCCCCGCTGTGGGATCAGGAACGGTTGCGTAAACGGCTGCACCGGAGCCGCGCCCGGGGCCAGCGGCTGACCCGCAGCCGGCACCGCCGGCGTGAACCCCAGCCGCGAAAAGGTCCGCGGCAGCAGCAGGCGGTTTCCCAGCACCGGATCAGTCACCGGACCGGCGCCGCTGTCCAGGAAGTCGAAGCCCGCGTTCCCCGCATTGAAGATGACGTCCAGATCGATGCCCATCTCTTCGAGATAGTGGCTGGACACCGTGATAAACAGCGCTTCCACCGAAACCTGAATCGCACGCTCCTCGCGCAAGCGGTCCAGCAAGCCCGTGATCTGCCGCTGCGAAGCGGCATTCTGCGTCACCACCAGTTGGCCGTTGATCTCCTTGATGCTCCCGATCGCGCCCCCGCGCTCCCGCCATGTATGCGGTGCCACGGTATCCATGATCACATCCATGATGTGGCGCACGCGGCCGGTCCGATTGGGGTCCGTCTCCGCCTCGTCGTCGTCATCATCGCCGTAGCGCCACGGAACCGCCGCGTTCTCCGACACGCGCTGCGGCTTGGGCGTCGCATTGCGCAGGTCGATCATCGGCGCGTCCGTAAAATTAGGTACCTCCATGAGCAGGTCGGTGATGTCGTACACCCGCGTGACCGTTTGCTTCTCCAGCGTGCCCTGCGTAGCCACCGACAGCACCCCGTCGGCGATATCATAATCCAGCGCCACACCCGCGCCCGCCTGGTCCAGCACCTCGGTCAACGCTTTCTTAAGCGTTATCTCGCGCGGCAGCGTCAGATCGATCGGTGCGCCGCGCTCCACGCCCGCCCTCGCCAGGTCGTTCCAGTTAACGACCACGTTGATCTTGTGCGCCTCCGCAAGCTGCTCGATCACCTGGTGAAACGGCGTCCGCTGAAAATCGACCGTGATCGGTCGATCCAGCGCCGACATCAGCAGCCGATCCGGACGCGACTGCCCCGGCCGGCTGCGCGTCGGCCGCGCGATAATGTCCACCCAGTCGTTCCCGTAGGTCAGATCCTGATACCACGGAATCTTGGCCTCTTCCACGTCGTTGAGCGCCCCACGCACATTGTCGTAAAAGTCATCCCGCAATCGCTTCGCGCGGCGAAACTCGCGCTGGTCCTCCACCGTGTCCAGCATCCACCGTGCCGGGGTGTACTTGGGGTCAATGACCGTCACCTGCCGCAAAACCTTAATGGCCTCGTCCAGGTTGCCGTCCTTGCGGTGTTGCGCCGCCTGCTCCATCAGCGACTCAACCTGGCGGGCGCGATTCTCTTCCACCTGGCGAATGCGCTCCGAACGCTGGCGCTCCACTTCCCGCCGCGTCTCCGCCACTTTCTGCTCGTTATACGTTCGCTCGCTGTCGCGCACGAACCGCGTCAGCCCCTCGAGTTCGCCGCGCAAACCGGTGTAATCCGTCGGCGGATCGGCGAACTGCCGGCCCGCCTCCACCAGTTGCGCAGCGCGAACCAGCATCTGGTGCGCCTCTTCGAATTGCCCCGCGCTCACCGCTTTCCGGATCGTGCTCTCCGCGTCCCGGTATTGCACCACCGTGCGCTGCCAGTTGATCGAATCCTCCCGCCGCACACGTTCCGCCAGCGATTCCGCCCGGCTCCCGTGAAGGTTCTGCTCATGCTGGCGCACCGACCGAAGCCCTTCCGCCGCGTCAGGGTATCCCGGAACAAGTGCCAGCGCTTCTTCAAAACGCCGCGCTGCCTCCTCGTAACGGCCGGCGCGGACCATGTCCTGGCCCTCGCGCGTCAACACCCGCGCACGCTCGGCATCCGCCGACGCCGGCGGCGCCGCCGATTCCATGCCGCTGCGCGCTGGCGCAGGAGATTCCTGTCCGCCCGCTACGGCCTCGACGGCCTCCAATCGCGAAGGCGATTCCTCACTTCGCGGCTCTACAGCCTGGTCTTCATTGAGATCGCGCAGATGGGCGCTCGCCGCGCGCCGCAGCGCCTCGGCCGCATATTCGTTGGACAGCACCCGGTTGAGCAACTCTTCCGCCCGGTCGTACTCCCGCGCCGCAATCGCCGACTCCGCATCTTCCAGGTCGCGCAGCGCTTTCTCGTACATGGTCAGGGCAACCTGTACGCGCTGTAGATAGTCGTCGCGAACCTGTTGCTGATCCGGGGTCAACTGAGCGCGGTCTATGCCGGCCAGCGCCTCCTGGGCGGCCAGATAGTCCCCATTCTCATAGAGCCGTACGGCCTGATCCAGCTTGTCTTTCTCGTCGGCGCCCGCCGACGGTATCGCCACGAACAACGACGCGACGATCGCCAGCGCCGTGTAGACCCCCGAGCGACTCCTCAAGCTTGGCAAGGGACTATCCTCCATACGGCAGACGCTTTTCCACATTCGCCCGGCAGGCGGTGTGACCCCGCGGACGGTCTCCTCATCCCACCTTTATGACCGGCGTAACCGCAACCGCCGTCCAGGTCTCTTGATGCTCAGTCCGCGCCGAATCGCGCCCCAATACTGAGAGGGTCGGATTCTAGGGGGGCCGCAAACCGCCCGCAAGGCCGACCCCGGCATCCTTTTCCACCATGTCATCGCTGGCGCGGCGGAGACCACAGCATCTTGCGGAACGTCTCAATCTCCGGGTGAATCTTGTCCACCGACAGAAACCGCTCACGCAGATTCCCCTCGGCGTCAACCACCACCACCGAGGTCGTCGTACCCGCCGCCGGAAACTTCACGCCGCTCTTGCCCGCCTTGCGCGGTTCGCGGCAGTCCCGCTTGAAGTTGATGTCGGCGATCATCCCGTCCACCGCGAAGGTAACCATCGGACGCTCCACCTGGTTCGGATCGTCCCACGCCGGTACGGCCGTTCGTTCCTCGTGGCGCATCGCCTGGCCAATGCCGAACCGCCCCCGGCCCCGTACCCAGATCCCTTCAAACCACCGGAACAGTTCGATGGTGACCTCTTCCTTTCGCTCGTCGCTCGATGCCAGGAAATACCCCATGATCGGCGGAATCGTGATCGGCTCCGTCGGCTCCGACCACGCGCCCGCCACCCAGATCACTTGCGCGTTGCTCTTGTCACGAAACAGCAGCGGCTCCCCGGCGCGCCGATTGAACAACAGCACCCGCATCCGATACTGGTACGTCTTGCCCGGCACCAGGCTCCCCGGGGAAGCGTCGTGCGCCCAGAGCTGCTGCCGCGGCTGCCATTCGCGCTTGGGCAGCTCTTCGACCGGGGTACCTGGGACAGCACCACGCGGCCCCCCGCGCCGTTCTTCTCGCTCCTTGTCCGCACGCTTCTGATCCGCCTGTTGCATGATCCGTTGGGCGCGATCCTTTTGCGCGCGCGTCGCCGTCGGCTTGCTGAATGCCTCGACGCACATGTTGTACGCGTCAACGCACTGCCCCGGCGTTTGGGCTCGTTTCAGGAGTGCCTCGGCTTCGTTGAGCGCCAGTTCCACCGGATCCCCCGCGGGCTGCGTAGCTCCCGGCTGTTCCTCCGTCACCGCCGGCGCCGCATCCAGCCCGTAGCGGTCGTAGGGGATTTCCGCCGGTGCCTGCGGGCTGAGGAAATCGTCGTCCTGCAACAGAAGTTCACGATAGGGCGTCAATGTCGGAAAACGCCATTCGTTCCCGTTCTTGCGCGGCGGCATGAATGGCCGAATCAGATCCAGTTGGTTCTTCGGTTCCGCTACCTGATCATAAAACCGGTTGACCCGGCTCTGATCCTCAATCGGCACGACCGTGTCCTTCCCGCGCTGCTCCAGGCTGATCGTGGGCGGCTCAGGCAAGACGACCGATGGCCACGGCGCAATCGTCTCCCAGTCTTCGTCCGACCAGCTCCCGTCCCGCCGCTGCGCTCGACGCTGCAACTCCACCGGGCCGAACACCACCTCGCGCCGGGCCTCGCCATACGCCGCCGCCTGAAGGACCTCCTGCTGCTTGCGGTCGAACAACGCGGAAACCGTCACCCAGTCGCATTCCGGGTAACTCACCGTCGGGTTCTGAGGGTCGCCCATCGCAAGTTCAAAGGTCGTTCTGCCGAACGTGGCCGTCGGCTTGGGCAGCGGCAGGACCTCGGTCAGCCGCGCATCGCCTTCGATGACCGACGGCGGATCGATGATCGGCGCCTCCGGACCCCGCGGCGCTCCCGCCGCAAGCGCCCGCGCAAGCTGCCCCGCTGCGAATGGGTTCAACGTCGAAGCGAATTCCGGAAACACCGGCGGCGGAATCTCCACCCTCGGCTGGGCCGTCCGAATGCGCTCCCGCACCGCGTTTGCCTTGTCCGCCACCCGCGCGTCGATGTTCCGCGGGCTCACCGCTTCCGACGCCCCGTCAAGCTGCATTTGGTTGGGCGAACCGACCAGATAGACCACCACCACACCCACCAGCAACACCCCCGCCAGTCCGACAACCGCCTTCTCAAGGTGCCGTTCGACAGGCCCCACCAGCTGTTTTGCCATCTGTGCGTCTCCAACGAGGCCCAAACGCCGGAATCACCCCACCGGGTGGGAACCAATGCCCACCGTCTGTCCCCGGTGCCGAAAACCGCCCCTCACCGCCGTCCCCGCCCTATCCCCTCGGAGGACAGGGAATTTGGTCCCGCTCACAAACTTCCGTCGGCATCCACCGGCGGAAGTATTCCCCCAGCATGACCGTCTCGAAGTCAAGCACCACGTTCACGGTCGGACCGTCCCCATAAATCTTCCCGCTCATGTCCCGATTGACCGGAACCGGCTTGTACGCCACACGCACCAGCGTATGAAAACTGTCCGTCGAAAGCTTCTCCACCAGCCGCGAAATCTCACGCTGGTCCATGATCAGCCGTAGCGTGAACTGCAATACCTCATAATGCTCGCTCTGTCCCGTGCCCGTAAAGGTGGAATCCGCCGTCCCGGGGGGAAGCGCCTCCGTGAACTCACCCGGCTTGGCGCCCGCGTACAACGAATCGCCCCGCGGGGGTACGTAGTTCCGCGAAATACGAACCGAGACAACCTCCTTGACCGGCATCATTCCCACCCAGCGGTCCTCATCACGCTCCAACGCCGCTTCCGCCGCCTCGTTGTTCAGCGCCGCGATGGCTTCCACCACGTCCTTTTGAATCCAGTAGTTCAGTTGCGCCCGCCAGCACTCATCCGGATACGGTGCATCGATGGTTCCCGTCTCCCTCATCGCCGGGTCGAAATCCAGACTGCTCACCGGTCGCGCCACCCCCGGGCGCGCCGAGGTCGTCTCCGCCACTTCAAAAGGCTGCAAATAACAGTACAGCCGTTGCGCCGCCGCCAGATCAGCCCGCGCCTTGGGGTCCAGCCGGGCCCCCGCACGCGTCAGCACACCCGCGGCCGTCCGGGCCGGACCCGTACCCGCCTGCCCCGTTTCCTCCGCGCGGCGAAGTTCGTTCGTGATCCGCTCGCGCATCGTCTCGACCTCGCCCGGCGTGGCCGGCTGCCCCCCCCGCAGCAACTTGACCAGCTCCTGCATCGCCACCCCGTACTGCCGCCGGAACTGCCGCCGCGTTTCGTCGGTGCTCTCAGGAAAAACCTTGTCGACCAGCGGCTTGTGGCGCGCGTGCAGCTCCACCCCACGCGCCACCACGCGGTCCCGGTCTTCCACGATTCGCGCCACCCGCTCTTCTTCCGCCTGAATCGAACGCAGGTTCACCGGATTGTTCTGCAGCGAATCCAGCCCGCTGTACAGCCCCTTGGCCTGTTCCATCGACTGCACCACGCGCGGCATGGCCTGCAGGCCGGTCACGATCAGTGCGACACCAGCCGCCGCCGCCGCGGCGCAACCCAGGAGGAATCCATGTCGTCGCAGAAAATCCATAAACCGATCGCTCCTACCGATGCCCGGTCAAGAGTTCAACGCCCGGTTTGCCACCGCGCCCGGGCTCCTCATCCGCCATCGTCGCCTTGCTCTTCCTCGGTGTTGCTTTCCTCGTCCGCTGAATCGTCCTCCAGAAGCTCCGGGGGAATGTCATGCGGTACGAGGTCGACAAAGATCTCAAACTGATAATCACTGTCCCGCGCTTCGTCGGTCAGCGGGTCCAGCAAGTCCGTAGAGGTGGCGCTGCTCGCCGCCCCCCCGGGAAACGCGCCCGGGCGTCCCGTACCCCCGCGCAGGTCCAGCTTCCCGCCGGTGAACATCGCAATCCGGTCAAAATAAAATCCCGCCCCCGCCCGACGACCGTTCTTCCGCAGCGCTTCCATGAACGTCTCGTTCACAAACCGCGCCGCGCCCTGGTTCGGCGTAATGCAGTTGATCTTCAACCAGATGCCTTCCAGTGGTTGGTCCATCGCATGCAACGGCGGCGGCATCGCCACCACGCTCGGCCAATCCAGCTCGTGCAGGTTCGGCTCGTACTGCATATCCAGCAGATCGATCCAGATTTGCCGCCGCTCCGGGCGCGGAACCGCTTTCAGCGCTCTTACGTACGCCTCCACGTTGTTCCGCTGGTCCACAGCGATGCCCGGATCCGGCAGCGAATCATGCACCGCCTGCATCACCGCCGGTATGATCGCCTTATGCTTCTGCAGTTGAACCAGGTTCTCCGCCTGTTCGCGCTCCGGCGCTCCCTTGGTTCGAAGTTTGTCCGCCTCGCTCCGCAGAAGTTTGCCCGCCGCCTGCACGCTCGCCGCTTTCGCCAGGTCGGAAAGACTCGGCGAAGGTCCGTTGTCGATGATCCGCGCGGCCTCATCAAGCTGCGATACCGAGACCCGGCCCACTTCTTCCACCCCCGCCGCCAGCGCCCGCATGTCCGACGTCTGCCGGAACCACACCACCGCACCCGCCGCCACCAGGCACGCCGCCGCCGCCGCGAACGCCGGCCGCTTCTTGCGCCACACCGCCTGTTTCGCCAGCTCCGTCGGCAGCAGGTTGCTCGTGACCTTCGTCAGGTCCAGTCCCTGCAGCGCCAGCCCGTACGAAACGAACAGGCTCGGAAACTCGCTCTTCAGCGTCTCCGCCTGCGTTCCTTCAACCACCCCCGCCTTCTTGAACGACGAGGGCGTCTGTACGTCCATCCCCAGATTCTGTTCCAGGTACTTCTGCAAGCCCGGCAGTTTGAACGCGTTGCCCACCCCCACCACGCGCTCAATCTCCGCGTCGCGATGGGTCGACGAATAGAACCCGATCGAACGCTGCAACTCCTGCACCAGATCCGCAAACACCGGACGCATCGCCTGAAAAATCTGACGACGATACTTGCTCGTCTCCGCCGTGCGCTTCAGGCTTTCCGCCTTCGCGAAGGAGAGCTTGAACGCCTTGACCAGCGCCTCGGTGAAATGGTTCCCGCCCAGCGGAATCGTTCGCGTCCACAGGCTGTTCGGCGTGCCGATGATCAGGTCGGTGTTCTCCGCCCCGATGTCCAGCAGCACCGTCGTATCCTTCCCCAGTAGCCCGTCGAATTGCGCCGCGTTATATACCGCCAGCGGAACCGACTGCACCGCCGCCGGCTCCACCGAGACCTGCTCAAAGTGCAGCAGATGCTCGCGCAAAAGCTCGCGCTTCATCGCAAAGATGCCCACCTCAATATCCGGCAACCCCTCCTGCTGAAACGTCTGGTAGTCCCAGATCACCTCGTCCATGTCGAACGGAATCTGCTGGTCAGCTTCGTAACGGACGATGTCGGGGATTCGCTTCGGGGCCACCGGCGGAAGCTTCGTAAACCGCGCCAGCGTGTGCTGGCCCGGAACGCTTACGACCACGCGGTCCTTGGAAATGTCGTTGTGAGAAAGGAACTTTTCCAGCGCCGCCGCGATCAGCTCATGCCGATCAGCGTCGGGCTGCGAAAGGATCTTCGCGTGCTCGATATAGTCATGCGCCAGCAGCTCGATCTTTCCCTCGGCGCCGGCCCGCAACCGGACGGCCTTGAGAGCACACCGTCCAACGTCGATTCCCCAGACAGCTTGTGCCGTCGCCATTGGGCGTTTCCTCCCGGCCTGTCGCAGTGCCCGCCCGCGCTCCGGAAACGGTAGTCCAGGCGCGCCGCCGTTCTAAACTTCCCCTTTTTCCGGGGACGCTGTGCAGATACAGTTCCCCCATGCCGGGCAAGTATCTACTCCAGACGCTGGGCTGTAAAGTCAATCAGTACGAGTCCCAGCAGCTTCGCGAAATGCTGCACCAACTCGACTGGTTGCCCGTTCCCGCCGGGGAAGTCCCCGATATCGCCGTCGTCAACACCTGTGCGGTAACGGCCTCCGCCTTGAGCCAGAGTCGTCAGACCGTGCGCCGACTCACGCGCTACGGATGTTCGGCCGTGTACGTCGTCGGCTGCGGCGCCGCCGCCGATGCCCCGGCCTTCAAACGGATCCCCGGCGTGGTCGGTACGTTCGACCACGAAAGCGATGCCTGCGCTGCGCTGCGCGAACATCTTACACACTCTGCCTTCGACCCGGCCGGCAATGCCGCGCCGCAGCCGAACAACGCCGGCCTCTCTGTCTTGTACCCCTTGCTGCCCCACCGGAAGGAAGGATCGAAGATTCCCCGGCCGGCCGCCGCGCAAGACGCGATGGCCGTTCCCCTGTCCTTGTCGATTCTTCCGCCCCCGTTATCGGTTGTCAAGCAGGCCGGCCCACTCGTTGACCGCATCGATCACTTCGCAGGCCGCCAACGCGCCTACCTCAAAATACAGGACGGTTGCGATGCGTTCTGCTCCTACTGCATCATCCCCAGGCTGCGCCCTAACCTCCGTTCCAAACCCGTCGAAGTGGCCGTCGCCGAAGCCGAATCCTTCGTCCGCGCCGGTTATCGCGAGATCATCGTCACCGGCATATTCCTCGGCGCCTACGGCCGCGATACCGCCGTCCGCAAGCGCTTCGACTCAGCGATTTCCCCGCTTGCCCGATTGGTCGCCTCCCTCGCGCAGGTCAAGGGCCTGGCGCGCCTCCGCCTTTCCAGTCTCGAACCCGGCGACGTGGACCAGTCCTTGCTCGATGTGCTCGCCTCTCACCCGGTTTGCGTGCCGCATCTCCATCTACCGCTGCAATCCGGCAGCGCCGAGATCCTGCGCCGCATGAACCGTCAGTACACCCGCGATGAGTTCCTCGACATGATCGACCGCGTGCGTGCCGTCTTCGATCGGCCCGCCATCTCTACCGACGTCATCGTCGGCTTCCCCGGTGAAACCGAAGTCGATTTCGAAGCGTCGCTCGCCGTCGCGCGCAGCGTCCCTTTCGTCAAAATCCACGCCTTCCCCTTCAGCCCACGCGCCGGAACCGCCGCCGCACGCTGGTCGCGCCGGTTCGTTCCCGCCTCGTTAGTCAAGGATCGCATGAACCGATTGGAAGAAGTGGACCGCGCGAGCTCCCTCGCCTTCCGCCGGCAGCTTGTCGGCGCCGAGGAGCGGGTCATTGTAGAACGCGACCGGCCGTTCGGAATCGAGCCGGCTTCGGCCGGCGCGGAGCCTCTGTCGCACGGTGATTCGACGAATAACGATAGCACCCCAACGCGCGCGTCAGGATTCGTGAACGCCGGAACTTCCCCGCCCGGCAACGGGCACCTCTACCACGGCCGCGCCGACCGCTACTTCCAGGTCCACTTCGAAGCCGCCGATCTCCATCCCGGCGAACTCGTTCCCGTGCGCATCGACCGCGTCACCGCCACCCGCACCCACGCAACGGCCCTCCGCCCGCACGGCGCCCGCCTTTCGCTTCCCGTTCTCCAGAACGTCACCCGGTAAGCGGCCCCAGCGTCTCCGCCGCGTCACGCCCAGTGGGGCGGGCGTTCCTGCCCGCCAAGGATTTCACTCGGGCGACTCTTCCCGCCAGGGAAACGGCCCCTGCGCCCCGCTGCCCTAATTCCGCCGCCCGAACACGATCGAAGCGTAGTACAGCAGCGTCATGATCGCCGTGATCGTCGCCGCCACGTAGGTCATCGCCGCCGCGTTCAGCACCTTGCCCACCACCACGTCTTCCTGCGGCGTCACAATGCCCTGCTCCACCAGAATCCCCCGCGCCCGGCTCGACGCGTTGAACTCCACCGGCAGGTTGATCAGTTGAAACACCACCACCACCCCGAACAACGCCAGCCCGATGATCGCCAGTTGCGTAAACTGAAGCACGACGCCGATGATCACCAGAAAAATCGACAGGTTACTGCCCACCGAGGCCATCGGCACCAGCCCGTTGCGAAGCACCAGCGGCCCGTACGACGTCGCATCCTGAATGGCATGTCCCACCTCGTGCGCCGCAATCCCCAGCGCCGCCAGCGAACGCCCGTGATACACGTCCGGGCTCAGCCGCAACATCTTGTGCTTGGGGTCGTAATGGTCGCCCAGAAACGTCTTCACCGGTTCGATGCCCACGCCGCGCACGCCGTACACGTCCAGAATCCGCTGCGCTGTCTCCGCGCCGGTCAGCCCGCTCCGCGCCGTGTACTTGTTCCCCCGCGCATACGCCGAACTCACCATCGCCTGCGCCAGCATCGCCAGCAATATCGCCGGCCCCACGTAGACGAAATACATCGGATCAAAAAACATGCCCTGTTCCTCCCTGTCTGCCGTTCCAATTTGTTCCGAACCCGCCCGCCGTACCCCGGCCGCGCCGTGGCACCGGTTCTCCAACCGGTCAGTCCTGCCCTGGATTATGGCGGGCCCCAGTGCCCTTGCCCGTTTCCACCACGCCGCGAACTTCCGCCCGCGCGAACCTTCCACCCGCCAGGATGCCTCCTGTAACGACTACTTATACCATAGTACGTGATTCATCGAGTAGAGGATCGGTGCGAATTTGTAATCGGACTCACCCGCTCCCAACGGCCGTCGCGCATCCCGCCTCCCGTACCCCTGCCGCGTCCTAACCTGACCGCCTCGCTGCCTACTCAAGCTTGACCTCGGCATTTCGACGTTTCAGCGTTCACTCGCCTCTCGCCTCTTGCCTCTCGCCTTCCGAAGACTCATTCGCTATTCGCTATTCCCCATTCTTAATTCGCCGCCGGAGTAGCAGAAAGCCGGCGAAGGTGATCACGCCCGCGATGAACAGGGCGCCACCGACGCCGACGGTTGGTACCGGCGGGACGGGTTCGCGGAAGTCGTAGTCGATGTGTTGGGAGCCGGCGGCGTCGGTGAAGGTGAAGCGGGTGCGCTGGTTGTTGGGCAGGGGGCGATCGAGAACGATTTCGACGGTGTCTACGTCGTCGGTCTCGCGGCGGCGGGTGGCCGTGACGATGGGGGCGGTGCCGCCGGTGACGGAGACGCTGATGTCATCGATGTACACATAGTTGGCCGCGTCGAAGGTGACGCGAAAGGTGGTGAAGCTGGTATAGCCTTGAGGCCCCAGTTGTCCCGCCGGCGGATCGACACTCACAATCTGCTCCCCGGAATCGATGGTGCCGTAACGCACGTAGTCCCACTCGTTGACCATGTTGGGTATCTCGTCGCCCAAGCAACCCCCGCGGCCACGAAGTTGGATAAATGCAGCCCCGTTGTCACCCGAGTTTGGACCACTGTCAAGCAATACCTGTCCGTTGACCGAAGTTTGAAAGTTCTGTCCGTCTAGGCTCTCATACCGATAGGTGTGAAACTGAAACAGAGGTAGGTTCTCGATCACCTGATCCCCGCTTTGGGATATCGCGGCGTCGCCGTACATGTTCGTTGCTTCGTGCGTGCTCTTGTAATGCACGGCGAACTGGCCATCGCAACCAGAAAAGA
>CAZMVD010000059.1:0-23499 GCA_964569425.1 uncultured Phycisphaeraceae bacterium
GCGCCATGCCGCAGCCGGTCAACGGCGTCCGTGGCAAGACCCGCGGCACCCGCTAGTTGTCGGGCGCTGCAACGGAAGGGTGACCTTCCGTAAGTTCTAACCAAAGCGGCGGCGTATGGTCGAATCGATCATACGCCGCCGTTCTTTTTTTGCGCCCCGTGCGGCCTTTCGGAGCCGCCCTCAGCGCTGCTTTCGTTGACGCATTCCCGTCGGTTCGCTACACTCCTGAGACGTTCAACCGCGGAGCCGAGATCGGCCTCCGGGCCGGGTGGAGCGACACCACGCACCAGCGCCAAAGCGTGCAAAAAGCATCGATTCGACATCACTGCGGGCTCTTTGGCGTCTACGGCCATGAGGACGCGGTCTATCTCACCCACCTCGGGCTCTATGCCCTCCAGCATCGCGGACAGGAATCCGCCGGGATCGTCTCGACCAACGGCGACGTCCTTCGCCGACATGCCGGCATGGGGCTGGTCAACCAGGTATTCGACGAGCCGGCGCTCCAGCGAATCGAGGGCCGGGTGGCCATCGGGCACGTTCGCTACTCCACCACCGGATCCTGTTGCGAAGGCAACGCCCAGCCGCTGCTGTTCTCGTACATGGGCGGCCAGGTGGCCGTGGCGCACAACGGCAACCTGATTAATGCCGCGTTGCTGCGCCGCAACTATGAGCAGGTCGGCCACATCTTTCAGACCACCAGCGATACCGAGGTCATCATCCATTTGCTGGCCAAGCCGGCGCACCAGCACAAAAAGCACCCGCTGGACCATGTGCTCAACCACCTTCAGGGCGCCTATTCGCTGCTTCTGCTGTTTCCCGATCGCATGGTGGCCGCCCGCGACCCATTGGGTTTCCGCCCGCTGTGCCTGGGAGAAACCAAGTGCGGCGCCGTGGTCGTCGCCTCGGAGACCAAGGCCTTTGACATGATCGACGCCCGCTATGTGCGCGATATCGCCCCGGGGGAAGTCGTGACCATCACCGATGAAGGCGTGACCAGCCGCCAGTTCGGCGGCGAAGCTTCGGAGCGCGGCGCCGCCTGCATCTTCGAGCAAATATACTTTGCCGATCCCTCCAGCCTGGTATTCGGCGAGAACGTGCACCTCGTGCGCGTGGCCATGGGCCGTCGCCTCGCCCGGGAGGCGCCCGTAAACGCGGACCTGGTGGTGCCCGTTCCCACTTGCGCCAAGTGTGCAGCGATCGGCTACGCCCGCGAGAGCGGCATTCCGCTCGGTCGCGCGTTTACCACCAGCCATTACGCGGGGCGCTCGTTTATTCAGCCCACCCAGTCCGACCGGGTCGCGACGGTGAAGATGAAGCTGACGGTCATTCGCGAAGCGGTCCGCGGCCAGCGTCTGGCCGTGGTGGAGGATTCCGTCGTCCGCGGCACGACCACCCGCGCCAAGATCGGCGCCCTGCGCGAGGCCGGGGCGAAGGAAATACACCTGCGCGTGGCCAGCCCCCCGATCCGCCACCCGTGCTATTTCGGCATCGACTTTCCCGATCAGAAAGAGCTTGTGGCCCATGGGCGCAGCGTGGATGAGATTCGCGCGTTTCTGGGGGTGGATTCGCTGCACTACCTTTCGCAGGAGGGCATGCTCGCCTCGGTGAACATGGCGCCGGAGAAGTACTGCACCGCCTGTTTCTCCGGGGACTACCCGGTGAACGTCGACGAGCCGGTGGAAAAGTATGCCATGGAGCGCGTGCAGCTTCGCATGTTCACGTAGTGTCCCGCGCTTGCGTACCTTGGTGGTCGCCTCGGCCGGTGTTATGCTTCGCCCCGGGCGCAAGACCGCCGACCCGCATCCGGGCGTGACCGGTGAGTGACAATATTGTGGCACTAAGCGGCGAAATGGGGTGGACGGCAGGCGTCGGTTCGCCCTCGGGCGCGCCCGCGGGCCGCAGTGCCCGTCCCGTGGCGGTGCGGCGGTTGGGGGTCGTGTCCTACCTGAACGCCAAACCGCTGATTGCCGGCCTCGACGCCGACCCTGCCATTGCCATGCACTACGACGTTCCCGCGCGCCTGCCCGCGCTGCTGGCCGCAAACTCGGTGGACGTGGCGCTGGTCCCGGTGATCGACCTGGCCGCCCCCGCCCGCACGTGGCGCGTGCTTTCCGATGCGTGCATCGGTTGCGATGGCGAAACCTACACCGTACGCGTCTTTTCCCGCGTGCCGCCCACCGAAATCCGCACCTTGCACGTGGATGGCGACTCGCACACGTCGGTGGCGCTGGCTGCGATCATCTGGCGGGAAATGTACGGCCGGCGGCTGACCATCGTGCCCTTGAACCGGGCGGATGGCGGCGTTTCCCCGGAGGCCGTGCTGTTGATCGGCGACAAGGTCGTTAACCACACGCTGCACGACTACGAGGTGGAAACCGACCTGGGCTCGGCCTGGAAGTCGCTCACCTCTCTACCTTTTGTCTTCGCGGTATGGGCAGCGCACGAAGAAGCCGATTGGGGCGACCTGTCGCAACGTCTCTCGGCCGCGCGCGACCGCGGGGTGGCCGCCGCCGCGATGATCGCCGCCGACTACGGGCCGGGCATGGGCTGGCCGGTGGCGCTGGCCACGCGCTACCTGACCACAAGACTCAAGTACCACCTGGGCGACCGGCAGCGGGAAGGCATGAGCCGTTTCCTGGCGCTGGCCAGGAAGCACGGACTGACGACCATGGACCGGGAGCTGGCGTTCTCATGAGCACGGCGGTGTCATCGATCGCCCAGCGCACCGGTGCCTCGCGCCTGAGCGATGCCGAAGCGCTCGAGCTCTATCGCGACTGCTCCATTCACGAACTCGGTCGCCGCGCCCACGAAGTGACCCTGCGGCTCCACCCCGAGCCCTATCGCACCTACGTGGTGGATCGCAACATCAACTACGCCAACTATTGCACCGCGAAGTGCATTTTCTGCAATTTCAAAGCCGACCCGCCGGGCATGGACACCGGCCGCAAGGACCTGCCCGACGGATACGTGCTGAGCTTCGCCAAAATCGGACAGAAGATTGAGGAACTGCTGGCGATCGGCGGCACGCAGGTGCTCATGCAGGGGGGCCTGGTGCCCGCGGAACTGCTGCCCTTCGAGTGGTACCTTGACCTGCTGCGCTTCATCAAGCGCGAGTACCCGGCCATTCACATCCATGCCTTCAGCCCGCCGGAAATCCACGCCTTCCACGAGATGTTCCGCATGAGCCTGCGCGACGTGCTGCTGCGCCTGCGCGACGCCGGGCTCGATTCCATCCCCGGCGGCGGAGCGGAGATTCTGGTGGACCGTGTTCGCGAGCGCATCGCCCAGGGCAAGACCACCACCGAACAGTATCTTCAGGTGATGCGCGAGGCGCACGCCATCGGCATGCGCACCAGCATCACCATGATGTTCGGGCACATCGAAACCGTGGAGGAACGCATCGAACACCTGCGGCGCGTTCGCGACCTTCAGGACGAGACTGGCGGCTTCACCGCGTTCATCTGCTGGACGTTTCAACCCGGCGATACGCCGTTGGGTCGGGTCCGCAAGCCCCCGGCCGAACGGGGTTCAACCCCGGACGGCAAGCACCTCGTCCTCGCCGACGCCCACGAATACCTCAAGATGTCGGCCCTGGCCCGGCTCTACCTCGATAATATCGTCAACATCCAGTCAAGCTGGGTTACCCAGGGGGTTAAGATCGGACAGTTGGCCTTGTATTTCGGTGCCAACGACATGGGTTCAGTGATGATGGAGGAAAACGTGGTTTCGGCCGCGGGGACCACGTTCCAGTTGACCGAGGCGGAGATTCGTGCGGCCATCAAAGGGGCGGGTTGGTACCCGCGCAAACGGGACTTTTACTACCGGCTACTCGAGGATGAGGCAGTGTAAGTGGAGAAAGCGCCCCGGAGAATCGTCGCCCACCGCCGCCTTTCCCGCGGTCCGTACACGAATCCAAACCGACTTCACAAAATTTTCTGTGGCATTCTGCCCGGGTTTTCCGGTAGAATGGCGGAGGTAGACTATTCCCCGGACGGCGAAGTCGGTGCGGCTGGCGTGGTCCGCGGGTACTTTCAATGCGCGCGCGTTGCAGGTTGATCGGAAAGGGGCTCTTCGAACGCACGTCAATTTCCGGACGGCAGCGCATGGCCTCCGGTGGGCCGCGGCGCGGGGTCGTTCAGCGTGCCGGATGACTGGTGGTCGTGCCTCGCCGCAACAGCGCACGGATCGTCGGGTAGCGGAGTCGCAGGATGGTAGACCGCCCCGTGAGCCACAATCAGCAATCGGCAGTGTCCGGGTCGGCTGACGCCCTCTGGAGCTTGGCGCGCGCCGACCTCGTTGTTCACACCGAGCAGGGGGAAGAAGACCTCATTCTCTGGGAGCATTCCACCCGGGTCGCGCGATCGGCATTGGCCATCGCCGGGCTGCCCGAGTTCCAGTCGCCCCGGGCCGATGAGGTAGCCCTTCTCGCCGCCGCCCTCTACCACGATGCCGGCTGGATCGTCCGGCTCCGCGCGCACGAGGTGACCCGGTTGGAGTTCCTCGCCCGCCCGCTCAGCGCCGCCTCTCGCGCGTCGGGCGCGGAGCTGATGGGGGATCGCCTGGCGGGTGTCCTTCCTTCGGACGTGCTGGAGCGGGCCACGGAGACGATCCACGGGTTGAGCGAACGTGTCCCGCACCTGGTCGAGTCGCAGATTGTGTCCGAGGCGGAAGCGCTCGAAGAATTCGGGCTCCCCATGTTATGGTTGGGCATGCGCCGCGGCCTGTTGGAGGGCAAAGGCGTGCGCGCCGTGCTCGATCATTGGGAGCGGCGACAGGAATACCAGTACTGGTCGTCGCGCCTCAAGAGTGCCTTTCGCGTCGAAGCGGTGCGCGACGTGGCACGCCGCCGCCTGGCGTCCTTTGAACAGTGGATTCAGGAGCTGGGTCGCCAGCATGTCGGCGAGGATCTTCCCGGTGTCTTGCGCGTGGCCCAGGGTGCGCCACCCATCATGGGCGCCTCTCAACCCGTTCGCGATATCAAATCAGCGGAGAAGGCAAACGGCTGACCCGCCCGAGCCGGCCGTTCCGCGGCGTTTCATGCAACTTTGCACGCCGCGTCTTCGGCTGCGTATGGCCCACAACCCGGCTTTGCGATAGCCTGAACCGAAACCGTCCGACCAGCGGGGTCGTTCGAATTCCATGGCGTTGCATGAGAGGCAATCATGGAGCGTTCACTGTACCTGGCTGTAACTGTGTTGTTGCTTTTCGGAGCCGCCGCCGCGGGCCAGCAGGTGTCCTACGAAAAGTACCGGCTTCCCAACGGACTCACGGTCATTATGCACGAGGATCACTCGCTGCCCCTGGCGTGCGTCAACCTGTGGTACCGCGTGGGCGCCAAGGACGAGAAGGAACGCCGCTCCGGCTTCGCCCATCTCTTCGAACACCTGATGTTCATGGGCACCCGGCGCGTCCCCGGGGGCGACTTCGACGTCCTCATGGAGGAAGGCGGCGGCTACAACAACGCCTCCACCAGCGAAGACCGCACCAACTACTACTCCTGCGGGCCCGCGGAACTGCTGCCCACCCTGTTGTGGCTCGACGCCGATCGCCTCGAGGATCTGGGCCGCGAGATGACCCTGGAGAAACTCGACAAGCAGCGAGAAGTGGTACGCAATGAACGCCGCCAGATGTACGAAAACGCCCCTTACGGGAAAGCCGAGCTGAAGATCTACGAGTTGATGTTCCCCAAGGGGCACCCTTATCAGCGCACCGTCATCGGCAGCCACGAGGATCTCGAGGCCGCCACCGTCGACGATGTGAAGGACTTCTTCGCGTCTTACTACGTGCCCAGCAACGCATCGCTGGTGGTCGCGGGCCATTTCGACAAGGCCGAAGTCAAGCCGCTGATCGAGAGGCTCTTCGGCACCCTGCCGCGCGGATCGGACGTTAGCCATGCGATGGCGGAACCGGTGAAGCTGGGTGGCGTCAAGCGGCTCACCATGACCGACGCGGTGCAGTATGCGCGAACGTCCATCGTCTATCACAGCCCGCCGCATTTTGCTCCCGGCGACGCCGAAATGGACCTCGCCGCCGCGATCCTCAGCAGCGGCATTTCCAGCCGCCTCTATCAGCGCCTGGTGTACCAGGATCAACTGGCCGTCGACGTCGCCGCCTACCAGTCGTCGATGATGCTCGGCTCGCTCTTCTACATCGAGGCCACCGCCAAGCCGGGCGTTTCGCTCGATACCGTGGAAAAGGCGATCGACGAAGTCCTTGCCGAGTTCACCACCACCGGCCCCACCCCCGCGGAACTGGAGCGCCAGATAGCGCAGTTGGAGTTTCGCATGGTCGCGCAGCTCCAGTCGATTCTGGCCAAAGCCGACAAGCTCAACGAATATGAATTCCATTTCGGCGAGCCCGACTCGTTCCAGCGCGATCTCGAACGTTATCGCGGCGCCACGGCCGCCGCCGTGCAGGCTTGGGCAAAGAAGGTGCTCACGCCCGATGCCCGCCTGGTGCTGCGCGTGATTCCCGAGATCGAGATTCCGGAGGCAAACCCGCGCGACGAACGGCCGGGGTTGGCGGACGCAGCCGGTTTCGCCCCGCCCCTGCCTGAATCGTTCCAACTGAAGAACGGCGTTACGGTCTACCATTGGCAGAAGAGCGAACTGCCGCTGGTGGCACTGCGGTTGCTGTTGCCTTCGGCGGGGTCGGAGCATGACGGACCGGTTCAGGCGGGCCTGGCGATGCTTACGGCGGACATGCTCGACGAGGGCGCCGGCTCACGCGACGCCATCGAGTTCTCCGATGCGCTCGATGCGCTGGGCGCGACCCTGTTACCGTCAAGCAGTTACGACGCCGCGATGGTCGACCTGTCCGTGCTGTCGCGTAACGTCCAGCCCGCGTTGGCCCTGCTGGCCGATGCCGTCCTGCGCCCGAAGTTTGATGCCCGGGAGTGGCAGCGTGTGCAGTCGCTTCACGTGGAAAATCTCCGCCGTGCGCTGGATCAGCCGCAGGTCGTTTCCAATTGGGTGGCCATGCGCACCTACTTTGGCGATGCCCACCCCTACAGCCGTTCGACGGTGGGAACGCCGACCACCGTGGAACGACTCACGCTCGACGACATTCGTCAATTTCACCAATCCACCTATCGCCCGTCCACCGCCGTCATTCTCGTAGCGGGCGACCTGACCGCCGAAGCCGCGAAAGCGCAGCTCGAAGCCGCTTTCGCTTCCTGGGCCGAACCCGCCTCCGCCATGGCGCGCCAAAAACCCGAATATGTTCTGCCGCAAGATCAGAAACTGCGCGTTGCCATTGTCGATCGGCCCGAAGCGGTCCAGACGGTGATTCGTTTCGTCATGCCCGGCCCCACCTACGCCGATCCGCGCCGCATTCCGCTCGATCTGTTCAACAACATCCTCGGCGGCACCTTCACCAGTCGCCTCAACCTGAACCTGCGCGAACGAAACGGATACACCTATGGTGCCAGCTCGCGCTACAACTTCGACCCTCGGGCCGGCTATTTCACGGCCGCCTCCAGCGTCCGCGCCGACGTCACCGGCCCGGCGCTCCGCGAGTTCCTGCACGAATTCGCCGCCATCCGCGCCGGGAACATCGCCCCGGAAGAGGCCCGCAAATCGCGCACCACCGCGCGCCGCGAGTTGATGGAGTCCTTCCAGGGCGTACGCGGAACCCTGGCCGCCGCGACGACCCTCATCCGCAACGGCCGGCCTTTCTCGGATTTGGCGGAAGAGTTGGCGTCGCTGGACAACGTGAGCGAAGGCGTGCTCAACGGCCTGGCGAAAGCTGCGGTGCCGCTGGAGCAGGGTTTGCTGCTGCTCGTAGGCGATAAACGCCTCATCCTCGAGCAGATCAAGGGACTGGACCTGCCCGAACCCATTGAATTGACCGCGGCGGGCGACCTGAAATGACTCATGAATCGCCCAGGTCTGAAACCCGATGACCGCGCGCGGGTCTTCCCCGGCGCGACTCCGGAGCCGATGGCGTGACCTCCTCCGACATCAACGATGGCAACCGCCTGTTCGACGTGGAGGTTCGCCTGGCGGTGTATAGCGCGTTCCTCGATCGCGGCCATGCGCCCACCACGCTGGAAATGGCGTGCGAGCTGGGTGCCTCGGCGGTCGAGGTCGAACAATCACTGCGCCGGCTTCATGATGCGCACATGCTCGTCCTGACGCCCGGCAGCACGTCAATCTGGATGTCCATGCCCTTCTCGAGCGTGCCCACGGATTTCGTCGTGACCTGCGGAAACCGGCAGTGGTGGGCCAATTGCGCGTGGGACGCGTTGGCCGTTCCGTTTGTGGTGGGCGAGGACGTCCGCGTCGACACCCATTGCCCCGACTGCGGCGAAGCCATCGAACTGCTCGTCAGTCGGGACCGCGTCAGCGACGAGTCGCTTCTGCTGCACATGGCCCTGCCGCCCAAACGCTGGTGGGACGATATCGGCTTTGCCTGAGCGACGATCCATCTTTTCCGGGCGGAAGAGCACATTGACGACTGGTGCCGGCAGCGCGGGCTGAACCGGGGCGCCCTGATTTCCATGGGCGTGGCGCTGCGCCTCGCCGGGGCTTGGTATCACGACCGGCTCGACCCGCAGTGGCGCCGCCGAACACCGGAGGAAACGCAGGCGTTGTTTGCGACGCTCGGATTGACCGGTCCCTTCTGGCAGGTGCGTTGATCGAACGCGGGGCGGCAACCTCTATCCCCCCGTCCGCACCAGCCGAACCAGCCCCACCGCGCCGCGCACCAGCAGGCTGACCACCATCAGAAACAGCAGCGCCGCAACCGTCAGGTTCAGCACTTCCCAGATACTCCGCGCCCGCGGATGCCCCACGTCGAACAGCGACGTCACCAGCGCCGTTCCCAACCCCAGCACCACAATCGCGCCCAGCGACCCGCGCACCGTGCCGGGGAACGGCGCCATGCGAATGCTCAAACAGATCAACAGATAAAGAAACACCCAGGTTCGCCAGGCGGAAAAGTCGGCCGAACCCAGTGCCACGGCGAACGACTCGGCCAGACTCACGCCGTCGCGCAGCAGTTGCCACCCGCCGGCCAACGACGTGGGCAGGTTGGCGCCGACCGCAGCGCCCGAAACCCGCGCCGTCATCGGCTGGCCCAGGTAGCCGGCCGCCACGTAGATCGCCCCGGCGCACGCCGTCAGCGGCAGCAGCCCGATGATCACCGGCCCGATGACCGGAATCCGCGGTTGCGGATTGGTGGTCGTGGCCGGCGCCCCCGACGTGTCATCACCCACCAGCGCGGTGTCGGTGACCCTGGCGCCGGTGATGAGCAACCCCAGCACGTGCCCCACCTGTGCCACCAGCGTGCCGGGCAGCAGGGCGATGTTCAACAGGCGTGGGCGGACCATACCGCTCCACAGCCCATGCACGCCCCACGCGGTGAACACAATCACCAGCAGCCAGAAGGTCATGGCCAGGTAGAGCATGGGCGAATCTCGTTTCCGCGGCGCGAACGATCCGTCATCGCATTATCGGCGCGCCAGTGCCGGGCCCGCCAGTCGCGAATAGGGGGCTATTCCAGCTCGGAGAGGTGATCTTGAAGGGCGGCGCGCTGGGTCAGCAGCTCCGCCAGTTTCGCCCGCTCCGACTCGACCAGCGTCGGGTCGGCCTTGGCCACAAAGCCGGGATTGTTCAGCTTCGATTCCTTGCCCGCGATTTGCTTGCCCAGAGCTTCGAGCGCCTGCTGCGATCGCGCCCGCTCCGCGGCGTCGTCGGAAACGTCGTGGACGAAAATACGCAGATGCCGCACGGCGATGCTCCCGGCATTGGGCGGACGCCGGCCCTGACCGACCACGTGCAGCGTGTCGATACCGGCCATGTGCCGCACGATGTGTGCCTGGGCGCGGAAAGCGTCGGCATGTTCCGCGGGCGCTACGACCGTCACCATGACCCGCTGCTTGGGCGGCACCTGGCAGCGGACGCGCAGGTCGCGCACCCCGCGCGTGGCATCCTGGAGATTGGCGAAAGTCTCCACAATGGCCGCATCGTCCAGCTTCACATAGCCCTCCACCGGGGGGAACGCGGCCAGCACCAGCGGCCGGTCGGTCGTCAGGTCCGCGACGCCCGGCAGCCCGCGCCGCGGCGCGATGGCATTCAACTGCGCCCACAGCCGCTCGGTAATGAAGGGAATCGTGGGGTGAAACAGCCGCAGCACCTGATCAAGGCAGAAGGCCAGTACCTGCCGCGCCGTCGCCTGCGCCCTCTCGCCCGCCTGACCCGACATCCGGGGCTTGGTGAGTTCGATGTACCAGTCACACAAACTGTCCCAGAAAAAGTCGCGCAGCGTCTTCACCGATGCGGAAAACTGATACTGTTTAATAGCGCTATGATACTCGCGAATCGTCTGCGAAAGTCGCGCCAGAATCCACCGGTCCTCGGGCGCCAGTTCCGCGATCTGCAACGCATCGCAAGGTGCACCTTCCAGATTCATAAAGGCAAACCGCGCCGCGTTCCACAACTTGTTGCAGAAATTGCGGCCGATCTCAAACTTCTCGGAGGTCTCCCGCGCTACACTCAGTTCGCCCTTCAGTTCCGCCGCCGCCCACTGCGTGGCGAACTCCCTGCCGCATTCCTTGTGCGTGCAGCGCACCTTCTGGCAGTCCGCCGGCTGCAGCTTGCGCTCCAGCTTGATGCCCCGCGATTTGCGGTGCTGCTCCTCGGCTTTGAGCGCCAAAGACTGCTCGGTGAGCTTGCCGCAGTGCGGGCACACGTAGTCCACCGGCATGCGGATATCCTGCGTCTCCGTACACATGTCGGCCATCGTGTAGCGCAGCGCGTCCGCCCCGTGCGTGTGGATGATGTCCACCGGGTCCACCCCGTTGCCCTTGGACTTGCTCATCGTCTCCCCGCGCCCGTCCAGAATCTTCGGGTGGATGTATACGTGGTCGAAGGGAACCTCCCCCATCGCATACAACCCGAACATCACCATCCGCGCCACCCAGTTGGTGATAATATCCCGCGAAGTCACCAACACGCGCCCGGGGTAATACTGCCGCAGATGCGCCGTCTCCTCCGGCCACCCCAACGTACTGAACGGCCACAACGCCGACGAAAACCAGGTATCCAAAACGTCAGGATCCTGGGTAAAACCATTCGACTCCATGAGTCGGAGGAGCACGTCGGGGAACTGGTCGTGCAGGCAGAATAGTCCAACGAATCTTCCATCCTTCGGTGGACCAGGCGACGAGTCGTATTTTGCTGATCCACTCTGGTAGGCCAGGATACCTGCAGCATGAGTCTTCAGGAGTTCAGCATGAATCTGCAATGCTTTGGCGTGGGTAGTTGATCCGGAAAAACTCCAAATCGGTATCCTATGCCCCCACCAGAGCTGCCGACTGATGCACCAGTCGCGCTTTTCCCCCAGCCAGTCGAGGTAACTCTTGGCATACCGCTCCGGAAAGACCCGCACCCGCCCGTCCTCCACCGCCGCCATCGCCGCCTGTGCCAGGCCCGTCCTCACGATTTCGGCGTTTCGGCGTTTCGGCGTTTCGGCGTTTTGCGGCGCAGCCGCCGTCGTCACAAACCATTGATCGGACAAGTACGGCTCAATCGCCGTCTTGCTGCGGTCGCTGTGACCCACCTCGGTCTCGCGGTCCTCCACCGCCTCCAGCAATCCCGCTGCTTCCAGGTCGGCCACCACCCGCCGCCGCCCCTCGTCAGAGAATGCCAGACCCGCGTATCGCGCACTGTTCGCATTGGTGCTGTTGCCCGGCTCGACCGGCGCGCAGCTCGTATCCGGTTCCACAATCGCCGCGATCTTCCCGTCCGGCGTCAGCGCGTTGATCATCGCCAGCCCGTGCCGCTGCCCCACCTCATAGTCATTCGGATCATGCGCCGGCGTGATCTTCACGCACCCGCTGCCCAGCATCGGATCCGCCCACTCGTCGGCAATCAGCGGAATCGCCCGCTCCATCAGCGGCAGGCGCACCATCCGCCCCTCCCGCGCCATGGCCGCCAGCCGCACAAGCTGCGGCAAGTGCGTCTCGCGCCGCTCCGCGATCGCCTTCAGATTCTCTTCGAACTCCGCCCGAACTGCCGCCCGCGTCTCGCCCGCCAGCTCCTCGCGCAGCTTGCGCTCCCGCTCGTCCAGCGCCCCCGCCGGATCCGGATGCACCGCCACGGCCGTGTCCGCCAGCATCGTCTCCGGCCGGGTCGTCGCGATGACCACGTACTCCGGTTCGCCGGGTTTCGGATCAATCACCGGATACCGAATGTGCCAGAAATGCCCCTTGACGGTCTCGTAATAAATCTCGTCGTCGGCCACGGCCGTCTGGAGTTCCGTGTCCCAGTTCACCAGCCGCTTGCCGCGATAGATGAGCCCGTCCTTGAACAGCCGGAAGAACATGTGCCGCACCGCGCGCGCCAGCCCCTCGTCCAGCGTAAAGCGGTTGCGCTCCCAATCCGCCGAGCAGCCCATCAGCTTGAGCTGCCCGAGAATCCGCTGCTCGTACTCGTCCTTCCACAACCAGATGCGGCGAACCAGTTCCTCGCGGCAGGCCTCAGGCGAATCACCCAACTGGTGCCGCGACTTGCCTTCCGACTCGCGAATCCGCCGCTCCACCACCGCCTGCGTGGCGATGCCCGCATGATCGGTGCCCGGCTGCCACAAGGTGTGAAAGCCACGCATCCGGTGATAGCGAATCAGAATATCCTGCAACGTGTTATTGAGAGCGTGACCCAGGTGCAGCGCGCCGGTCACGTTGGGCGGCGGCATGACGATGCAGTACGTGCGCTCCCGCGGCGCCGGCGGCTCCGTGGGCGCGCGGAACGCACCACTGCGCTCCCACGCCGCGTACACCCCCGGCTCCACCGCGCGCGGGTCGTAGACCGTATCCATTGTCAGCCCTGCGGACATTCGCGCTCCACTGCTTGGTTCACAGGCAGAACGGCAGAGCGTAGGCGCCGGCCGACAAAAGTCAATTGACGGCGACTAGAACTGATTCACCGCGAGGATGAGCAGTAACCACACAACCAGGACGTTGAACACGGTGTTGAAGAATACCACTCCGCCGTTCATGAAACTCCTCCTCTCAAAAAAATCCCGCTAATTAACCTCCGAGTGCCGCTCCGTCGGCACCAGCCCGCTGCGTTGCGTGTTCTCCGTGATGCACCGCGCGTCCATGAAGTGCAGCAGGTAATCGGGCGATCCGGCCTTCACGCCCGTCCCGCTCAGTTTGAACCCGCCAAAGGGTTGTGCGTCCACTTGCGAGCCGGTGATCCGCCGGTTGATGTACAGGTTCCCGACCGCAAACTCGCGCCGCGCCCGCTCGATGTTTGCCGGGCTGCGCGAAAACAGCCCCCCGGTCAGCGCGTAGCGCGTCCCGTTGGCAATCTCCAGCGCGTGGTCAAAGTCCCGTGCCCGCAGCATGACCACCACCGGGCCGAATATCTCCTCCTGCGCCAGCCGCGAATCTGCCGCCGCGTCACCCAGCACCGTTGGCGGCACGAAAAACCCCTCCGCGCACCCGTCCGGCAGCTTCGCCTGTGCCACCACGCGGCACTCCGCACGTCCCAACGCGATATATTCACCGATCCGATGGCGCGCCGCCTCGTCGATCACCGGCCCCACGATCGTCGAAGGCACCTCCGCCGGGCCGATGGGCACGCTCTCCACCGCCTCCCGCAGCCGCGCTGCCATGGCGTCGTACACGCCCTCCAGCACGATCAAGCGGCTGCAACTGCTGCACTTCTGCCCCGCGAACGAAAACGCCGACTCGACCACCGCCTGCACCGCTCCGTCCAAATCCGCGTCGTCGTCCACAATGATCGCATTCTTGCCGCCCATCTCCACGATCATCTTGCGGATGAACGCCTGACCCGGCCGCACGTTCGCCCCGCGGCGAATCACCTCCGCCCCCACCTCGTGCGAGCCCGTAAACGCCACCACGTTCACTTCGCCGTGCTCCACCAGGTGCGCGCCCACCGTCGCGCCCACCCCCGGCAGAAAGTTCACCACCCCCGGCGGAAACCCGACGTGATGCAACAGGTCCACCAGCTTGGCCGCAATCACCGACGCCTGCCGCGCCGGTTTGATCACCACACAGTTTCCCGCGGCCAGCGCCGCCGAGGTCATCCCCGTCAGAATCGCCAGCGGAAACGCCCACGGCGAAATCACCGCGCACACCCCCTTGGGCGAATAGGTCAGCATGTTCTCCTCGCCCGGCAGGTTCCGCAGCCGCGGACGCGCCTCGATCCGTTCGATCTGCTCCGCGTAGTACCGGCAGTGGTCGATCGCCTCGGTCACGTCGGCGTCCGCCTCACGCCACGGCTTGCCGATCTCCAGGATCATCGTCGCCGCCAGCTCAAACCGCAGCAGCTCCATCCGATCCGCTGCCTTGCGCAACAGGTCCGCCCGCACCGAACCCGCCGTGTGTCGCCAATCGCCAAACGCCCGCCGCGCCGCCGCCACCGCGCGATCGGCGTCCGCCGTCGTGGCCGATGCGACCCGTCCCACCACCTCGCGGCTGCACGAAGGATTGACCGATTCGAGCCAGGCGTCGGTGGTCGTCGACACCCCTTGAATGATCAACGGATAACTTCGGCCGAACTCGCCGCGCACGTATTCAATGGCGCCGTTCATCTTCCGGCGGTTCTCCGCCAACGCGAAACTGGTGTTCGATGCATTGACGAACATAATCGGATCGTCCTCCGGATCGGTGTTGCGATAAAAGCGCTGCGCCAGCGGCCCGCTGACCGGCCGCGCCACCGCCGGATCCTCCAGCAGCCGCTCATACCCGGCGCGGTCCCCAAAACCCTGTTTCAGAAAACTGTCGTTCGACGTGTTTTCCAGCAGCCGGCGGATCAGGTAGCCCATCCCCGGCATCAGATCGCCATACGGGCAGTAGATGCGAACGCACTGTCCCATCTGCACCATCGCCGTCTTGAGCGGGTCGCCCATGCCGTACAGCATCTGCACTTCGTAGCCGTCGTGGCCGACCCCCGCCGCTTCCGCCGTCGCCAGTACATGCGCCAGCGAGCGCACGTTGTGGCTGGCAAACGCCGGGCGAATCAAATCCGCATGTGCGAACATGCGGCGCGTCATCCGCTCATAACAGGCGTCCGACTCCCACTTCTGCGTCCACACCGGCGGCGGTTTATGGTTGCGCACCGCGGCCGCGGTTTCCGCATCCCAATAGGCGCCCTTTACCAGCCGAATCGCAAACCGCGCGCCGCGCCGTTGCCCCCATTCGAGCAGCCGGCTGAGATCCCGCTCGCCGTCGCGCAAGTAAGCCTGCACCACGATGCCCACGTCCGCCCAGTCGCGAAACTCATCCTCCATCAGCAGCGACTGGAACAGCTCCAGGGTGATCTCGCGATGCTTGGTCGACTCCATGTCGATGTTCACGAACGCCCCCGCACGTCGCGCCTGACGCAGCAACGGCCGCAAACGGGAACTTGCCTCGCGGATCGACCGCTCCGGATCGATCGCGTCAAAGTACGGGTCCAGCCCCGTCAGCTTGATGGACAGGTTGACGCGCGGCATGAGCCCGAACCGATCGCGGTCCACGCGCGGAACCCCCGTCCATCGCGCCGCGGCGCGGCTTAACTCGCCGATCAGGTGGGCGTACACGCGCGCATAGCCGTCCGCCCGCGCGTAACTGGTCGTCGACTCGCCCAGCACGTCCAGCGTAAACCCCATCCCCTGTCCGCGCAGCCGCGCCAGCGTGCGCAGCACGCTGGGTACGTCGAAGCCGGTGATGAACCGCCCGGCCATCTGCGTCGCCCCGAACCGCGCCCCGCGCCCGATGATCCCGCTGCGCAGTGATGGCCATCGCCCCGGAGCCACCACCGACCGGATCAGCGCCGGCAAATTCACCTGCCGCGGATCGAGGTACTCGGACAAGTGCCGCGAAATGGCCTCATTCGATGGCAGCGCGGGCAGGCAATCGACAAACTGAAAGGCCCGCGTCTTGAGCCGCTCGTCGCGCTCCACCAGGTGGGTCATCCGTTCCAGCCACCAGGCGCGCTCGTACACCCTCGGCTGCGCCGCCCGGGCGCGTTCGAAAATCTCCAGGCCGATCTCGCGCGTCCGCTCGGGTATCCGCTGTCCATCCCTCATCGGTGTCACCTGGTCTCGCCCGGCTCCGGGCCGCACCGTCCCCCTCCGCGACGCCAATCTCCCCAGCAATTTGCGTGCCAGTCTCGCACCGCCGCCCCCAACCTCCCGCCCTCGGTGTTCCGAATTCGCTATTCGCGTGCCTGGCTTACCCCCGCACTCCCCCGCGACCGGCGCCGGAACTCCCCGAACAACTGCCGCGTCACCGGACCCACCCGCCCGTCGGCCACCGCGACGCCGTCGATGGACGATATGCCCAGCACCTCCACCGTGGTACTGGACATGAACACTTCGTCAGCCGAGCGCAGGTCTGCCACACGCAACACCGTCTCGCTCGCATCCATGCCGATGCCCGCGGCACACTCGATGACAAACCCCTGCGTCACCCCGTGGAGAATCGCCTCGGTCCGCGGCGGCAGCCACAGCCGCCCGTCCCGAACCACGAACAGGTTGGCGGACGTGCACTCACGCACCTCCCCCTCCCGAGTCACAAAAATGGCCTCATCGAACCCCTCACGCAGCGCGTCGTTCTTGGCCAGTACGTTGGGCAACAGCGTAATCGCTTTGATATAGCAATTGGCCCACCGCTGATCGACCATCGTGCGCGCCCGCAGGCCGCGCTCTCGCACCTCCGCCGCCACCGTCGGCAGCGGGCGAAAAGTCATGACCACCGTGGGCCGAATGCCCCGTGGAATGACGTGCGCCCGCGGCGCAACCCCGCGGGTCAACTGGACGTACACCAGCGCGTCGCGCAGGCCGCTGCGCGACAATCCCTCGCGCATGATCGCCTCCAGGTTAGCCGCTGCGAAGTCGAACTCCAGCCCGATCCCCGCAGCGCTCCGCTGCATGCGCGCCAGGTGCGCCTCCGGAAGAAACAGCCGGCCATCATAGGCGACGATCGCTTCATAAATACCGTCGCCGAATTGAAAGCCGCGGTCTTCCACCGAAACTTTCGCTTCGTCGATAGGCCCGAAGGTGCCGTTGACGTATGCCAGCGCCGTCATGATCGACTCACGCCTTCCACCTCACCCCTCACGCCTTCCGATCATCATTCGACATTCTTGATTCGCCATTCGCCATTTCGGCCTTCCGCCCCAGTGCCGTTCGCACCTGGTCGAGCCATTGGGCGCATTGGGATCGTCGCGTGTCGTCTTGAAGTTGGGCGCCCAACTCGGCCAGCAAAGTCTCCGCCCGCTCGTAGCGCTGTAAATCGCGCGCATAGACGATCCCCAGCAGCAGCCGCACGTTGTCCGCTTCCCGCGCCCGCGGGTACTGCTCCAGAAAACGCTCCAGCGCCGCCGCCGCCGCCGGAAACCGCGCGCTGCGATAAAACTCCTGCGCCACGTCGAGCTGCTGCATTTCCGACAGGCACTGCCGCGGATCCAGTTCGATCAGTCGTTCATATTCCTCCGTGGCCCGGGCAAAGTCCCGCCGTTCCAGCGCTTCGCCCACGCGGCTTCGGCGCTCGGCCAGTTGGTCCAGCCGCGCGTCGTCGCGCTGTCGCTGGTCCGCGTCTGCCGGCGCCGACCGTCCCACGGTGCCGAAGGACGCTCCCCCCTGGGGTGCCGCACCGCCCGCCACGGAAGCAATCTCACGCCGCAGCTTCCACCGCCGCCAGAGTGCCAGCATGTCGAACTGATCCCGCGGCAGCGCGCGCACCAGCAGCAGCAGCATGGCCGAGAAAAAGCCGAACAAATACCCCGCAAGGTGCGCCGCGTGCGCCACGTTGCCCGCTCCCCCGACCGACGGCGCCACCAGGTTGTCCCAGACGATGATCTTCACACCGATCAGCAGCATCGCCGGCACTTCGAAAAAGTAGATGAAGAACAACCACACGAACACCGTCACGTGGCTCCGCGGAAACAACGCCAGGTAGGCCGTGGTCACCGCCGCAATCGCCCCCGAAGCCCCCAGCAGCGAAAACGGCACCGGCCGCGCCACCGCATAGCCCCACGCGGCGAACACGCCCCCCGCCAGATAGAACAAAAGGTAAGGCACGTCGCCCATCTTCGCGTTCACGCTGTTGCCGAATACCCACAGAAACAGCAGGTTCCCCAGAAGGTGCGTGATGTCCGCATGCAGAAACTGGTAGGTGAGAAACTGGTACAGCGCCGGATCCGCCGATCGAAAAACGAGATGATGATCGCGCCATGCGGCCCCCTCACGACCCAGCAGGCGATCGTCCAGAATCAGAAACAGGGCGATGTTCACCCCGATCAGAATGTAGTTCATCAGCGGCGTGCGGCGGCTGGCCGACTCAGTGCGAATGGGAAGTATCAACATGCTGGTGACTGGCCTGTCCGCTGCGCCGCACGCACGATGGTCCCCTGCGCTATGCCCCCCGGCGCGGAGTGCCGCCCGTTCCGGTCATCGCGCTGACGATCTGCACGTACTGCATCCGCAATTCGTAGAGCACCGCGTCCAGCACGCGCTTCTCCTCGTCCGTCAGGTTGCCCTTCGTCTTCTGCTCCAGCACGTCCAGCATGTCGATATGGTGCTTGGCCGCCACGTGATTCGGCGGTATCCGTTCACCCCCCGGACCCTGATAGCCGCCCAGAGAAATCGCCGCCTGCATCGCCAGCAGATTGATCAGTTCGACAAAGCTCGGAGCCCCCGGCACGCCGCCGGCCGCGCCGCCGCCGGGGCTTTTCTTCTCCTCCTGGGCCAGCCGCTCCTTCTCCTTCTGAGCCTCCGCCTTCCAGTCCGAATCGATGTGCAGCCCGCCCGATTGTTCCTCGCTCATCATCACCTCCCTGCCCCCGGCCTTATTCCGCTCTCACCATTCAGAATGCACCATTCCACATCCCAAGCCCGCACCGCCCACTATACCCCAAAATCGCCGCCCGCGGGAAGCGCCGCCATCATCTGCTCCAGCGCGCCGCGCGGATAGAGACCGAAAAAGTACTCCCGACCCTCCGCCAGCCGCCGCGCCGCCAGGGCCCGCTCCGCCGACCGCCATTCGGCCTCCACACGACCCAGCGTTTCCCCGCAATGCACCCGCAATGCCTCCGTGATCCCGCGAATTTCCTCAAAGCACCGGCGCCGCGCCGACCGGTCGCCGGCGTGCCGTTCGGCCAGTTCCACCGCGCGGGCCACCGCCTGCTCCCGCCGCGCCACAAGCCGGGCGACTTCCCCGGCGCCCTTCACATACCGTTGCGGGTTCCAGTGAACGTCGCGCACTCGCCTTCGCCGTTCCTGAACGTCCTGGGCCGTGATCTCCGCAAACGGCAAACCCAGATGCAGCGTGGCCGACACGCAAGCCATGTGCGGGGGGGCGATACCGTAATAGTCCGTCATGATCGCGTCGTTGATTCGGTCGTACTTCGCCCCGCCGATGCCGTGAACAAACCAGTCAGCCACCAGCAGCCGCGCCCACAGGGTCAACGCCAGCGCTCGCGGACGCAATTGCCGGCTCCCCAACCATGCGGGCGGGCGGTCTTCGGCGACCTCGAGTGCCAGTTCCTCGGCACGAATATCCCCGATCGCCGTGCCCTCCGCGAACAACCGCACGCGGTCTCCGCTGCGCTCCACCAGCACCCGCCGCCGCGCCGCGCCCGCCGCCGCCACCGCCCACAACGGAAGCTCGGCCCGCTCGCCGTGCAGCTCCAGGTCGGGCATCGGGCGCCGCACGTCGCGCACTCCCTGATCGCGCCGATATGCCCTCAGCGCCCGGTTATAGGCAGCGGCGAACCGCGGCCCGTTCAGCAGCATGTCGGCCACCAGCGGCGTCCACCACAGGGTGCTCACGCGCTTCTCGATCATTCCAATACCGAAAGAGGCGTCCATCGCCTGCCGCCCGGCGACCATCTGATCCACCCAGTCGCCATGGCCCGAGACCCCGGCCGACGCCAGAAACAGCGGCATGGGCGTGGCCGGATACCGTTCGGCCAGCGCCGCTCGCGTTCGCTGGGAGGCATCCGCCAGGGCGCGTTCCGACAACGCCGCAAGCTGCTCGTACGTCCTGGCCGAGGACGTTTCCGCCCAGCGGATGGACGCCAGCGTGATTCCCTGCTCCGTCGCGCAGGGCACGTGCAGCACCGTGCCCTTGGCCTCGTCGCTGTCCACGACCAGGTTGAGTGCCGTGCCGCCGAGCGTGCCAGCGAAGCGTGCCGCGGCCACGTGCTTGGCCCACACCCCGGGGTGAATGAACTCCGGCTGGTGACCGAGCACCACCACCGGGCGTGCCGCGCGTTCCGCACCTACCAGCGCCTCGCGCGCCCGCTGCCGCCACTCACGAAGGGGCCTGCCGATGAGCTGTACATCATTGAAGCTGAGGCGTGCCGCATTCTCCCGCGCCAGTGGGTTCCACCGCCGCGCCGCAGGAACCACCAGAACGTCCCCGTGACCCGGCGGCGTGCGCAGAAGCGAATAGTCGATGGTGGCCGAATCCCTTAATGGCACGGCAGGCAGCCGGCATTGGGCTCCGGCGAAAGGGTCGCTCCGTCCGCAAGCTCCGCCTGAAAGACGTCCAGATAGTGCGCCAGCCGAACCGTGGGGTCATCCAACAAACCGCCGAAGTGCCGTGTGGGATCGTGGTAAATCAGTCGCACCGGCAATTCCGATATCCGCAGCCCCGCCCGCGCCGCCTGTACCCAGAACTGCATCGGCATGGCATAACCCGGAACGGTGATGTTCAGGTGACGAAGCGCCGAAACCCGGTAGGCCTTAAACCCGCAGAACGCGTCGGTAATCCCCAGCTTGAGCTGCTCATTGAGCAGCAGCGTGATAAACGCGTTGATCGCCCGCCGGTCCTCGGGCACGGTGACTTCCACCGAGTGCCCGCGCGGATAACGCGTGCCGCTGATGATGTCCGCGTCGTCGCGCGCCGCCGCCTTCAGAAAGCAGGGAATGCAGGCCGGCTCGTGCTGTTCATCGCAGTCCATGGTGATCAGCCACGAATAGCCCCTGCGCTGGGCAAACGCAAAGGCGTCGGCCAGGCTCTTGCCGTACCCGCGGTTCTCCGCATGGGTCAATACGTGAATGCCGTCAAACGTGCGCAGCAGCTCGCCGGTCCGATCGGTCGAACCGTCGTTGATGACCAGAATATCACGGCTGTAGCGCCGTGCCTGCTCCAGGACGTTGGGCAGGTAGCGCTCTTCGTTGAACACCGGAATGGCGAGCAGATGTTCAAATACCATGGCGGGCTCCTCTCCGAGCGTCTTCCCCCGCCGAATGCCCCTGCGGAGGGCTCGCCATCATGGTAGGCGCGCCTGTGAGAATTGCCAACCCGCCGCGCCCGCCCGCACCATCCCCGGCCCGCGAAAAGGCTTCCCGGCGGTGCCGAGCCTTGCTACGGGAACGAAATCAACTCAACAAAACCTGCCCCGGGTTGCCGGTCCCGGCAGCGCACGACCGGGTCCGCGTCCGTCAAGTCAATCTTCCACAGTCCGTTGAACTATGTGTGGCACCGGTTTTCCAACCGGTGAATCCCCCTCCGAATCGCCAGCCACGTACGGCGCATGACGAGCCACGTAGGGCGCGCTCCGCCCGCCTCCCCGGCTGTGAGTCCAGCAGCGTGGCCTCGCCGTTCACGAAGGAGTGCAGGTGGATGCGCATGCACTTGCCGGAATCCTGGAACAGCTTGAAGCGGTAGCCGTTGTTGGCGTCGGTGTAACAATCAAAATTGCAAACGGATATGGCTCCCAAAAACTGGCTCACTCCCCTTTCCTTACTTTCCCCAATACAATAGCTCGACCACCTGATCATATACGTCCTTCGTACTGATACAATCCAGCAGTTCGATTAGTCTGCCGCCGCGAATTGGCATGCCATCGCGCCGCAAGATGCGAAGGGCGCTTCTTGCCACGACGCTGTCCGAATCACAAAGCAATGGCAGAACCAGGTCCGAGTCTCCGCGCCGGCGGCGCTTTTCAATCGCTCCGATGGCAGCGCGCCGAACCGTTGTATTCGTACTTCCCAAAGCACTTACAATCCATTGCCCACCTTGGCGCTCCAGTTTGGCCACCGCTCGGTCCCGCAAGAGCATCTCGCTATGCCCCAGGAGTCGCACAAGCTCCTGCTGAGTGTCTGGCAATCGATATTTGATCACGATGCCAGTCGCAACGGTGATTGCGACAAGAAATAGGATTCCAAACCAGCTAAGATACTCTCTATATTCGGGCTGGACATGACGCCCTAAGTCCACTGCTATATTCTCCGCTCTAGATAGCACGCACCCACACTCCGGGCAGCGACCGCTGATGTTGCCTCTCAGGCAATACCCGCATTTCAAACACGAATCACGGGCCGTCTCCACATGGTAGTTGGGACACAGGCACATGCACAGAACGCAGGATGTCAAGAAAAAACATGGAGGAACCACCCAAGCGAAAGGCGGAACCATAAGGCGCGCGGAAAGGAAAGCGATAAACAATGTCGCCACGCCGATCGGTAGTTCAGTGGCGACACGCGGTTTCCGACGCAGACAAAAAACAACTATAGGCGCAGCCATGACTCCGATGATCGCCCCAACCCGAATCGCAATATCCGTTGCAAACGGAATAGTGTAGTAGGCCGCTACTAGTGCCGAGAGAATCGAGATCCCAGTTGCAAAGAGGACTCTCGAGATAATGTGCGATTTCGGAATAATCAAACTGCACATTTGCAATAACATATTTTCAACTTCGTATTAGGACGGCTCGATGATCCAGCAATCTCGTCGCCCGCACGATAGCAGAACTGGTGTGCGGCATTTGGTTCTATACCAAAACAGTGTAGACACCAAAGGCAGCCACGCACGATATTTGACCAAGGATCGTTCCCCATGCACTTACAAAAGCATCGGGCGTTAGCACCTGCATAAGTAGCATTTGCGTCATAGTCATCGCACGCGGCGCTCCCAGGCCCTAATGACGGTGGAACACCGGCACACGTACCACCGCCAGCTGCCGCACAACTCAACCCACTGGGGTCAAGAGTCGTAATTGGAGACGACAGTGCATACCCGTATCTATTCAGCCCATCTTGGTATTGAGCCATAGAACTGGTTCGGGGAGCGCAAGTTTGAAGTAGACCATGCTCAGTAGGATAAATTCCCAGTCGATCAGGCTGAACGTATCGCCGGCCCATCGCCATATATTGTCGGTTCCGGTTTTGGTAGCTCCCCACCTCCCCATCCCACGCCAACCCCTGATGCCCGAAGGGCTGGTGCACGCCGGTGGCCGTGCGCCCCGGATGACGCCCCAAACCCTGCGGCAGGCTGTCGAACAACGTCGCGTCGGCGCTGTCATAGTCGCCGTCGAAGTCCAGGTCGAGGATGCGGCAGGCGCCGCTGACCGTCCCCGTGCACGTGGTGCCGGGGGTGCCCTTGTCGGTCGCGTCCACGGTGCCGTCGCCGTCCCTATCCCCGTACCCCGTCACCTGGTGCACGGTCAGCTCGCCGTAGGGCGTGTAGGTGGACCGCTCCACCACGCTGCCGCCCAGGTCGGTGAGCGCGATCACGTTCCAATTCGCGTCCTGGTG
>CAZMVD010000060.1:0-23295 GCA_964569425.1 uncultured Phycisphaeraceae bacterium
GCCTACGGGCGCATCGACCGCACCTACTGGCCGGCGCGTCTGGCTGCTGCGGAGTTGTTGCGGGAGAAGTACAACAACGATGAGAAGGACGGCAGCGTTTCCGACTATCAGGCGGCGCTGCGGATCAATCCGAATCTCGCCGAGGCCTTTGTCGGGCTGGGGGAGGTGCTGCTGGAGAGCTGGCGTTTCGAGGAGGTCGAAGAGCAGGCGCGCAAGGCGCTGGCGGTCAACCCGCACGAGGCGACGGCGCATCACCTGCTGGCCAAGAAGTGCATACTGGAGCGTCGCTACGTGGCGGCGGGGGTGCACACGGCGGACGCGCTGGCGGTGCAGCCCAACGATGTCATCGCACTTTCACTTTCCGCCGCGGCCTCGGCGTGCCGCTTTGACGACGCGGCGGTCGCGGCGCTGCGCACGCGGGTGGAGGCGATCAATCCGCGGCCGGCGGTTTTTCATCACCTGGTGGGGAAGGCGTTGTCGGGCATTCGACAGTACGCTGATTCGGAGCGGGAGTTTCTCCGCGCCATCGAGCTCGATCCCACCGACGCCAACGCACGCACCGAGCTGGGCATGATGTACATGCAGTGGGGGCTGGAGGACAAGGCGCGCGAAGCGCTCGATGCCGCGTGGACCCTGGACCCTTTCAACCAGCGCACCAAGTTCACCCTGGACCTGCTCGATTCTCTGCACAAGTTCGCGACCCACGAAACCAACCACTTCATCATCCGCTACGACGCCGCGCGCGACCCCGGCCTGGGCGAGTTCATCGCCGATTACCTCGAGGAAATCTACGCACCGGTGACGGCTGACTACGACACCGCGCTCGAACACAAGACCATCATCGAGTTCTTCCCCACGCAACGCTCCTTTGCTGTGCGCATTACCGGCCAGCCGTGGATCCACACCGTGGGCGCGTGCACCGGACGGGTGATCGCGCTCGCCTCGCCGCGCAAGGCGCCGGAGCTGTCGGGCACGTACAACCTCGCGCGGGTGCTCAAGCATGAGTTTGTGCACACCGTCACGCTGGCGGCGACGCACAATCGCATTCCCCACTGGTTCACCGAAGGGCTGGCGGTGTACCAGGAAGATTCGCCCCGTCCCTTTGAGTGGGCGGAGTTGCTGGCCGACGGCGTGCGGCGCGACCGGCTGTTCACGCTGGAGTCCATCGACTGGGGATTCATGCGCCCCAGGCGGCCCACCGACCGGCAAATGGCGTACGCGCAGAGCGAGTGGATGTGCGAGTATATCGTCGAGCGCTTCGGATACGACCAGATCAACGCGATGCTGGAGCGGTATCGAAAGGGCCAGACTCAGCCGCAGGTGCTGCGAGAGCAACTGGGGTTGGAGATGGCGGTGTTCGACCGCGATTTTCGGGAATGGGCCCGCAATCAGGCGGCCGGGTGGTGTTTCGATCTGGAAAGCCCCGAAGATCCGGAGGCCCTATTGGCGCTGATGGAAGCGAATGAGGGGGACGCGGCGCTGTGGGGACGGTTGGCCCGCGCCCATTATGACGCCGACGAGTTTGAGAAGGCGTTGATGGCCGCACACCGCGCGGTGGAGTTGGAGGGGGCGGAGCGGCACGGGTTGAAGACCATCGCGCGCATTCTGGGCCCGACGATTGCCCAGGAGCCGTCCGAGGCGCGGCGGAAGGCGTTCGAAGAAGAGGCGCTGCCGGTGCTGCGCAAGCTGCTGGAGGTTGAACCGGACGGATGGGTCGCGCCGAAGTACCTGGCGGATATCGCGCTGCGGCGGCGGGAGTACGACGCCGCCGTGCAGTCGCTCACGCTGTTGCAGCAGCGCTGCCCGATGGACCCGACAAGCTGGCGCGGGCTGGCCGGGATCTACCTGCAACGCCAGGAGATTGACAAGGCACTGTCACAACTGCTGGAGTTGGCGCGCAGCGAAGAGCACGACGCGGATGTCCCCGCGCAGATCGCCTCCATCTACCGGCGCCAGGGTCGGCTGCGCGATGCGATCCACTGGTATCGCCGGGCGTTGTTCATCGATCCGTTCAGCCACGACCTGCACCGGGCCCTGGGCCAGGTGTGCATGCAGGAAGGCGACGCGGCAGAGGCGCTGCGCGCCTACCGGATGCTCACGCGCGTGGAACCGCAGAACGCCGCCAACTTCGCCGACGCGGCCACGGCGGCCCTCAAGCTCGGCGACCAGGAAGAGGCGCGTAAGCTCGCGGCCCGGGCCGTAGAACTGGACCCGGATTCACCGGCCAGGGCGCTGTTGCCGTAACCCGGAGAATGGAACTCTCGACAAATAGGTAGGACAATTCACGGAAACAACGCGAGAAGTTCGAATGCTGTTCTAGTTCGCTGCCGCCCGGCGGTCGCCGGTATTTGATGCCGCCTTGCATTGCTCATGTGCGCATATTGCTGAATTTCACGGCCTTTCAGTCGGGAACGCTTCACGAAGGCCTCCTACCTTCCAGTTTTGTGAGGATACGATCGTCCAACCTCTCCCGCGATATGCGGTTCTTCAAGAGTGCCTCGCGCAGAAGGCCTTTGACTTGCGCCTGGGTGAATGAGTAAACATGTTCACCGGATCGAATGCGTGGGGCAAGAAACCTCGCTATGTTCGTCAGTCGTTCTACGTCCAAATGAACGACGTCCACATGGCGCGAACGAAGGTCGTCGACCACCGTCCTACCCTCATTGTGTTCGAAAGACAGTCCGGCGGATTCCAATTCCATGCTCGGAACTACTACAACGTCAACCTTGTCGAGTCTTTGGTCGCTCTTGTTTTCCGGGATTGCAAGCGCGAGAGCCACCTCTGCAACGTCTTCTTTGTCGCCTGTGCATCCCCACCATGAGAGTATGTCGTCGCGCGTTTTCAGGCAGCGTGTGAGCGCGTCGGCACGTATATCATCATCGGCCAGGTAAACTCGCCGGTCCCACATTGCGCGGCTGATTTTTCGGGCGAGCATTCTCACGGCAATGTGTCGGTTAGATCGGCAATCACTTGCTGAACGTAGTCATTCATCCACGGAACCGAGTCACGATGCCGCCCAAGCAAGCCAAGACTCTCGCGGTCACCCCAACCTTCCAGGGCGCGCACGGCGGCTTCGCGAACTTCGATGTCTTGATGACTCAATCCCTGACGTGCAACGCGCATGCCCCAATCGCCCGCCTGATCAAGGTCCAGCCTGCCGATACAGCGGAGTATCGACGCACTGATTGAGGGACGGCGGTCGACATACTCCTCGAATGCTCGCACCATTGTCCGGAGGCAACTCGCCCCACACTTTGCAAGGCACTCCTCAATAATCGTCTCGGCAGGATGCGCCACGCCGTCCTCGATTGGTTCCTCGCGCAACAACTCTACGACTTCGATACGGAAACTCTCAAGTTCCTTCGCATCTGGCAGCAAGCGGTTGAAATACTCATCGAGATTCCTTTGGGCATTCGGATCCAAGAAAAGGTCATTAGGCCAGATCAACTTCTGGTTTTCGCTGTTTGTAGCGAGCGAACTCATGTTTGTTTCGTCCAGGAACTCTGGATCACCTTGAATCCTTCCGACCGGGTAAACACCGGTGGCGGCTGGCCCAAAAATGAAAGTCTCGTTTGGTTCTCGATCACCTAGGTCATCAGCCGGCGGAATTCTAGTAAATCCGGATGGTGTCGAGCGGTTGTCCGGCTCAGTAGCGGATGGAGGAATACGGTTTGTATGGATTTCGACAGGGGCAAGTAGGTCGGCTAGCATGCGACGGCTACCTTTCGTTTGGATAATACAACCGCAGTATGATGTCGAATTCGCGGACAATCGCTTCGAAAAACTGCTCGATTTCTGCGTTCGTGAACGCGCGGTGACTAGCCTCCTCGGCAAGTGTGTTAATGTCCTGTTCAAACAGGACGATCCGTTCTGTAGGCGGTTCACCCTTGAGCGCTCCCGTCTTATTGCGCGCCCACGAGTTGACTTCAAAGTGGCCGCTCATCGGAAACTTCTTGTGTGCGTGCAGCTCGAAGTTCTCGGGGCGATTCAACGGAGCCGAATCCCATCGTTCCTTGCAAAAATGCCGAGCAAGAAAGAGTCCGGGGTCTTCGTGCCTAAAAAAACGCGTGGCGAGTCCCGCGATGCGTCCAATCCTCGCGCACTGCCCGGCGGTGTGCCGGACCAACACCTCCTGGGCCTTCCGAAAGAACTCGGCAAGTTCAATCTGGGTTGAAGTCGTTTTCAACCTCCGCCACGTTACGTTCGTCCGATGCGGCGAGAACTCACACCGCCACTCTTGGGAGCGGCTCTCCAGGACGATACGCGGCAATTCCAGCGGAGCTCCTTCGGGCAATGGCGGTAGGATGGTAGGTGCGCCATCGAACAACTCTGCAACCGACGGATAAAGTTCCTTCATCACCTTGGTGACCGACAAGTCGCCGGCCGGCGTGAAAACGGTCGCCTGACACGACGCAAGTTCAAAAATGGATGCCGTAATTTGCTGCACCTGAGTTCCTTTCGTCCCATGGACCAGTCTATGGTTCAAGACCCGTTTGTTCAAGGCAGTCCGCGAATCTCCCTTGGGCGTTTCCTCGGGGTTTCACCCTGATTCCGCGAGAAAAAACCGATTGCGCACCTTGGGAACGCGACACGTTAGTCATGGCCTACTCGGTGTTCCGGTGGCCATGCCGTGGCCCATTGCGGATACATCGGCCTTGGGCACGTTCCTAAATCAATGCCCCATAGTCCACCGCTTGCGGATCGGCGATGACGGGCAGGTCCAGCGGAATCGTCTCCAGGTACTTGGCGCCTGAACCGGTGTTGAACAGCACGACCCGCTCCCGGGGTTTGATCCACCCTTCGCTCGCCAGTCGCTCCAGCGCCAGCACGCACGCCGCCGCCTCCGGGCAGATCGACAGCCCCTCGGCGCGCGACGCATGCCGCATCGCCGCCACGATCCGGTTTTCCTCTACCGCCACCGCCCGGCCTCCGCTGGCGCGAACCGCATCCAGGATCATGAAGTCGCCCACGGCGTAGGGCACCCGCAGCCCGCCGGCGCAGGTTCGTGCGTTTTCCCAGGGAGGTGCAAACCGTTCGCCGGCGTCAAAGGCACGGACGATGGGCGCACACCCATCGCTCTGAACGGCCACCATCCGCGGCATGGTCTCGCTGTCCAGCCAGCCGAGGGTCCGCAGCTCCTGGAACGCCTTCCACATGCCGATCAACCCGGTCCCGCCGCCGGTGGGGTAGATGATCACGTCGGGCAACGTCCAGCCGAGTTGCATCGCCAGCTCCAGCCCCATCGTCTTCTTGCCTTCAATGCGATAGGGCTCCTTGAGCGTCGAGCAATCGAACCAGCGCAGGGGCTCGACGCCGTTTCGCACGATGGCCCCGCAATCATTGATCAGCCCGTCCACCAGGAACACCTTCGCCCCGGCCAGCACGCACTCGAACTGGTTGATGACGGGCGTATCGCGCGGCATGAAGACAAACGCCTCCAACCCGGCGCGCGCTGCGTAGGCGGCGAGCGCGGCGCCGGCGTTGCCCGCCGTGGGGATGGCCAGTCGCCGCACGCCGAACTGCCGGGCCATCGATACGGCCATCGCCAATCCCCGGGCTTTGAACGAACCGGTGGGCAGATGCGATTCGTCCTTGATCCACAATGCGTGGAGCCCCAGCGCCGCAGCCAGACGGGGCGCCGGGATCAGCGGCGTTTCCTGTTCCCCCAGGCTGACCGCTTCCTGACCCGCGTGGAGGGGCAGCAACTCGCGAAACCGCCACATCGTGGCGGGCCGCCGGTCCATCTCACGTCGGTCGACGCATTTCTTTACCGACGCCAGGTCATAGCGTACCCACAGCGGGCGACCCTGGTGCACCGTGCGAAGCTGATCTGCCGTCAGTCGCGTATTGTCCAGCGCCGATTCAAGGTGCGTGACGAAACACTTGGTCGTTTTCATGTAACATTCCGTTCACTTAGCCGCAGCCGTCGAAGCACCCTGGTGCGGTGATTTGCGAAAATGCTCGATTCATGAGGTCCCAAGGGCGATTAACGCCGAAGGTTCTTTAGTTAAGTTCAGCACGAATCAGATGCCATTGCGGGCCGTCGTCCGATATAGCCAAGCGGACGACAAGGGAACTCGTCGCGTTAAACCATGATACAACGCTTGCGTGGTTCAAGCGCCTTGTCCAACATTTGGCCTTGCGGGTTCGGTTCGGTCCCGACCAACATCGGCCTCACGGTGGGTTGACAGGGCTGTTCGTTCCCAAAACAATGGCGGGTTCATGCCGCCCTGCCGGCGACTCGCGCGGTCGGTCGTGCTTCGGGGCAGAGGCAACAGACCTGTTCCATTCGTTTGTGGGTGGAGCCGGTTCGCAGGGATCGCAGAACCGGAACGGGTTGATGGATTAAGTCACTTTGGTTGTAGAGAGCACAGTGTCAGAAACGCAAAGCGCAGTCGGTCCTCGAATCAGAGTAGTAGCCAATTTGGTAATCGCCTTCGTCATTCTGGGTGGCGGCGGTATCGGTTTCTATTGGCTGCTTAAGACCAAGCCCGCTCCTCGAATTCAGAGTAGCTTTGCGCGCGTGCTGGAAGTCGCGGCGGAGCCGGTCGTGGCGCGTGACGTCAGCATTCCGGTGGTCGGGCATGGCACCGTACGTCCCAAGCGCCAGGTGAACATCGTTCCCCAGGTGAGCGGGCAGTTGGTGGCGTCGCACGCCGACCTGGCCCAGGGCAAGATCATTGCCAAGGACGAGGTGCTTTTTGAGATTGACCCGACGGTGTACGAAGCGCGGGTTCGGCAGGCCCAGGCCGAGGTGCGCGGGCTGGAGGCGTCCCTGGAGCGCCTTGACCAGGAAATGACCAATCTGGATGCGCGGATCGCGAACGCCGAGCAGATGGTGGCGATCGACGAACGGGATTACCAGACATCGAAAGAGCTATACGAGGTAGAAAAAGTCGGCACGCAGCGTGACCTGGACCTGATCCTCCAGAAGTCCCTGCGTTCCAAAGACGCCCTGGTGGAACTCAACAGTCGCCGGGCGATCATTCCGCACCTGAAAGTGGAAACGGAGGCGCAGCTCGACGCGGCACGGGCGCGGTTGACGCACGCCAACCACGACTTCGCCGGTACGACGATCCGCTGCCCGTTCCGGGCGCGGGTCGAGGGGGTGTCTGCTTATCATTCGCAGGTGGTCACGGCGCATTTTGCCATCGCCACCCTGACGGACCTTGGGGCCTTTGAAATGTCCGTCGGGCTGGACCCGCGAGAAATCCGGTGGCTGGATTGGGACATTCGACCGGAGTCATTGGAACAGCGAAACGGCGATGCCCCGGATGGTCCGGCGGTTTACGTTCGCTGGGTCCTGCCGCACCAGGAATTCACGTGGCGGGGGTTTGCCACGCGCTTTGAACGCGTCGATGAAGTGACGCGCACGACGCGGGTGGTGGTCGAAGTGCGCGACGTGGACATGGTCGCCGCCGCCGCGCCCGGGCAGGACGATCATCAACCGACGCTCTCAATCGGCATGTACTGCCGGGCCGAATTTCCCGCGGAGCCACTGGCCGATGCCCTGGTGGTCCCGCGGCACGCCGTGTTTGACGACCGCTGGGTCTACGTATTTGAGCCGGATGGGGGCGATCCGGAATCGCGTACCGGGCGGCTGGGGCGGCGGGAAATCGTCGTGCTCCGCGCGGTGCAGGACCAGGTGCTGGTCGACTATCGCGGGCACGACGGCCCGCTGGTGTCCGAGTTGCGCTCCGGAGAACGTGTGGTGCTGTCTCCGCTGGTCAAGCCGGTGGTCGGTATGAAGATCGCCCTCCAGGCGTCGAGCGGCGCATCCACGTTGACGGCTTCGCTGAGGCCCGTTCCCTGGATTCCCCGCGTGGTCGATGCCCGCGGGTCGCGCGAGCGCCATGTGCCGCTGAGCGACGCCATCCGCTGACGCTCCGGCGCGGCGCGCCAGGAGTGGGGTATGTCGGAACAATTCCTTCGCACCAAGCCAGGTCCGCTTTCCGAAATCGTCCAGCCGTTTATTGACCTGGCGCATGCGCCGCGCGCCCTGTGGGGCGTGAACGTGGGGTATTTTCTCGAAGGGCTGGTCTACTTCGGGATGCTCAATTACCTGGCGATGTACTTCTCTGACTTCGTGTTTCAGGGGGTGGAGAATGCCGACGTGCATTCCCACCAGATGGTCATGGTGCTCACCGCGGGCATCACCATTGCGATGCTGCTGCTCGGCTTCGTCCCCGATCGCATCGGCGTGCGCCCTGCGTTGCTCATCGCGTTCGTTTTCTTCCTCGCCGGGCGGGTGTTGATTGCGGGCGCCCCGGCGCTGGGGTTGCAGCCGGCGGGGCTGTGGTCCCCACTGCACCTGGTGACGATGGCGGGCATTCTGCTGGTGGTCACGGGTTACGGCCTCTATCAACCGGCAGCTTACGCCGCGGTGCGCCAATTCACGACGCCCAAAACGGCCGCCATGGGCTTCGCGATGCTCTACGCGCTGATGAATCTCGGCGGGTATCTCCCGTCGTTTGCCGGTTTTGTAAGGCATCGTGTGGGCATTACGGGGACGTTCTGGGTTTACGCAGCGTTGACGTTGCTGTCGCTGATCTGCACGGCGCTGATTCTCACTCGGCGGTGCGTCACCCAGGCGGCTGAGCGCGCCCGACAGGAAACTGAGCGTCTCAAGAGTCAGGAACCGTCCATCGAAGGGCCGCCGAATGCGAAGCCGGACCCGCTGCCTGACGAATCGATCTTGCCGCTTACGTTTATCGATCGCGTCATCCGTGCCATTCTCCGGCACCCGCTCGCCGATCTGAAGTTCACGTTCTTCATCTTCTGCCTGATTCCGGTGCAGACGCTGTTCGCCTACAACTGGCTGATCCTTCCGCAATACGTGGAGCGGGCGTTTCGCGGCAGTGCGATCGGCGAGTACTTCGAATTCGCGGTCAACCTCAATCCGCTGCTCATCTTCATACTGGTGCCGATCGTGACGGCGCTTTCGCAGCGTGCGAAAGTGTACAACATGATGATTCTGGGCACGCTGATCATGGCCGCGCCGGCGTTTCTGCCCGCGCTGGGACCGACTGCCTGGACGCTGTTCGGCTACATTCTCATCATGACCGTTGGCGAAGCCATGTGGCAGCCGCGTTTCCTGCAATACGCCGCGGAAATCGCGCCGCCCGGCCGCACCGGGCAGTACATGGGCGTCGCTCAGCTTCCGTGGTTCTTGACCAAGTTCCTGGTACCGATGTATAGCGGGCACATGCTTCAGTATTATTGCCCGTCGGACGGGCCGCACGACACCGGGACGATGTGGTTCATCTTCGCGTGCATCGCCATGTGTTCCACGGTGCTGCTGCTGTTGGCCAGAAACTGGCTGGGAAAGGACTTCAAGACCCGGGCATAAGGCCTTTCAACACGAGGGAGGGGAATAATGCCGACTATGCAAGACCATCAAACCGTCACCGACCTGGAACCGCGCCCGATCTGGAACTTCTTCGCGGGAATCGCCGCGGTGCCGCGCCCATCCAAGCAGGAGGAGCGCGTTCGCGAACATCTGCTGCGGGTACTGGCTGAGCACAAGCTCCCGGCACGCACAGACGCGGCGGGCAACGTCGTAGCGCAGGCGCCCGCCACGACCGGCCGCGAATCCGCGCCGGTCACGGTTCTGCAATCGCATCTCGACATGGTGTGCGAAAAGAACGCGGGCACCGAACACGATTTCGATCGCGATCCCATTCAGACCGTGATCGACCGCGACGAGTCCACCGGAGAGGCCATCGTGCGCGCTGCGGGAACCACGCTGGGCGCCGACAACGGGATCGGCGTGGCCATGGCGCTGGCCGCGGCCACCAGCCCCGATGTGGTTCGCGGTCCGCTTGAACTGCTTTTCACCGTGGATGAAGAAGCGGGGATGAGCGGCGCCAAGGGGCTCACGCCGCAGTCGTTTCGGGGTCGCCGGCTGATCAATCTGGACTCTGAAGAGGACGACCGGCTGTACATCGGTTGCGCCGGCGGGTGTGACACGACCTTGTCATTCGAAGAGCCGCTGCGCGCCGTGGAGGCCGGGGTGCAAGGGTGCCGCGTGATCGTTCGCGGCCTGCGCGGCGGCCACTCCGGGTCGGAGATTCACGAAGGGCGCGGCAACGCCATCAAGCTGCTGGTTCGAACGCTGCAGCGTGCCGCGGTTCCGGGTCTGCGCATCGCGTCGCTGGCGGGGGGCAGCAAGCGCAACGCCATTCCCCGTGAGGCGGAGGCAATGGTGTATGCGGTCGGCGCCGCCCGCGAGGCACTGGAGCACGCCGCTGCCCGGGTGCAGGGCGAGACCGCCAGAGAATCCGCCGAGCCCGGCGCCAAGATTACCGTGGAAGAGTGCGCCGCAGGATCCCCATCGGCCGCCGGCGCCACCGCATCCGCACGGTGGCTCGATGTCCTGGCCGCGCTGCCGCATGGCGTTCTGGGGATGCACCCCACGGTTCCCGGGCTGGTAGAAACATCCAGCAACGTGGCCATCGTGGAATCGCGGATCGAGCAGGGGCGTCTCATCGTGGTGGTCGCCACGATGTCGCGCAGTTCCTCGCCCTCGCGCCTGCACGAAGTGCTGGATCAGATTGCCGGAATTGGCGCGTTGGCCGGAGCGGGGCGCTGGACGGGGAACGACTACCCGCCGTGGGAGCCCAACCCGGATTCGGCGCTGCTGGGTCAGTGCCGGAAGACCTATGAACGACTTTTCGGCACCAGTCCGCACGTGGCCGCGATCCACGCGGGATTGGAATGCGGTATCATCGGCGAACGGGTCGGCGGGGTGGACATGGTGTCGCTGGGGCCGCTGATCCGCGGAGCCCACAGCCCCGATGAACGGGTGTACGTGGACTCCGTGCAGAAGTCCTGGCTATTGTTGAAGGAAGTGCTGGGCGAGTTGGCGCGCGGGTGAGGTGGCCCTGTGGATTTGCCGGAACTCGATTCGAGGAATTGATCCGATGGTGTATCGCTTGATGAGCGTTGCCCTGGTAGCGGCCGGTTGCCTTGGGTGCGGCGGCTGTCGCAAAGAGCAGACATTGGCGTCGGTCGAACGAGAGATGGCCGCCAAGTGGGACGGCTATCGTACCGTCATCGCCGAGATGACCGTGGACACGGATATCAAGACGGACGACTCCACCTTGCGCAGCCAGATGATCAGCACGTGGGAATACATGCGCGACGGCGACAAGACCCTGATTCACCAGGAGGGGCGAAGCCGCGGCGCGGAAGAGCGCAAGGGCATGCCGATTCGCAAGATCGATCAGCGGGTGTACACCATCGCCGACGGCACGCACGTGTACATGATGTCCGACGCCTTCGGCAATCCGGTCATTTACAAGGCGGAGCAGGGCCGTACCCAGGACACCATGGGCGGGTCACGCCTTTTTCAGAACCTGCATGAGAAGTACAACCTGACCCTCCTGCCGGACGAGGAATTTGAGGGTCGCTCCGTCTATGTCATCGAAGCGATACCCAAGGAACGGACGTCTGCCTATGAAGAACGCATGGTCTACTACCTCGATAAGAAGACCGGCGTGGCGGTCAAGGCCGTGAGCGGAACGCTGGATGGGAAGGTCTCCATCGTCATGTCCGCGCGCAAGCTGCGATTTAATGAAGCCATCAAGCCGGATCGTTTCGTTTTTGTACAGCCCGAGGGAGTGCCATTGCATGACATGACCAGGCGGCCCATGCTCATTCCCGACGACCCCGACGAGCCCATCGTCCCGATCACCGACGAGGTGATGAAAGAACTGGCGGAGGAGGCGCAGAAACAGATTCGTCAGGGGGCGGCTCCTGCGCCCGAGTCCACGACCGACAAGGACAAGCCGGCAGAGGAAAAGGCGCCCACCCCCGGGAAACCGTAGTCGTGATCAGCCGCACGACGCGCCCGCGTGCACGTGCATGGGAACAGTCGAGCGGCCCGGGCCGGTCCCGTCGACGTTAACGCCGAACCCTGGCGGCAGCGGCAGGCCGAGGTGATAGCGCGCGAGGCGCCAGGCCGTGGCGGCAATGTAGCCCGGCCCGTGCCGTCCGGGGTGCAGGGTGGCGCCGCGCAATGCCGACAGGAATTCGCCGGGGCCGTCGAAGTCGTCCATCTCCTGCCAGCAGGGGGCAATGCTCGATGCCATGTGGCTGTCAGCCCCGACGAACGGCGGGAGGCCGAACGCTTCGGCGAACCGCCGCGCGGCGCGATCGGGACCGTCGAAACAGTTCTGTGCGTTGTTGACTTCCACCGCGTCGACCAGATCGGCGATAGCATACGCCGCACCCCGCAAACCGCAGCCGAACGCGCGAACGAACGGATGGGGCAGCAATACCAGTCCGCCCTGGGCCTTGATGGCCAACGCCGTGTCGCGGGCGCTCATGCCCGGTGGCACGTGCCGTTGAAGAAACAAGCCGATGAGATGGCCCTGACTGGTGGAAATCTCCTCGCCCACGATGACCTTGAGGTCGGAGATCGCGCGGAGGCGCTGCGCGCCGGCGATGGTGTCGTGATCGGTGACCGCCACACAACGAATCCCCTCGCTGCGGCAGAACCGCACGAGCCGTTCCAGCGAGATGTTGCTGTCGAAACTGTAGTCCGTGTGGACGTGGAACAATGCGCGTAACCGTGGCACCATTTTTCCCCCCCATAATCCCCGGCGAGTGATCCGCCGCAACGGCACCGGCCGCTCGGCGAGCCGGCGGCGACCCGGTGCTTCTTTCCCCTCCACGCGACTCTAGGTGTGCCGGGCGCGCCATTCAAGTAACTTCGCGGCACAACATCCACGGAAAATGAACTACCCGCGCAAATGTTGCGCGATGGCGCGCCGAAAAGCGCAGAAGTTGCGCACGAACCAGCCAGCCATTGACAGAATCGACCCTGCTGGTCCGAGAATGTTCTCTCGGAAGAGATGCACGCGACCTATAACTCCCGGCGATTGAGCCAATTCGGACGTCGGCCGGGTGCCATTTGGCTTACACCCGGTTGGACGCCCGACGGGTCGCGAAGCGATTCGGGCCTTCGTTGGTCGTTCCGCACCGTTGTGGTGATTCCTCGAACTGCGAACCACGGTTTCGGGAAGCACGGAATGATGCAATCGGAGGATTTGCCAAGGGGCCGCGTCCTGGAATGCGCTTACCAGTTGAGAGGAAACACGGCCCCCGGGCTGCATTGAAGAAGGGGCGTCGCGATGCGAGGCCATTGGAAAGAGAGGACGACTGATGTACATGGCAAAAACACAGGTGTTGGCCATCGCGGCCGCGCTTTCGGCGATCTCCGGTGCGCAGGCGGTACCGGCCGGAACGAACTTCACGTTTCAGGGCCAGGTCAAGATGGACGAGTTGCCCCTTACCGGAGTGGCGGACTTTCGTTTTTCGCTCTGGAGCGATGCGACGGACACGCAGGAAGTTCCGCCGGTGCAGGAGCGGCTGGACGTGGACGTGGTGAACGGTCTGTTCACCGTGGATCTCGACTTCGGCGCGGCGCCGTTCAGCGAGGCGCGCTGGCTGGGCATTGAAGTTCGCCATCCCGCCGGGCCGGGCGGCACATACCAACTACTGTCTCCGCGGCAGCCCATCACCGGCGCGCCGCTGGCGCTCTATGCCCTGAACGCACCGGCGACTGGCGATACGCTCTGGGCAACCAACGGCAATGACATCCACAAGACCAACAGCGGCAATGTGGGCATCGGTACGACCACGCCCCAACAAACGCTGCACGTGGTGGGTCGCGTCCTTGCGCAGTCGTCGGGCATACCCATACACGGCACGAAGCAGGGCACCGGCACGTTCCCCGGTGTACACGGTGAGACCGAATCCACCTCCAGCGACGCCAGCGGCACGCGCGGATACGTGCTGAGCACGTCGCCAGGGGCGCGGTCGGCGGGGGTGTGGGGTCGCAACTTCGGCACCGCCGCCAACGGCTACGGCGTCCGCGGCACCCATGACGGTAACGGCGCCGGCGTTTTCGGTGAAGCGCTCGGCGCCGCCGGTCACGCCGGTTACTTCGAGGGTCGCGGTTATTTCAGCGGCGCCCTGGGGCTGGGAACGTCGAGCCCGTTGTATCCGCTTGATGTCGTCGCCGACGGCCAGGATCGGGGCATCCGCTCGACGGGGACGGTGTTTATCAGCAAGGGCAATCAAGTGCCGGGCGTGGGACTGTCGGTATCGCGTGTGACCGCCATCAGCCCTTTTCTCGTCTCGTCGCGTACCGAAATCGACGGCAACCTCATCGATGCATTCGGCGGTCTGCTGTCTGGGGGAATCACGTTGCGGCTGAATTCGAACTCCAACGGCAACGTTACGCTGGCCCAGGCCGGCGGGAGGGTCGGCATCGGGACCGCATCGCCGCAACGCCTTCTGCAAGTCGGCGACAACACCATTCCCGATTCTGAGGGGATGATCCGGCTCGCCTCGCGCTCCGGCACGCAGGGCTCCAACCGCATCTGGGACATCGGCGTTCCCGAGACCGACGGCGATTCTTCGGGCATCGGCTATTCGTTCATCATCGACGACATTTCCGCCGGAACCGAACCGGAATTCATGATCAAGTGGGGCACCGGCGGCGTCGGCATCGGCACCACCAACATCCCCACCGGGGTGCGCATGGCCGTGCGCGGCAAGGTGCTCGCGGAGGAAATCGAAGTCCAGCTCTTCCAGAACTGGCCCGATTATGTGTTCGCGGATGATTACAAACTCATGCCGCTGGATGAACTGGAAGAAAAAATCCGCGAGAACCGGCATCTCCCCGGCATTCCCCCTGCGGCCGAGGTAGAAGCCAACGGCCTGGCCGTCGGCGCCATGCAGGTGAAGATGATGGAGAAAGTCGAGGAACTCACCCTCTACGTCATTCAGATCAACCGCGAACTGGACAACGTGAAGAGCCGCAATGCGCTGCTCGAGCGTGAACTGGCTGAACTGCGCCAGGCGCGCGTGGCGGACTAGACCTGCGGGCGAACGACTGAACGGGGAATGATCGAATGAACATCAAGACAAAATGTCACTATGCGGCAGCGCTCGCGACCATGCTGCTGTCCGGCGCGACGGCGGTTCATGCCGGAGAATCCTGCGGGCCTGCGATGCATCACCAGAGCGCCCTGGAGGCGTCTTCGTCCGGCACCGGGTCATTCCCGGCCTTGATCGGGTGGATGTTCGGCGATGCCCATGCCGCCGCATCGTCCTCTTTGCTCGGGCCGGCTTCCGCGCCGGCGGAACCTCCCTATGTGGATGAGGACTACCTCAACTGCGCGGGGTTCAGCGGGGTGTTCCCCGGCGGATCCGACAGTGATGACGTGTCGGGGATTGCTTCCGGTGTATCGCTGGTCAATGGAGCCATTTCGCGCAACATTTACCGCATTCCGTACGCGGGCAGCAGCACCTCGGTCATGGGCGCAGGCGACTATTTCGATCACGGCGGGTCGATGGACATTCGCAACAACAGCCGCGTGTGCACGGGCAACCTCAGCCTGTCGTGCACGACATCCCTTACTTGTGCAGTCGCCAACGCCGGCACCTGCCAATACGTCATGGTCGCTCCGGCCCCGGGGCGGGTGTGCACGGTCATCGAACACTTCGACGACTGCGGCTCGGCGGGCGGGTACGGAAATTTCGGCAACGTGGTGGTCATCCTGCACGCCAACGGCGAAGCCTCGCGCTTCCTGCACGTGCGGCAGTGGAGCGCCAGCCAGTTCGGCATTTCGGTGGGCGATTTCGTCAACACCGGCCAGCCCATCGCCATCGACGGCGACGTGGGGCGCTCCCAAGGCGGACAGTCGACGAGCTGCGGCGAAGACGGCCCGCCGCGCTTCGGCACTTGTCTCACCAGCGTACCCGCCGGCAGCACTAACTGCTTCCGCCATTCGCACTGGAACGTGATTCGTTATCGAACGGGCGAAGTGCTCAACCCGTTCACCTGCGGCATTCCCGGCAATCGCTACCAGAGCGGCCAGAGTTACACCCAGGTGGCCTGCGGCACTACCCCCGGCAACTACGCCACCAGCAGCGGATTCTCCGGACTGGTTTACAGCGGTTTCGGCGTTACGAGTATCGTTCAACGGCATACGTCGATCACCGCCAGTACGGTATCCGTGCAGAATCAGGGCAGTCTGGTCTACCACGCGGGCAACCGTGTGACACTGACACCGGGCTTTCGCGTGGGCGCAGGCGCATATTTCCGCGCCGAGGTCGGATCGGCGCCGGACCTCACCGCCCCCGGCCACGGCGGTTTGGGTGTTCCCGGAAGCTGCCCGTGCGACAATGCGCAGGGTTTCTGCGTGCAATGGAGCGACCTCACGCACCCGGATCGGGTTCGGCACGGTTGCGCCACGCCCGGTCCGACTTTCGGCAGTTGCCACGGATGCACGATCGGCGGGCGCTGCTGCCCCTGCCAGGGCGCCGGCAACTGCCAGACGGACGGTTCGTGCAATTAAGACGGCTACATGGGAACAGTTCGACCAATCGGAAAGAAAGAGTGCAGAATGATACGACGTGAACAAAGATCCCGACTGACCCGGACCCTGGCGCTTACCCTGTTGACCTGCGTCTCGATGGCCGCCGCGCAGCAGTTCGACCTGTCATGGCACACCATCGACGGCGGCGGCGCCACCTCCTCCACCGGCGGCCCCTTTGAACTCCACGGCACCATCGGCCAGCCGGACGCCGGGGTCATGCAGGGCGGGGCTTTCTTGCTCACCGGCGGATTCTGGTTTGAACTGGTTCCCACCGACTGCAACGCCGATGGCGGCGTCAATCGCTTCGACTACGCCGATTTCCACGCGTGCCTCACCGGCCCCGACGGCCCCGCGCCCGCAGGTCCCTGCCGCTGCTTCGACGTCAACGGCAATAGCGTCGTCGAATTGGCCGATTTCGCGGAGTTGCAGGCTTTCTACTCGGGAGATTAACACTCCGTCTGCCGGGTCGGCCAGCGAGCCACCCCCCGATTCCGAGGAGGCCGCGCCGGTGGATCTGCATCCCCACGCTGCGGCGGTTGCCGGCCGCACAATCGGTTATTATCTCCAGTAGCATTCCCCCGCGCGGGCGACAGCCCGGCAAGGGAGGAATCGAATTGGAGTAGCCCCCATGGCGGTTGACGCGGAGCTGAGCGAGAGACTCGCCGCGGCGCAGCAGGGCGCGGGTGAGCATGCATGGCCGCATGAGGCGATTGTGCTTCTGCGCGAGGACGGGTGCTGGGGCCGCGCCGTACCGACGCGGTTTGCCGGCGGCGGGGCTGCGCCGCGCGACAAGCTGGAAACCTACGAAACCGTCGCACGCGGCAGCCTCGCGGCGGCGCTCATCCTGACCCAGCACGACGCGGCGTGCGAACTCATTGCCGAAGGGGATAACCTCGAACTGGCCGAACGAACGCTGCCGCGCCTGGCCAGCGGCGAGTGGCTGGCCACGGTGGGCATCAGTCACTTGACCACGTCGCGCCGCAGGGCGGTGGCCATGCACGCCCGACCCGTGGCGGAAGGGTTCCGCCTCGACGGCGCCATGCCCTGGGTCACCAGCGCGGACCGCGCCGATGTCATCGTCACCGGTGCCGTGCTCGGCGATGCCCGCCAGATACTCGCCTGCCTTCCGCAAGGCGCACCGGGCATCACCGTCCTACCGCCCGTCGAACTGCTTGCCCTCAACGGCACACGCACCTGCGAAGTGACCTGTGCGGATGTGCTGGTGGATCACGCTTCGCTGCTGCGCGGTCCGGTGGAGAAGGCCCTCGCGCGCCGCGCGCCCACCAAGCCGCTCACGGTTTCCACGGTCGGGCTGGGCATGGCCGGGGCGCTGTGGGATGCGGTGCAGGAACACGCCGACGCCCTTCCGGAGGCGAGCAAGCTGCTGCACGAGGATGTGGGCGGGCGCTATGCCGCGCTGCGCGAAAGACTTTGTCGCGCTGCGGACTCGTTGGGCGAAGGCGCCCCGGACTTCTCCGCGGCCGAGCTGCGCGCGGAGGTCAATGACCTGGTTTCGCGGCTGGGGTTGACGCTCATGACGATGCTGAAAGGCAGCGGGTTCGTCAGCGGACACCCCGCACAGCGCCTGGTGCGCGAGGCGCACTTCTTCCTGGTGTGGTCGGCACCGACCGACGTACAGGCCGCGACCCTGCGGCGGCTGTGGACGCGCGGCGCGTCAGAATAACGGATAGAGGAACGGGGCCAGCGGCGAGGAACTGGCGAAGATCATCAGCGCGCCGACCAGCAGCAACACGAGAATCAAGGGCACGAGCCACCACTTCTTCTCGTGCTTGATGAACAGCATGAATTCCCGGACGAGTGACTGCTTGGCCATGATCGACTCTTGCTCTCTGACGATTCGCGTCCGCCAAATGCGGTCGTTTCAACGCCGCATCGTTGCATTTGCCCCCATCTTAGCGGCTGACGGCGCGTTCTTCCAACAGGGAATGCGCTTCGAGCTTGATGCTGCGGCGCATGCCCGCCTCATAATCGACCGGCTTGGGCTTTTCGGTCACGATGTAATCGCCCATGACCAGTACGTCGATGCCGGTGTTCACAAACGTTCGGTAGGCGTCGTGGGGCGAACAGACGATCGGCTCGCCGCGGACGTTGAATGAGGTGTTGATGACCACGGGCACGCCCGTCATTTCGCCGAATTTCCTGATGAGGCGGTAATAACGCCCGTTCTGCTCCTCGGTGACGGTTTGCACGCGCCCGGTGCCGTCCTGGTGCGTGACCGCGGGAATGACCGCGTGCTTCTCCGGACGCACCTTGGGCACCAGCAGCATGTAGGGCGCTTCCATGCCCGGCGGCATCTCGAAGAACTCGTGGGCGCGCTCCTTGAGCACCGCGGGGGCGAAGGGGCGGAAGGCTTCGCGGAACTTCACCTTGGCGTTGATGATGTCCTTCATTTTCGGATTGCGCGCGTCGGCCAGCAGGGAGCGCGAGCCCAGTGCCCGGGGGCCGAACTCCAGACGGCCCTGGAACCAGCCCACCACCTGCCCGTCCACGATCATCTGCGCCGTGCGCGCGAGCAACTCTTCCTCGTCTTCGATCACTTCGTAGGCGGCCTCCGCCTGATCGAGGGCGGCGCGGATTTCGGCGTCGCTATAAGACGGACCCCACAGAGCGTGTTCCATCTGGAAGTTGCGCGGCTTGCCGAGCACGGTGTTGTAAATGTAAAAGGCGGTGCCCAGGGCTCCGCCCGAATCGCCCGCGGCGGGCTGAATGAAAATGTCCTTGAAGCCCGATTCCTGAAGGATGCGCCAGTTGGCGACGCAATTGAGCCCCACCCCGCCGGCCAGGCACACGTTGCTCATTCCCGTCTGCTTGTGCACGTGAGTGGCCATCTTGACCATGATCTCTTCGACGATCTTCTGGCCGGAATGGGCGATGTCGTTGTGGAAGTCATCCAGTTCGGTTTCCGAGGGTCGTTGCGGGCGGCCGAAGAGGTCGGCCCACTTGTCGTTGATGGTCGCGGTGGTGGAGTAGGTATGGGCGAAGTAGTCGAGGTTGAGGCGGATGCTGCCGTCGTCTTTGATGTCCACGATTTGGCGGAACTGATCCACATAGGTGGGCTTGCCGTACGGCGCCAGCCCCATCACCTTCCACTCCGCGTCGTTCACCCGAAAGCCCAGGTAGGCGGTGATGGCGCTGAACAGCAACCCGACGGAGTGCGGAAAGCGCAGCTCCTTGTGCATTTCGATCGCGGTGTCCTTGCCCACGCCCCAGGCCGTGGTGGTCCATTCGCCCACGCCGTCGGCCGTGATGATCGCCGCCTCTTTATAGGGTGACACCAGAAAGGCGCTGGCCGCATGAGAAAGGTGGTGCTGGCAGAACAGGATCTCCTTGTCCGTCCCCAGCTTCTCCTGCATTTCCTTGGTGATGTGCAGCCGATGGGAGAACCACAGCGGAATGGCCTTGAGCCACGCGCCGCAACTCCTGGGCCAGGTGGCCAGAATGCTTTCCAGAATGCGGTTGAACTTGACCAGCGGTTTCTCATAGAAACCGATGTAATCCACCTGGTCGATGGTAATGCCCGCTTCCTTCAGGCAATAGGCGATGGCCAGCGACGGAAAGTCGCTGTCATGCTTCTTGCGGTTGAAGCGCTCCTCTTCCGCCGCGGCGACAAGCTGCCCGTCGCGCACCAGTGCCGCGCCGGAATCGTGGTAATAGCAGGATATTCCCAGAACGTACACGTCAACAGCCTCCGGCCTCATCGCCTGTGCAGCCACGACCTCACGGGGCCGCGTATCAGAACGGTCGTCTCATGCGTTCCAGCGTCGGTTCGTAGTGCTTGTAGTCTTCCCAGTATGACGGCTGGGCCGAGATCTTGCGCCGCAGCGGGTCGCCGAAACGGACAATGAGCGAGAACAAGGGCAGCAGCAGCACGAAGAGGATCGTCAGGAGCACCTGGGACATGAACAGTCCCACCGGCACGGCGGCGCTCATCCAGCCGACATAGACCACCTTGGTCGTCGACAGTGAGACCCGCGAAAGCCCAAACAGGGCCGCCCCCAGCACTGCACAAACGATGGCGGCGATTTGTCGCCCGCTGCCCGACCAGGCCAGCGCCGCCGTACCCCCGCGAAACCACGCCGAGAGCCACAGCACCGCGGCGATGACGCAGAAGCCGATAATCATCGCCGAGCCGAATTTGCGCAATTCGACGGCGCTGGGATTCCTGTTCACCACAAACACGGTTCACGTCTCCTGGGTCGAGTCTGGGTTGCGGCCACTCGCCGGCCGCCTGGTTCGACGAGACTATCGGGCCCCGCTCCCCACCGGTCCGACGGGCCGTATCCCCTCGATCTCATCGGCGAAGAGTTTATTGGCGTCGAGCTTCTTAACCAGTATTACGGCTTCGCGCAGCGGGTGGCCATCTGCCAACGGCTCGACGGCCGACGACCAGCGCGTGTAATCCTCGTTCAACGACAGCATTCCGGCGCATTTCTCAGACGTAGCGGGCAGGAATGGGGCCGCGATCGTGGTCAACGTCCGGGCCGTCTGGAGGCAGACGTTGATGGCGCGGCCGCAGGCGTCCATGTCGGTCTTGCGTGATTGGAACGGTTTGGTCTCGTCGAAGTAGCCGTTTCCCGCGCGGGCCAGGCTCATCACCTCGCCCAGCGCCGACTTGAAGCGGCAAGCTTCCAGTTCGATGGCGGTGCGTTCCAGCGCCGCACGGCAGCGCTCCAGTTGCGCGGCATCCGCCGCACTGCGCGTTCCCGCGGGCGGCACTTTGCCCTCGAAGTACTTGTGTGCGAAGGTGATCGTGCGGTTAAAGAAGTTGCCGAACGCGTTGAGCAGCTCGCCGTTGTTCCGGGCAATGAAGTCGTCCACGTCGAAGGTCGTTCGGGCGCCTTCGGGAGCCACCGCGGTGAGGTAATAGCGCAGCGGATCGGCGTCAAAGGTCTTCAAGTAATCTTCGATCCACACCGCCGTCCCGCGGCTCTTGCTGATTTTTTCTTCGTCTTTGCCGGGAAACTTGATGTTCAAAAAGGAGTTTGCCACCACGTTGTGGGGAAGCTGGTATTCCCCGTGTTCGCCCTGCACGCTGGTGGAGTCGTGCGTGGCCATCAACATCGCCGGCCAGATGATGGCGTGAAACACGATGTTGTCTTCCCCGATAAAGTGCACGATCCGGCAATCCGGATCCTTCCACCACTTGGCGTAGTCTTCCTGCGGCTCGCCGCGTTGCCGACACAGGGCCGCGGTGAAGGAGACATAGCCGATCGGCGCGTCGAACCACACGTACAGCGACTTTCCCCGCGCATCGGGGTCATCCAGCGGCACGGGTACGCCCCAGGTCAGGTCGCGGGTCATGGCGCGCTCGGGGAGCCCTTCGCTCTCGATCCGGCCCAGCGACTGATTGATGACCGTCGGGCGCCAGGATAACCCGCCGTCTGCGCCTTCCTTCTTGGAACGCAGCCAATCCGCCAGTCGCGCCTGCAACTGGTCGAGCCGCAAATGCCAGTGCACCGTGTCGCGCAATTCCGGCCGTGTATTGGTCATCACGCTCAGCGGGTTGATCAGGCTGACCTGATCCAGCGCCCGCCCGCACCCTTCGCACTGATCACCATAGGCGTTTTCGCTGCTGCAATGGGGGCAGGTGCCGCGCACAAACCGATCCGGAAGAAACTGCCGCGCTTCTACGTCATAAAGCTGACGGTCGGTTCGCTTGGTGAAGAAGCCCTTCTCGTGGATCTTGAGGAAGAACTCCTGGCTGAACTGCTCGTGTACGTCGACGAAACCGGGCTGGTGCGTCCCCCCATAGATGTCGAACGCGATTCCCAAACCGGCGAAATCGGCCTGCTGCGAGCGGTTGTAGCGGGCTGTGAGTTCCACCACGTCACAATTCTGCTCGCGCGCCGTCTTCAGCGCTGCGACGCCGTTGTCATCGCTGCCGCAGATAAACCGCACGTCCGCACCCGTGGCCCGCAAGTAGCGAACGTAAGTATCGGCCGGCAAATAAGCTCCGGCGATGTGCCCGACGTGCAGACGTCCGTTGGAATAAGGCAGCGCGGCGGTGACCAGGTAGCGTCTCTTTGACATCAGATTAGGTTTCGGCCCTGAAAACGGCCCGCTGGAACTCGAATCCGGGATCCATCTGCCTAGATTGTATTCGCGGACCGTCAGGCCGCAAGAAATCTTGCGAGCCGAGCCCCCAAACCACCGATATTCCATTGATCTTTGACCGCATGGCGCGAAACGGGCTATAATCCAAGCGGTCCCGAGGGGTATGCCGGGTCTTGCCGGCGTGCCGCGGTGCGGAGTCTGCCCGATCAGCGGCTGACCCGCGGATCGATTTCCTGCGGCGTCGGGAAGGGCTCGGCCGGCCATGCCGGCCAGGCGCCAGTCCGTCGCGACAAGGACCCATCGACATGTTCTCCATGCCCAGTGGTTGGGAACTGATTGTCATCCTGGTGATTGCCCTGCTGATTTTTGGGCGGCGCCTGCCCGACGTGGCGCGCTCCATCGGCAAGAGCATCGTCGAGTTCAAGAAGGGCCTGCGCGACGTATCGCAGGATATCGACACCCAGAGCCGGCTCGACACTTCTTCCAGCAACCGCCTGGAAGACAAGTCCGCCAACACCGGCAAGTCGGCCGAGGCTTCCTCCCGGAGCGCCGCGGGACATTCCGAAGCCGCTTCCACCAAACCCTGACGACGGGTCGTATGATCGGCGTTTCGCCGTTCCCCACGGGCTCGTTGCGCGAACCGCACACGGCAGATTTCGCAATCGCGCGTCTGCGTGAGAAGGACCGACCAACGTTTGATTCGTGGCGCGCTCACGATGATCTCAACCCATTAAGCCCGAACGCCGGGTTGGGGCAGAGCGGCCGCAGGGTCGCGCGGTGCTACTGTTTTGCCGCCGGCGCCGGCGGCGGCCAGGGGATCTGATAA
>CAZMVD010000061.1:0-23019 GCA_964569425.1 uncultured Phycisphaeraceae bacterium
CACAACCAGTCCGCCAGCCAAATGGCTTACGCCCCGATCACACCACCCCGCGCTGCGGGCATCGATTTTGCCGCGCTCAGTTGGAGACAGAAATGGTGCGACGTGATGTCCATCCGTTTCGTCAGATAGAAGCGGTGCGCCGCGAATCGTTGCACTCCGCTGTCCAGGTGAACTTGTGCGCAATCCATCGCCCGGGCTCGTGCGACCAGCCAATCGACCAAGGCGCCGCCGCATCCCCGCGACCGTGCGTTTGCCCGCGTGACCAGATCGTCCACATACAGGTATCGTCCCCAGGCAAGGCATTCGCTGGTGCGAAAGCCGGCCACGGCCAGGACTTCGCCGCTGGCTGACAGCATTGCGAGCCGATAGCCCGCTTCGGTCATCTGCCGGCGTACCTGTGCGACGAACGCCGCCTCGTTGAGGTGCGGGCGCAGCTCATGCATCACCGCAAAGCACCCGCGAATCTGCTCCTCATGTTCGGCAAGCGAGATTTCCCAATTTTCGGCCATTCTCGATTTCATCCATATCGGTCGGTGTTGAATCTGTTCCGGGTGAATCAGTTCGTGGGCGTTTGTTCGCCGGTCGCGCTGCGTGCGAAGGCAACTTCCAACTTGAGGATATCCGCGGGATGAGCGCCCTTAGAGTTTCACCCGCAGTCCATCGCGCGCCAGCGCCATGCCGTGCGGGAGTTCGGCGTTGGTCGCGGCGTGGCCCATTTCGTGAGCAATGTGCGTAAAATACGTTTGCGCCGCGCCGATCCGCTCTGCCATTGCCACCGCCTGTTCGAGACTGAAGTGCGTGGGGTGCGGCCGGTGCCGCAGCGCGTCGAGGATCAACACTTCCACGCCGCGCAGCATTGCTACCGAATCATCAGCAATGAAGCTGCAATCTGTGCAATAAGCGAATGGCCCGATGCGAAAGCCCAGGACCGGCATCGGTCCGTGCATCAGCGGGATGGGTTGAACCGTTGCATCGCCGATTGTCAGCGGGCTCCCGGAGAGTTCTTGCATGTCGATCTGGGGGCGGCTGTGCGGAGAATCCGGGGCCGCCTCGAACGCATACGCGAACATGCGCCGCAGCGCGTCGAGTGTTCGCGCAGTGCCATAGCACGGCACGGGGCGCCGGTGCAGCCAGTTGAACCTCCGCAGGTCGTCCAACCCGCTCACGTGGTCCGCGTGGTGGTGGGTAAACAGAACCGCGTCCACCCGGTCGATGCCGTTCGTGAGGCATTGCAAGCGGAGTTCCGGCGCCGTATCCACGAGCAGACAGGTGGCACCGCAGCGCAGCCAGATGCTCGGCCGCGTCCGCCGATCATGCGGATCGTCCGACGTGCACACCGCGCAGCGGCAGCCGATCATGGGGACACCATGCGACGTACCGCTTCCCAGCACCACGACTTCCAGCAATGGATGAACCACGCCGCACCCTCGTTTGGATTGCCGCGCCGGTTCCGGCACTCAAACCAGTTACCGCTGGCGGTGCGCAGCGTGGTCATCTTACGGTTCCTTGTGGCGCACCGCCACGCCGGCTGATTCTCAAGTCGCTTGTACCGTTGACCGCAAGGCGCCGGCGCATTACGGTCACGTCATGCGGGTCGAAAGTAGCAGGGCGTTGACGGCATCCTTGGTGGCGCAGTGTCTGGCGTTCGTTGCCGGCTGTGCAACGGCCGAGCGGACGCAGCCGCCCACGCCCGGTGACGCCTGGCAGCAGCGCGAGAACCGTCGCGCGGAACCCACGCTCGCACCACCGGCAAGAAACCCCGCCCTGGCCGATCGTGCCGTTGACGGCTCGGCCGGGACGGTTCACGAAGGTCTGATCGCGACGGTCAATGGACGAGTCATCCCTCGCACCAGGATGATCAACATGTTGTTGCGCGCCCAGGGCCCTGCGCTGCTGGAGCAGCTTATCATCCTGGAAGCGGCCGAGGCGCTGGCGGCGCGCGAGGGGCTGAACGTTACATCGGCCGAGGTCGAACGTGAATACGAAATGGCGCTGCGCCGGCTGTCCGATCCGCTGGCGGCGCTGGCGCCTGAAGCGTTCGATCGTTCGGCAGCCGAGCGGCTGCTCAGCTCGGTACTTTCGGAGCGCAACATTTCGCACGAAGAGTTTCAACTGGGCATGCGGCGCAACGCGTTGCTCCGTCGGATGGTGCACGGGCGTCTGACGGTCAGCGAGCTGCAGCTTCGTCAGGAATATGAGCGGCGCTTCGCGCGGCGCGTGCAGGTTCGCGACATTATGCTGGCATCGCTGGGCGACGTTGCGCGGGTGGAAGAACGCCTGCGCGCAGGCGAGGATTTCGCCGAGGCGGCGCGGCGCTACAGCGCCAGCACAGTGGGCGCCCGCCTGGGCGGGCTGCTGGAGCCCTTCTCCGAAAGCGACGATCTGGTGCCGGGGTTGCTGCGCGAAACTGCGTTTCGCCTGGAAATCGGGCAGGTGTCGACGGCACTGCGCGTGGGCAACTGGTATCACCTGATCAAAGTCGAAAGACATATACCCGCCGAGTCGCCGGATTTCGCGACGGTGCGTGAGTCACTGGAGCGGTCCGTGCGCGAGCGCCTGGCCGAGCCCGCGATGGAAGAGTTGAACGAGCAACTGTTTCGCGAGGCCGTCGTGGAGATTCATGATCCGGTGCTGCGCGAAGTCTTTCAACAACGCTACCTCGACCGCCGCGAGTAGGCGGCCGTACAGGCTTACATACCTTCAGAAAGGCATGGCACGATGACAGGTCGAAACTACAGGTATCTGGCGGTGTCCGTGGCCTGGCTGATGACGCCCTTGGCGGCGTTGGGGCAGGATCCATTTGCCGACGTGCAGATCAAGTCGACCCACGTGGCCGGCAAAGTGTATATGCTGGAGGGGCGCGGGGGCAACATCGGCGTATCGGTGGGTGAGGACGGGCTTCTGATCATTGACGATCAGTTTGCGCCGCTGGCGGAGAAAATACGCGCGGCACTGGGCGAGCTTTCGCAAGGGAAGCTGCGTTTCGTGCTCAACACGCACTGGCATGGGGACCATACCGGCGGCAACGTGGCCTTCGGGCCGGAGGCGCCGATCATATCCCATACCAATGTGCGCAAGCGGTTGAGCACGCGGCAGACGCTGTTCGGCCGCACCTATGAGCCCTTGCCCAAGGAGGGGCTGCCGGTGATTACCTTTGATGATTCACTTTCCATTCATTTCAATGGGGAAGAGATCAAGGCGCGGCACTACCCGAACGCCCACACCGATGGCGATATCGTGATTCAGTTCGTTGAGTCTGGTGTGGTACATTTGGGGGATCTGTTTTTTAATGGAACATTTCCCTTTGTGGATCTCGATCACGGTGGCGATGTGGAGGGGCTGACGCGACACATTGAGGCTATATTGGGTGGGTTGCCCGAGAACGTGAGGATCATTCCCGGGCACGGCCCGCTGGCCGGCGTAGCGGAGTTGAAGGCCTACCACCATATGCTGACGGAGACGACGGGCGTGGTACGCGCGGCGATGGCGGCGGGCAAGGCGCTGGAGGACATCAAGGCGGATGGGCTGGGAGAAGAGTGGATGCGCTGGGGCGAAGGCTTCATCAAGACTGATGTTTGGATCGAGACCATTCACCGCAGCCTTTCGCGGCCGGGCAGGAAGTGAGTGATGGGTGCAAACTTGGATGGTGGTGAGGGTAACCGTCGTCATTGAAGGCGAGACGACCCATATACCCAGAGCTTTGCGATCCGTGGCAAAGACAACGGTATCTGGCGATACCGTCCTCTTACATTGCCCGGTCCGGTTTCCATGGCTGTTGCGTCTGCAACCTGATGAATGTCGTCTCGCAGAAGTCGGTCGAAAACCGGACTATGCTGCCACGCCGCACATGGGCGAGTAGCGCGCTCTACGGACAAGTACCGACGCAAACACGAACCGTATAGGCTCCAGTGAGCAATGCCGTGTCTGTGCCGAACCCACAGCTGGACCAGCTCTCATAGGCGCGAACCCGCAAAGTCCAAGTGCCGGTCTGGTCCAGGTTGACGTTATTGAGCGTCGCCGTGCCGCCGCAGGATGCAGTCCCCGTGGCGGGCGTGCCGTCGGGACGAACCAGCTCCATGCGGACCGGCAGGTCGGGCTTGCCGCTGGTGACGACTGTCTCGAAACGTATGGACACGACATTTCCCGCGGTGCGATCAAACGCGTAGAGGCGAACCTCGCCCGGAAGATTGATGACCCCGGCGGTTGTGGTGTCCAGTGGTATGGTGACGGCATCTCCCAGCTCGGATATGCCGATTGAAAACGCGCCCGTCGGCTGATTATCCGCCGCCTCCACCGCGAGCCGATAGGTGCCATTGAGCGGCAGTAACACATCCTGTAACGCGGTGCCCAACCCGCCGCCGGAGGTGCCCAGCAGTGACCCATTGGGCGCAAACAAAAGCAGTCGCCTGACGTAGGCGGGGCCGTAGTATACCGCCGTGGCTGCGTCTCCCAGCGTACCTGCGAACTGATAATTCACAATCTGCGAATCCACCACGAGATTGCCGTTGCGTGTTTGCCCATAGGAAATGGAAGTCGCCGGGCCATCGGAGGTTGAAACGGCGACGGTGTAATTGCCCGTCAAGAGCGCCGTGTTCGGGCCAAATCCACAGTTAAACCACGATTCATAAGCGCGGATTCGAACCGTCCAGGTGCCGGTTGCATCCAGAGGAACGGTGTCGAGGCGGGCATTGCCGCCGCACGTGGCCGTCGAACTCGCCTGGGAGCCATTGGGCCGAATCAACTCGATGCGCGCGACTATGTCCGGCTGGCTACCGACCACCGTGGTTGAATAATCCACGTTCACCGTGGACCCGAACAGGCCGTCAAAACCAAACGTGTCCGTTTCACCAATCTGGACGAGGGAAGCAGGTGTCGAGGTGTCCAATATGATGGGAACGCTGGCTCCCAGGCGCGCCAGCCCGATGCTGAAATTGCCTACGGGCTGATTGTCGGCGGCTTCCACTGCCACGCGATACAAGCCGGTGGAGGGCAACAGGACATCGTTGATGGAGGTGCCCTGCCCGCCGCCCGAGGTTGCCAGGAGGCTGCCGTTAGGGGCGAAGAGCTGCACACGCCGAGCGACGGCTGAGCCGAAATAGACGACCGTGGCGATATCGCCCAGCGATCCATCGAACTGGAAATTGACAACTTCGCAATCCACCTGGAAGGCGCCGTCACGCGTTTGCCCGTAGGCAATGGGTGTGGGCGGTGCGTCCGAGGTGGCTACCGCAATATTAAACCCGCCAGTCAGTAATTCCGTATCCGGTCCAAAACCGCAGTTAAACCAGGACTCATAACTTCGCACGCGAACCGTCCACAATCCGGAGGCGTCCAGCGGAATGGTATCGAGGCGAACATTGGCACCGCAGGTAGCGGTGCTGGCGGCGACGGTGCCGCTGGGGCGAATCAGGTCGATACGAACCACGATGTCGGGTTTGTTGCCGACGACGGTGGTGGCGTAATCCACGGTCACGGTGGTCCCGAAGGTGCCGAAGAACGAGAAGGCGTCGACGTCGGCGGTGGCGTCAAGGGATCCGGAGGTAAGGGTGGCCAGGGTGATGGGCGTTGCCGCGTCAAGCCGGCTTAAGCCAATGCTGAAATTACCCACAGGCTGTTGGTCTGCGGCTTCCACCGCGATCCGATACATGCCGTCCAGGGGAAGCAGCATGTCGGTAAGCGACGTGCCCTGGCCGCCGCCCGAGGTGGCCAACAGTGATCCGTTGGCCGCGTAGAGGCGGACGCGACGGGTGTGTGCCGGACCGAGATACATGATGCTGGCAATGTCGCCCGCGGCGCCGTCGAATTCGAAGTTTACGATCTGGCAATCGACGTCGAAGGCGGCGCTTTTCGTCTCACCGTAGGCGATGGGGATCGGGGTGGCGTTTGATGGACACACCACCAGCGAGTAACTGCCGGTAATAAGCGAAGTGTCGGGCCCGTAGCCGCAATTGAACCAGGATTCGTAGGCACGGACCCGTACCACCCAGGTTCCGGTGGCGTCGATGGGGATGGTGTCGAGCCGTGCGGTTGTTCCGCAAGTTGCGGTGGACGCCGCGGTGGTTCCGTTGGGTCGAATGAGATCCAGCCGCACGACCAGATCCGGGCGTCCGCCGACCATGGGGGTCATGAAATCTGCGGTGACCGTCGTACCGAAGACGCCGTCGAAAGAAAAGGTACCCACTTGCGCAACTTGATTGAGGCTACCTGCCTGGACGGAGTTGAAGGCGATGGGAACAGCATCGCCCAATTCGCTCAGCCCAATGGTGTAGGTGAAGGTGGCCAGGCCATCTGCGGCTTCCACCGTGATGATGTACGCACCGTCAAGCGGGAGCAAGATGTCGGTAATGGCCGTACCGGCGCCGCCGCCACTGGAGGCCAGCAAGATTCCGTTTGGCGCGTAGATCCTTACCCGCCTGGTGGCGGCGGGCCCGAGGTACATGACGGAGACGGCGTCGCCGACCGTACCGCCGAAGACGTAGTTGATGATGTGGCCGTCGGACATGTATACGCCGGTGTGAGTCTCGCCGTAGTCGATCGGGATGGGTGCGGCATTCGACAGGCATACAGAAAGCGTGTAAACGCCGGTGCGCAAGTCCGGGTCGGGCCCGAAACCACAGTTGGACCAGCTTTCGTAGGCGCGCACGCGCACCTTCCAGGTGCCGGTAGCGTCAACGGGAATAGTATCCAGGCGCGAAGTTGTGCCGCATGAAGCGGTCGTCGCCGCCGTGGTGCCGTTTGGACGTACGAGGTCCATCCGTACCACAAGGTCCGGCCGATTGTTGACCAGCGGCGTGACAAAATCGACGGTGACCGTGGTGCCGAAGACTCCCTGGAAAGTGTGTTCGTCGACGTCATCCAACGGATCGATCTGCCCTGCGGTCTCCACGGCCGGCTGAATCGCGCCCGGCGTCAGCAGGTACCCGCGCTGGACGACTGCGAAGTCGGCGAGATCGATGTGGGTGTCGGGCCGGAAGTTCGACGTCGTACAGCCCGTGGGAATGGCGGCAAAGGGGCCGCTGAAACAGTCGAAAAACTCGAGAAAGTCAATGGTCGTACCCGGGCCGGCGGCCAAGGGCGGCGCCTCGTCGGCGCGCAAACCGGACGAGAAGGCAATCACACCGATGGCTGCTGTGAACAGAAACCGCGCGCGAAACATTTTGTCCCCTCCACCAACCGACCTTGCACCCGGTGCCGCCGCCGGTGACAAAGGGTGGCGGCTCAGAGTTACTCCTGCGACATGGAATGGCGGTAATGTAGCGAGTTGTGCAGAGAAAGTCAATCAGGTCACGGCAAGCTTAGTGCCATACACTTGCACTTTGCGGAAGGCGCGCTTTGCGTACACGTGAGTTTCCGTTCCAATATCGCGAGTATTGGCCTCCGTCATCGTGAAACCGATGATTCCTGACGGTTTTGGTCGGGGGGGGCGCATTTGCCAGGTCGGCGGCCGAAGTTCCCAGGGCGGTACCAAAACGCCGGCGGCGTATCGCGGCGTGCCTCTTGAGAATGCGTTACCATGGGGTCGCTTTGTCCACTATTCCCTTATAAGTGACAATCGTTTGGCGCTTACGATCCGAATCGTGCAGCGGCGCGCCGGTCGTCGTGCTCTGCAAAGCGGGGTCTCCCACGGTCGCGCGGATGGGGTTGAACGCGATGGGGCGCTTCGCGCCGCGTGGGATGCCCGGATGTTAATCGCGGGCGACCGGCAATAGACGTTGCGCTTCGTCGCGAAGCAAAACGAGGTCGGCGTGCGACTCGAACCAGAGAATGCCCTTGTCGGCGGTAACCAGAACGCTGCCCTCCGCGGCCAGCTCGGCGGGCCAGTTGGTCGTTGCGGATTCGAAGACCTTGCGCGCCTCTTCCAGGTTTTCCAGCTTGGCGTGGGCGATGGACAGGATGAGCAGGTTGGCGGTGGGCAAGTCCTTCAGGTCGAGAGCCCGGCGGGCGCTCTCGGCGGCTTCGCGCCATTGGCCATTGCGCAGGTGGGAGAGCGCGCGAATGCGTTTCACCCGTCCGTTGCCGCCGAGGGCGAGGTTGTCGGCGGTGGTCGCGTCGATCAGGGCCTGCACCGGGTCCGCCAGTGAATCCAGCGACATGCGGAGGCGGGCACGCAGGACGTAGCTTTCCGGATCGTTGGACAGGCACTCAATCGCCTGAGTGACGCGTTTTATGGATGCGGGATCGTTGAGATGAAGTTCGAGCGCGGCGAGGTTGCGCCAGGCGGCGGCGGCCCAGGGGTCGTTGACGCGCCGCCCCAGCAGCTCGGCCCCGCGTGTCAGGTTCTCGCGGGCAAGGTCGAATTCGCCCTTCAGCGCATGGCACGCGCCCAGGTTGGACAGCGCCGAGGCGTATTGCGTCGGATCGGCGTCTGGTTGGGCGAGCCGCGCGACGCGACGATAGGTCTCGATAGATTCGTCGTAACGTTTGAGAATCTTGAGGACCACGCCGCGGGTGTTGAGCGCTGATTGGTCATTGGGATTGATCGACAGGGCTCGTTGGCAGTACGCATCCGCCTTAGACAAAAGGGACGCGCCCTCGGTCGTACCAGGTACACGATTGTACATGTCCTTGTAGAGTTGCCCGAGTAGCACGAGCGACTGGGTGTGATCCGTGTCGATTGTCAACCCGCGTTCGAGATAGCGAATGGCTTCCTCCAGCTCTGGGGGCTTGCTCCCCGCCGCCGCCTTGCCCAGGCCGAATAATTCCGCGACGCGCGACACCCGCTCGGCGCGCCGGACCTGTACCAGCACCAGCGAGACGGCCACCAGGAGCACGCCGGCGGTGACCGCGATGACCGGCGCCTTGCGGCGGCGCACGAACTTGACGGCGCGGCCGATGAGCCCCGGCCGCTTGGCGACGATGGGCATGTCGGCGAGGTAGCAGCGAAGATCATCGGCGAGCGCTTTGGCCGTGGCGTAGCGCGCTTCCGGCGATTTTTCCAGGCACTTGAGGCAGATGGTCTCCAGTTCGGAGGGGACGGCGTGCATGATCTTGCGCGGCGCCGCGGGCTCGCGGGTGATGATGGCCGCGAGCACCTGCTTGTCGTCGGTGCCGGGGAACGCGGGCTGGAAGCAGAGCAATTCGTACAACGTCGCGCCGAGCGAGTAGATGTCCGTACGATGGTCCACCGGAATGCGCTTGGCCATGGCCTGTTCGGGGCTGAGGTAGCGCACCGTACCCAGCAGTGAGCCGGTGATGGTCATCGATTCCTCTTCCCCGCTTTTGGCGAGGCCGAAGTCGGCCATCATGATCCTCCCGTCGGTGGACAGGATGAGGTTGCCCGGCTTGATGTCGCGGTGGATGATGCTCTGGCCGTGAGCGTAGTGCAGGGCGTCGGCGGCGTCGGCCATCCAGCGGGCGATCTGCTGAAAATAGAACCGACCGCGGCCCGTGGATGTTGTGATGCCGGAGCGGTCGCTGGAGTGCGAGCCGTCACTTCCGCCGAGCGGAGGAGGCGGGACGGTGCCGGACGTGGCGGCGTAGAGAATCTCCGCGAGTCGGTGGGCCGGGGCGGTCGAGGCGTCGGACTTGGACAAGTGCTGGATGAGCACGTTGAGGGGCTGGCCGGTGATCAACTCCATGGCATAGAAGTAGGCGTCGCGTGATTCGCCGAAGTCGTAAATCGGGATGATGTTGGTGTGGTGCAGGCGAGCTGCGGCGGTTGCCTCGCGTCGGAAGCGCGCCACTGCGGCGGGACTGGCCGCGCCGACCATGGCCGGAAGGACCTTCAACGCGACCACACGATTGAGGTTCGTTTGTACGGCCCGATAGACGATGCCCATGCCGCCCTGACCCAGCACGCCGGTGATGCGGTAGCCCTCGATGCGGGGGTAATGCGCTGCGGCGCGCGCGGCGGGCGAGGATCCGTCGTCGCCGGGATCCGGGAGCGGGGGGTGGGAGGGCGAGACAGAAACGGTATGGTCGGGCGGGCGTTCGACCGGCGATTCCGCCCTTTCCAACATCGAGAGACAGGTCTGACAGAACTCCAGGTGCGTGCGCACCTGTGCCGCCTCCGCGGGCCCCAACTGCCCGCGGCTGTACTGTGCCAATAGCAAGTCACCCGGGCAGGAGGACATGGCAATGCGATCCGAACTGCGTAGAACCCGATCCGAACGACGTGGGTTAAGGGTACACGTTCAACTTTGGCCGTCAATCATCAACGTGGAGACGTGCGCGTGGGGGCGCCGATGCCGTTGCCACTTTACGTGAGTTGCTCGCCTGGGCCGATTGCCGAGCAAGGCGGAATTCCAACAAGATTCGGGGGCGGCGCAAGATTCGGGCGTAAGAGTGGCCTCGATCAAGCACTGGCACTAATCGCACAAACACGTCAAGTTAAAAGAAGCCGCTTCGCGTGCTGTCTTGCGACGAGAACTCCTACTTCATGGGCACGGCGGACAACTTGCCACGTCGGTGACGAACGGATACGCGCTGCCCTGGAACGCCTGGATCAGAAGAAAAACGTCGGCGATGTTGGTCACGCGGTTCAGGCACGGGTCGGTGCTGCTGACCGACTGCACGTCAACCACCGCCGCGTGCGGGGCGGTCGCCAGGTTCTGGAACTTCTGGAGTGCTGCGAGGAAGTCATTGGTGTTGACCGTACCGTTGGGCGCGCTCCAGGTGCCCCCGACCAGAGATCCCACGGTGTCTCCCCATTGCTTGGGCGTGGGCTGATGGATCGTGCGGAATTCCCGCGGCGGCGAAAAAACTATGCCGTCTTCGGTCGCGCGAATCGCATAGATGGAGCGCGGTGCAATCGCGCAATCGCCCACGTGGATTGCGGGCTCCGTCCATACGCGCGTCGCCGTGGCAAGGGGCGTTGCAGGTGGCAGGATTGACGACAAGCCGTTGGCATCCGGCGGGCCTACCCAGCCGAGCACGCCAAAGGGCCCGGACAGCAGGTCGCTGCCTTCCAAGGCAATCTGATAGGCCACGGGAACTTCGCCGTAATTGGGTTCAAAGGTCACGTAGCGGTTCTTGAGCTGGTCGTAGGGACGCGCGGCCAGAGCTGGCGCCGGATCGGTGTGGGTGACAATGATCCGCGCGGGAATCAGGGTCAATCCGGAGATTTCGAGCTCCCCCGGACCGAACATGAATGTCTCATTGGGGCTGTCGCTCAATGCCACTGTGTACGTTCCATCAGCATCTGGGGGCACCTCAAGGACAATTGTGGCCGCGTAGCCAAGATAGGGATCCTGGGGATCGGGCGCACCTTCCTGGGGAACGGTAGTCGCTCCGAATGAATAGTCGATGCCCGTCGTATTGATGCCGACGATCCAATCGCAGCAATGCAGGAAAAAGCGCGGATTGCGAATGCATGCGCCTTCGCCCGACGTACAGGGCGTTTGCCCCGGGCCGCATCGGCGGGCGTTGGCGGAGCAGACAAACTCAGCCACATAGAATCCCATGGCGCGGTTTCCACCATTGGGGTCGGGCTGCGCGTAACCCATTGGGACCAAGTCTGCCCCGGGGTTGGGCGGCTCCGCGTTGGCGCCAAGGTAACGGGCGGAGTCCATCGTGGCTTGCGCGACCTTGAGGTTCGCACTTCCCGGCGCGCTGCCCCATCCATAGAAACGTGCTTCCAGCGTGACCGTGACACCCGGATCACGAATGAAGATGTCGTTGCCGACCACCGAATAAGGGCCGGAGCTGGATACTGGCTGAAGGGCCGCCGTCGGTACGCATGAATTCACACCGGCGCACACGCCGTTGTCGCAGACATCGTTGGTGGTGCAGGCGTTGCCATCATCGCACGGGGAACCATTCGCGTCGGCAGGCGTTCCGACGCACTGCCCTGCGGTGCACCGATCGTTGCCGGTGCACGTCTGGCCGTCATCGCAGGCCAAGCCCTCCGCTTGCGCGCTGGAGCCGACGCAAACGCCATTCATACAGGCGTCGTTGACGGTGCAGGCATTGGCATCGCTGCACGGGGTCCCGTTGGGCAGCGGGCCGCCCGAACAACTGCCCGCCCCGTTACATACCCCTGGTTGGGTGCAGCCGTTCGCCGATCCGCTACCGCACGGCGTGCCCGCCGGTTCGAAGGAATGCTGCACGGCTCCGGTGAGCGTATTACACGTGTCGGTCGTGCAGTCGTTGCCGTCGTCCAGCGGGTTGACGGAGCCGTTGGAAGGGTTGCAGCAACCGGAGCCGGGGTCGTATGTGGTAATCGTACCGTCAGTCGGGTCGCAGCATCCGGTGGCCGTGTCGAAGCTGGGGAGAAAAGTGCAGTCGCCGGGAATGCCGACGCCGGTGGTGCAGGGGTTTCCGTCGTCACAACCTTCGGCAATGGTAATACGTGCCGGAGCGAGCACGACTCCGGGCATATTGACGGAATGCGGAACCGCTGGTTCCATCATAAAGGTTTGGAAGGGGTCGGTATCCAAATCAATGGTATAAGTCCCCAGGGCGGCAGAGGGAACCGTCAGAATCAGCGTCCCCCCGTATCCAAGGTCTGGGTCGCCCGGGTCAGGCGCGGCGGACCCACTGTGCGTTGCGACGCCGAAGCGGTAATTCAGGGTCGATGTGTCTACTGCGGCGAGGTGGGGGCAACAACTGAAGACAAAGCGCGGATTGGGCACACATTCACCTTCGCTGGGCGTACACGCAGGCAATGTTCCATCACATGGCCGAAGGTTCGTTTCACAGATATGGAGAGCCAGGAAGGCGCCCTCTTTCCGGTTGCCGCCCGACGGATTGGGCAACGCGTACCCCTTGGGTACGAGGTTTAAACCCGGGTTGGGCGGAGAGGCGTTGTCGCCGAGATAGCTATTGGAGTCCATCTTGGCCTGAGCAGTGACGAGCATGGGGCTGCCGGGCGCCGTGGACCAGCCGCTGTACCGTATTTCCAGCGTGACCTCGATGCCCGACGCAGGGGCGAGGAGGATCTCGTCGCCGTTAATCACGTGCGGCACGTTGGCGGACACCGGAACCAGCTCGATTCTGGGGCCGGCCAGGGCGGGGGTGGACGATGGGCCCATCCACAATACCAGGACAAAGCAGCCGACGGTTTTCGATGGTAATTGCGTGAACATGGATTTGCCCCTGACCAACCGACGAAGAGACAACGCCGCGGGCGGCCTTCGCAACGGCGTACAAAGGTAAGACATGACGGTGGATGTCATGTCATTTGATGAAGCTTGATGAGACTGAAAGACCAGAATAAACGGTTGATCGAGCGGAGTCAAGCGTTTTTGCTGTTTTTTTTCGGTCGTTGAACCGATCGGCCGCGGCGGCGCGGAAGTGGCGGGGCGGCGGGGGGGGGCATGTCACGGGGGACCGTGCAGGTTCGCGTCGGCGGCAGATGGAGTTCAGCAATTGTTCGGTAGTTGAACGGATCCTCGGATCGGCTGTCCGGTCTTTTTTACGTTTGACCCATGGAAAAAGCCGTGCCGCTGAGCAGGCGGGCCCTTGCCGCCGTCGGTTCCGTATGCTAACATATACCGAACAATCGGCGTCCGCGGAGTCCGCCCGTGTTCTCATCGTTGCGCGACTGCATCCGAACCATCGAAGAGCGTCACGCGCGCCGCCGCGGCGGCGGCGTGAATGAACCGGGGGCGGACGTGCTCGCCACCGGCTGGGCGGCAGTCGATGCGACGCTGGGCGGAGGGCTCGCCTGCGGCGGGCTGCATGAATGGCTGGGGATCGAGGAGCCGCAGCGCGAAGGCGCAAGGGAAAATCGGGAGGCGGGGGGTGGGAGGTGGAGAGAGAATGACGAATGGCGAATCAGGAATGGCGAATGGGGTATGGCGAATGGTGCGCCGCGCGGCTCGTTGGGTTTGCGGAAAGGGGGAATATGGCGACCGCCGCTGGCGCCGCTGGTTCATCTGGCGTGGCGCGTGATCGAAACGTCGCCCGTGGCACGGTGGGTGGTATGGATCGGGTCGCGCTGTTTTCCCTATCCCGCCGCCATGTTGCGCGGCGCCGGCGAGGACCGTGTTTTGCTAATTGATCGTTCGCTGTTCGTCGCGCCGCGCGACGCCGCGGCCCGGCTCTGGGCGATGGACCTTGCCCTGCGCTGTACGGCGGTGGGGGCCGTCATCGCGGATGGCGAGGGGTTCGACATGGCCGCCACGCGGCGCCTGCAACTGGCGGCGAAGAACCACGGCACGCTGGCGCTGCTGGTGCGCCCACCATGGGAGCGAAGCGGACTTTCCGCGGCGCAGACCCGCTGGCTGGTGCGCGGCGTGGCGGAGGGCGACCGCGCCGCGGGGGAGCCGGCGAATCCACGATGGCGGATCGAGTTGTTGCGCTGCAAGGGAGTGCACGCCGTACAGGCACCGCGTGTGTGGAACGTGGAGTGGGATCGTGCCGCGTGCACTCTCCATCTATCTGCCGCGCTGGCCGATTCGGCTGGCGCTGCGCCGGCGGCGCACGACGGACGGCGCATCGAGCGCCACCGCTGCCGCGCCTGAACCGGCGGTGCTGCTGGTGGCGGCGGAGCACGGCAAGGAGCGGGTGGCCTGTACTTGCGCGCGGGCGGAGGCGGCCGGCGTGCGCCCGGGCATGAGCGTGGCACACGCGCGCTCCCTGCTGCGCGGGCGGGCGTTGTGGGTGCAGCCTTACACACCGGAGGAGGACGCGCGGCAGCTCCGCCGCCTGGCGCGCTGGGCGTTGCGCTTTACGCCGATCGCGGCGGCCGACGACCCTGACGGGCTGCTGCTGGACATCGCCGGCTGCGCGCACCTGTATGGCGGCGAGGAGAGGCTGGCCGAGCGGGTCCTCGCCGCGCTGGCGTCGCTGGGATTCGAGGCGCGCGTGGCGGCGGTGCCCACGTTCGCCGGCGCGCGGGCGGTGGCGCGGTGCGCCAGTCGGCGGATCACGCTCGTCGCCGCTGATGGCTTGCGCGCTGCGCTGGCGCCGCTGCCGGTGGGGGCGCTGCGGGTGGACGCGGGGACCTGTACGGCGCTGGCCGAGGTGGGGGTGGAGCGCATCGGGCAACTGCTGGAGCTGCCGCGGGCGGAGCTGGCCTCGCGCTTCGGCAGTGCGCTGCTTCCGTGTCTGGACAGGGCACTGGGGCGCGGCGTGCCCGAGACGATCGACGCGGTGCGTCCCGCGGAGCCGGTGGAGGTGTCGCGGGTGTTCGACGGACCGGTGGTCTGCCTGGAGGCGGTGCAGGCGGCGGTGCGCGAGTTGCTCGCCCTGCTGGTCGGGCGGCTGGGCCGGCAGGAGCGCGGCGTGTGCCTGCTGGCGCTCGCCTTTCAGCGCATCGACGCGGCGGCGCTGTCGCTGTCGCTGCGCCTGACCCACCCCAGTCGCGACGAGGCACACCTGTGGTCGCTGCTGCGCCCGCGGCTCGAGCGGCTGCACCTGGGCTACGGCGTGGAGGAGATCCACCTGTGCGCCGCGCGCACGGGGCGGGTGGCCCATGGTCAGTTTGGGCTGTGGCCGGGCGTGCTGTGGCCGGCGCGCCCCGCGCAGGACGCCGCCTGGGGGCAACTGCTGGATCAGTTGATCGAGCGCCTCGGCACATGGAGTGTCACGACTGTGGCACCCGCGGAGACCTACGTTCCTGAGCGGGCGTTCGTACACCGTCCGTGGAACGGCGCCGGCGTGCCTGCGGATGCGCCGCGGTGCCGCAGCAGGGGGGGGACGGTTCACGCCCCGCCGCGCCCGGTGCGACTCTATCCTCGGCCGGAGCCGGTGCGTGTCATGCTGTTGACACCGCACGGGCCGTTGATTCGCCTGGAGCGGCAGGGGCGCTGGGTGGCGGTGCGCCGCTGCTGCGGGCCGGAGCGCCTGGCGCTGCCCTGGTGGCACGAGGGTACGAGGGATATGGACGCCACTCTCGCCGGTGCCGCGGAAGGCGGCGTGCGCGATTACTACACCGTGGAGGATGAGCACGGCTGTTGGCTCTGGCTTTTCGGTAGCGGCGGAGCGTGGTTCGTGCACGGGGATTGGGTGTGAGGACGCGGAGCGATTCCCATGCCTGATCCGTCGGATCGCAAGGCGCATCCCCACCCGCTTCGCCGCCCGCCGACGAACGGACGCCTTCGGTCGGAGGGGCCGATCGTCGCACCCGCGCCTGCCGGGCCGGGCTACGCGGAACTGGCGGTGACCAGCAATTTCACCTTTCTGCGCGGCGCCAGCCACCCGGATGAGCTGGTGCGGCAGGCGGCGTCACTGGGCCATGCGGCCGTCGCCATCACGGACTGGAACTCCCTGGCCGGGGTCGTTCGCGCGCACGTAGCGGCGAAGGAAGCGGGGATTGCGCTGGTGGTGGGCTGCCGGCTGGTGTTCCAGGATGCCGAGGGTCTTTCGCTGCTGGTGTATCCCACGGACCGCGGCGCGTACGCGCGGTTGTGCCGTCTGTTGACGCTGGGCAAGCGCCGTGCGCCCAAGGGCGAATGCCACCTGACGCTGGGCGATCTGCCGGACCATCAGCAGGGGTTGCTCGGCGTGGTGCTCCTTTCGCCTGCCGCGGCGGCGTGCGCGGAAGGCGACACTTTGGCGCAACTGCGCGAGACCTTCGATAACGATCGGCTGTCACTGGCGGTCGATCGTCTGTACGGTCCCGACGACGCCGCCCGCCTGGCGCAGCTCGACCGCCTGGCCGAGCAGTGGTGCGTGCCCCTCGTCGCGGTCAACGACGTGCATTACCACGTTCCGCAGCGCCGCGTGTTGCAGGATGTGCTCACCTGCATTCGTCACGGCTGCTCGCTGGCGGAGGCGGGCTTTCGCCTGTTTCCGCACGGCGAACGCTGCCTCAAGCCGCCGGGGGAGATGGCCCGCCTGTTCGCCGATCGGCCGGCTGCGCTGGCGCGCACGCTGGACATTGTCCGACGGGCGCAGGGCTTCAGCCTCGACCAACTGCGATACGAATATCCCGACGAGACCTGTCCGGCGGGGGTGAGTGCGATGGCGCATCTCCGCCGGCTTACGTGGGAGGGGGCCCGGCGGCACTACATCCGCGGCGTGCCGGAGAAGGTGTGCCGCCAGCTCACGCATGAGTTCGCGCTGATCGAGGAGCTGAAATACGCGCCGTACTTTCTGACGGTGCACGATCTGGTCACCTTCGCGCGCTCGCGCGGCATTCTCTGTCAGGGGCGGGGGGCGGCGGCGAACTCGGCGGTGTGCTTCTGCCTCGGCGTCACGGCGGTGGACCCCGACCGCATCGACATGCTCTTTGAGCGCTTCGTCAGCCGCGAGCGCGACGAGCCGCCGGACATCGACATCGACTTCGAGCACGAGCGCCGCGAGGAGGTCATTCAATACATCTACGGCAAGTACGGGCGGGAGCGCGCCGGGCTCACCGCGGAGGTGATTACCTACCGCCGCCGCAGCGCCATCCGCGACGTGGGCAAGGCGCTGGGCTTTTCGCTCGACGCCGTGGACCGCATCGCCAAGCGCGTCGACTCGTGGGAGAAGAACCCCTTCGCCGATTCGGAAAGCGGCGACGTTCCCGCGCAACTGACCGCCCTGGGTTTCGATCCGCAAAACGCCACGGTGCGCCGCTTCGTGGCGCTGGTCCGCGAACTGCTCGGCTTTCCGCGGCATCTGTCGCAGCACGTGGGCGGCTTTGTCATCACCCGCGGGCCACTCTGCGAGCTGGTGCCCATCGAAAACGCCGCCATGGAAAACCGCACGGTCATCGAGTGGGACAAGGACGACATCGAAGCGATGGGCATGCTCAAGGTGGACGTGCTGGGGTTGGGCATGTTGACCGCGATTCGCAAGTGCCTGGAATTGGTGAACGGCGCAGGAATGGCGAATGGCGAATCAAGAATGGCGAATGCGGAATGCGGAATTGATCAAGGCGTGAGGCAAGCGGCGAGAGGCGGGAGAGAGAATCTAATCGGCAATTGCCAATCGCCAATCGGCAATTGGCCATTGCGTTCGTGCCTGACCCTGGCCACCATTCCCGCGGAAGACCCGGCGGTGTACGAGATGATCGAACGCGCCGACACCCTCGGCGTTTTTCAGATCGAATCGCGCGCCCAGATGACCATGCTCCCGCGTCTCAAGCCGCGCTGCTTCTACGACCTGGTGATCGAGGTGGCCATCGTCCGCCCGGGGCCGATCGTGGGGGAGATGGTGCATCCTTACCTGCGGCGGCGCAACGGCGAGGAGCGGTTCGACTTTCCCGACGAGACGATCCGCAGCGTGCTGGGCAAGACGCTGGGCGTGCCGCTGTTTCAGGAGCAGGTGATGGCGCTGGCCATCCGGGCGGCGGGCTTCACGGCGGGCGAGGCGGAGAAGCTGCGGCGGGCGATCACCGCGTGGACCAGCAAGGATGACATCTCGCGTTTTCCCACGCGGTTTGTCGAGGGCATGGTGCGCAACGGCTACGACCGCGCCTTCGCCGAATGGTGCTTCCAGCGTTTCAAGGGCTTCAGCCAGTACGGCTTTCCGGAGTCGCACGCGGCCAGCTTCGCCCTGCTGGTGTACGCCTCCTGCTGGCTCAAATGCTATTACCCCGCCGCCTATGCCGCGGCGCTGCTCAACAGCCAGCCGATGGGCTTCTACGCCCCGGCGCAGATCGTCCGCGACGTGCGCGACCACGGCGTGGAGGTCCGCCCCGTCGACGTCAACCACAGCGACTGGGACTGTACGCTGGAGAATTCCGGGGAGGTACTGCGAGACTCTCCGGTTCAAAGCGAAGGCCGCGAACACCAAAGGCACGAAGGCACCCTTGACACTTTGCGTCAAGGGCAGGCATCGCCACGAAGCCACGAAGGGAATGGCGAATCAGGAATGGTGAATGCGGAATGCGGAATGCGAAATGCCGAACGGGGGACACGTTCCGGCGCGTCTTGTGAGAACGATATCGCGCGTTCGCGCACGGCCCTGCGCCTGGGGCTGCGCATGGTCAAGGGATTGCGCGAGGACGACGCTCGCGCCATCGTGGCCGCCGTGCAGCGGCACGGATCGTTCGCCGGCCCCTTCGACCTGTGGCGCGCAAGCGGGGTGAACGCCGCCGCGTTGCAGCGCCTGGCACGCGCCGATGCGTTCACCTCCATGAACCTCGACCGCCGCGCCGCGCTCTGGGAGGTGCGCCGCCTGCGCGGCTGCGCCCTGCCGCTGTTCGATTCGCTGCCCTGGCTCACCGCCGCCGCGCCGTTGCCCGCCGCGCCGCCGGCGCTCGAGGTGGGGCAGGACTACGCCACGGTGGGTCTGTCGCTCAAGGCGCACCCGCTTTCCTTCCTTCGCCGGCGCCTGGCGCGCCGGGGGGTATGGACCGCGGCGGACATCAAGGATGCCCGGGCCGCGCCGCCGGGCCGCCGAGTGGTCGTCGCGGGCATCGTCCTGTTCCGCCAGCGTCCCGGCACGGCCAAGGGGGTGATGTTCATGACCATCGAAGACGAAACCGGCCGTGTCGATCTGATCGTCCGCCCGACCATCTACGAGCGTTTCCGCAGCGCCGCCGTCTATGCCGCGGCGGTCCTGGTCCGCGGCCACGTCGAGCGCCAGGGGCGGGTCGTCCACGTGCTGGCCAGTAAGTTGGAAGACCTGGAAGACATGGATACCGCCCTGCCGAAAATGTCAAGGGATTTTCGTTGACTAGTTTATCGTGGGAGAATGCCCTAGCCGACCTAAAAGAACGCCCCTACCTCTTCTTCCCATGTTGTCATGCACATTGAATGTCATTTAATTGGCGCTAGCCTTCGCAATGGCGCTTGACCAGTCACAGTCTACGGCATAAAAGCAGTCGACCTGTCGGCGAAACGAGGTGTCGGAACTGCTCGCGAGTAGCCACAAATGAATCTGCAAGAGATCGCCACTATCATACGCAAGTGCCAACAAAGCGGCACGGACAAGGGCGCCGCATTTCCACCGCCGTCTCATTCCGGCCAATCAACCAACTGCGCACCCTATGCGAAGCACCGGGAGTGCGCCGCTTCTCTCGCTCGAGCCCCGCCAGGCCATGCGGTCGCAACTTATCGACGTATTCACACAAGAAGAGGATGGAAGAGGACATCGCGGATCACAGTGATCTGAGGATTCTAAACTAATATTGATCGGGCGCCTTCCAGGGTGAGAGGAGAACACAATGACACGAACGATTATCATTTTGGCAGTAGGGACGGTATTGCTTGGGGCGTACACTGAGGGTGCGTTGGCCGCATGCGGTTCATGCGGCAGCTGCACCGGCTGCGGCGTCGGCGGCGGCGTAGATAACTGCGCCGGCGGCGACTACGCATGGGTCGGCGGTGGGCAGGACAACGCCGCGTGTGGTACACATTCTGTAGTCTCGGGAGGTGATACGAATGCGGCCACCGGAGCTGCAGCAACAGTTGGCGGTGGCTCAAGTAACGTGGCAAGCGGTACAAACAGTACAATAGGAGGTGGCGCTGGAAACACGGTGACTGGGACGTACTCCACAATCGGCGGAGGTGGCAATAACAGCATCAATGAATCGGCAATCGACGGAACAATCTCCGGCGGTGTTAATCACAACATCTACGACGGCTACTCGACTATTGGTGGAGGGTGCTCTAACGTTGCCGGTACAAATGACTCCAACCCGGCGTCGTCCCCGTACGTTACAATCAGCGGTGGAAGGGACAACACGGCGGCGGGGCGATACTCGGTAGTAGGTGGTGGTTCCGGGAATACCGCATCGGGCCTGGCGTCCGTCGTTGCAGGCGGAGGGGACATTGGCAACGACGGCGGTGGGACTCCCGTTGGTAACAAGGCAACGGAGGAATACGCAGCAATTCTCGGTGGTGACAACAATCTGGCCTCGGGAAGTTACTCTATCGTCGTTGCCGGCCAACAAAATGCGGCCAGCGATATTTTTGCGATTGTGGTCGGTGGCCAATCCAATTCCGCAACAGGCGAAGGTGCCTTTGTCGGTGGCGGCGGGAGTAGCACGGCAAGTGGAGACTTGTCCGGCATTGTGTCGGGGGGTAGCCATACGGCGAGCGGTGTTGCATCATTTATCGGCGGCGGGACGGAGAACATTACATATGACGACTACTGTACAGTGGGTGGAGGGAGCGCAAATCGTGCCGGGCACGCTACCACAGGCGGATTGTGGAACCTACCCTATGCGACGGTGGGCGGCGGAAAGAATAACTACGCGTTCGCACGCAGTGCGGTTATTGCTGGCGGCGAGGACAACTTGGCCGGGGAGTATGCAACAGTGGCGGGCGGGCGGTCAAATAGTTCGTCGTCTTCAGGGTTTGTGGGCGGTGGACGCGACAACACTGCGAACGGTTATTCCACGGTCGGCGGAGGATTCGAGAATGCCGCAACGGGGGAGTACGCAGTGATTGGTGGTGGGAATAGCAATAGTGCTTCCGGACTTCTTGGGACGATTGGCGGCGGGGGCGCTAACACCAATTCCGGGGACTTCGCGACCATTCCTGGCGGTTTGAGTAATGAGGCTACAGAGGACTACGCTTTTGCTGCTGGACGCAGGGCCAAGGCAAACCATACTGGTGCGTTTGTCTGGGGCGACTCGAATGACGCCGACGTCGCATCCTCGGCAAACAACCAGTTTACTGCCCGCACATCGGGTGGGGCTAGATTTTACTCCAACTCCGGACTGACCACTGGTGTCAGCCTCGCGGCAGGCGGCGGATCGTGGTCTTCGATTAGTGATCGTAATGTTAAGCGGAACGTCGAAGCGGTGGATTCTCGGGACGTGGTCGAGCGCCTTGCCCGCGTCCCCATCGCCACATGGAACTACGAGTCGCAGGACGAGTCCATTCGCCATATTGGTCCCATGGCTCAGGACTTCTTCGCTGCCTTTTCGGTCGGCGAGGACGAACGGTATATCAATTCGATCGACGCCGACGGCGTGGCGCTGGCCGCCATCCAGGGTCTGCACGCCATGGTAGTCGAACAGGAAGTTCGCATAGCGGGGCTTGAATCGCGGCTGGAGGCGTTGGAGCGTACGGTGGTCTCGTCGCACACCGCCAACGCGGGAATGATCAGTGGCTTAGCGGTGCCGGCCGTTGCCTGTCTTGGGTTGGTTGGCTGGTTGGCCGCTTCGCGTGGCCGTCGACAGGAGTAGTCTGGACCGAGTGCCAGAAATTGTCTCGCTTGAGGTCTTGAAACAGGGTCGCCCTTGCGGCGATCCTGTTTCTTGCGCCTCGGGCTTAATTCACCAAGTTCTTCGTCATTCATGCGGATGGGGAGGGGGCTTGGACATGACATTGGCATCAGTCCTTGGGCGCAGCGCACAGCAGTGGTTTGACGCTCTACGCCCCTTCCGATACCATCATCATCAGGTGGGGCAAAGGACGCCAAGTCATCCAACGTAATGGTTATCAAGGAGTTAACACGCGCTCGGCCGCGATGGATCGCCGTCGGAGTCGTTCCACTGATTCCCGCTGGAGAACTCGATCACGATGTTTGAAAACCTCACGCCGCCTTCGCAGGGTTCCGCGATCAACATGACATCCTCCGGGCTCAAGGTGCCGGACAAACCGGTTATTCCCTTTGTCGAAGGCGACGGTATCGGGCCGGACATCTGGCGCGCCGCCGTGCGCGTCTTCGACGCCGCAGTCGAGAAGGCGTATGGCGCCAAGCGTAGTATCGTCTGGTTCGAAGTCTATGCCGGGCAGAAGTCCTACGAGAAATACGGCACCTGGCTGCCCGAGGATACGGTCACCGCGTTCAGTAAATTTCTGGTCGGCATCAAGGGTCCGCTGACCACGCCCATCGGCGGCGGAATCCGATCGTTGAACGTTGCGTTGCGCCAGAAACTGGATCTGTTCGCCTGCGTGCGCCCGGTGCGCTACTTCACCGGTGTACCTTCGCCGGTCAAGCGGCCCGAACTGGTGAACATGATCATCTTTCGTGAAAACACCGAGGACATTTACGCGGGTATCGAATGGGCGGCGGGCACGCCGGAAGCAAAAAAGATCATCGCCTTCCTTCAGGACGCCATGGGCGTTCAGAAGATCCGCTTTCCTGCGACCAGCGGCCTGGGTATCAAGCCGATCAGTCGTGAAGGAACGGAGCGATTGGTCACCGCCGCCATCGACTACGCACTGCGCCACGGTCGCAAGAGTGTAACCCTGGTGCACAAGGGCAACATCATGAAGTACACCGAGGGGGCCTTCCGCGACTGGGGCT
>CAZMVD010000062.1:0-22697 GCA_964569425.1 uncultured Phycisphaeraceae bacterium
AGAACTGCGTCGCTCCGGTCGTGTCGCCGTAAGCCCATCCGGCAGCCGGCAGTAACACCGAGCCTGCCCCAGGATTGCGGCGTCGTGCGGAAACTGACTTGCCCTTCCGCACCGAAGAGCCATGATCCTGGGGCAGGCTCTTTCTTCATCCGGGCCGTTCCCGCCAGGGCGTGCACCGACCACCACCACGGCCAATAAACCTCGCTGATTCTTGACCGAAACAAACGGCGCTCGTAGGGTAGGCTGCGCTTGTCAGAATCGTGATTCTGCGGGCACCGGCCGGCAGCGCAACCACGCGGCCGCCTCATGTAACCGTGCATCGACCGGACCGCGCCGGCGGAAACCGGGCGGTCCAACGTATGAAGGAGTCAATCACATGGCCGTTCGGGTGGGGATCAACGGATTCGGACGCATCGGCAGGCTGGTGTTTCGCGCCATGGCGGCGCGGGCCGGCGAGTTTGAGGTCGCGGCGATCAACGATCTGAGCGACGCCAAAACGCTGCGCCAGTTGCTCAAGTACGATTCGGTGCACGGGCGCTTCAAGGGCACGGTGGAGGCGGGCGAGGGGGCGCTGATCGTCAACCGCAAGGAAGTCAAGGTGCTGGCGGAGCGCGCCCCCGCCAACCTGCCGTGGGGTAAGCTGGGCGTGGAGGTGGTGCTCGAATCGACCGGGGTGTTTACCGCGCGGGCGAGCGAGAAGGGCGGCTACGGCGACCATTTGAAGGCGGGCGCGCGGAAGGTGATTCTCAGCGCGCCGGCCAAGGACGAGCCGGACCTGACCGTGGTGCTGGGGGTCAACGACGACAAGCTCTCCGCGGCGCACACCTGCCTTTCCAACGCGAGCTGCACGACCAACTGCCTGGCGCCGGTGGCCAAGGTGCTGCACGATTCGTTCGGGCTGGTGGAAGGGCTGATGACCACGGTGCACGCCTACACCAACGACCAGCAGGTGGCGGACCTGGTGCACAAGGACCCGCGGCGGGCGCGGGCGGCGGGGATCAACATCATCCCCACGTCCACGGGCGCCGCGAAGGCGGTGGGCAAGGTCATTCCCGAACTCAACGGCAAGCTCAACGGCTTCGCGCTGCGCGTGCCGGTGGCGGACGGGTCGATCGTGGACCTGGTCGCTACGCTCAAGCGCTCGGTGACCGTGGCCGAGGTCAACGCGGCGCTCAGGACCGCAGCCGAAGGGAAAATGAAGGGCATTCTGGAGTACAGCGAGGACCCGCTGGTGAGCACGGACATCATCGGCAACCCGCACAGTTCGATCGTGGACGCACAAAGCACGATGACCATGCCCGCGGCGGGCGGGACGATGGTCAAGGTGGTTTCGTGGTACGACAACGAGTGGGGCTACGCCTGCCGCAGCGCCGACCTGGTCGCACGGGTGGCCAAGCTGTAGCGGCGCATCGGGGCGATGATGAAAAAAACGATTGACGACATCGACGTGCGCGGCCGGCGCGTACTGGTGCGGCTCGATCTCAACGTCCCGCTGGACGCTGGGCGGCGGATCACCGACGAAACGCGCCTGCGCGGCGCGCTGCCCACGATCGAGAAGCTGCGCGAAGGGGGCGGGCGGCTGATCCTGATGAGCCACCTCGGCCGGCCGGAGGGCGATCCCGACGCGCGGCGCAAATTCACCCTCGCGCCGGTGGCGGCGCGGCTGGGCGAGCTGCTCAAGACCGAGGTGGCGCTGGCGCCGGACTGTGTGGGCGCTGCGGTGCGCAGCGCGGCCATGGCCCTGCGCGATGGAGAGGTTCTGCTGCTCGAGAACCTGCGTTTTCACGAAGCGGAGCAGATCAAGGACAAGAACGCGGCCAAGGACGCGGCGCTGCGCAAGAAGAAGGACGACTTCGCGCGGGCGATGGCGGAACTCGGCGAGGTGTACGTCAACGACGCCTTTGGCACCTGCCACCGCGACAATGCCAGCATGTTGACCGTGCCCATGATGATGCCGGGCAAGCCCAGGGTGGTCGGATACCTGGTGCAGAAGGAGTTGAAGTTTTTGGGCAAGACGGTGAGCGACCCGGCGCGGCCGTTCGTGTGTATCCTGGGAGGGGCCAAAGTCTCGGACAAGCTCGGCGTCATTCGCGCGCTGCTGGGCAAGTGCGACACGATCCTGATCGGCGGGGCGATGGCGTACACGTTTCTGGCGGCAGACGGTCTGGAAGTGGGGCGCAGCCTGGTCGAGCCGGACCTCTTTCCTACGGCGCGGGGGCTGCGGCACGAGGCGGGCGATCGGCTGCGGCTGCCGGTGGATTCGGTGGTGACCGAGGAGATCGTGCCCGGCGCGGCGTCGCAGGTGTGCGTGGGCGATATCCCCGAAGAGATGATGGGCGTGGACATCGGCCCGCAGTCCATCGAGGAATACCGCAGGGTCATAGCGGAAGCGAAGACGATCTTCTGGAACGGGCCGATGGGGGTGTTTGAGACCGCGCCGTTCGACGGCGGGACGATGTTCATCGCCCGGGCGCTGGCCGACGCGACCGACCATGGGGTGATGACCATCATCGGCGGCGGGGACAGTGCTGCGGCGGTGGACAAGGCGGGGTTTGCCAAGCGGATGTCGCACATCTCCACCGGCGGGGGGGCGTCGCTGGAGTATCTGGAGGGCAAACCCTTCGCCCCGCTGGAAGTGCTGGACGAAGCGTAACGGAAGTTGAGCACATCGAATCCGATGTGGTATGACATGCGCGAGAAAACCCTATGTTGACGAAGCTTCGCCTCCACAACTACCGTACTTTTCTAAACGCAGAACTATCGTTTACGCGGCACCACCTAATCATTGGACGCAATAACAGTGGCAAGTCCAATCTGTGCAATGCGATACAATTTCTGCGCGCCTGTGCGACGACGGACTTATCAGCCGCCGCCGCTATCATTCCCGGCGGCATTCCATTCCTGCGGAATTGGGCGTATTCGGAAAAGACCATTGAACTTTCATGCTGTTGCGTACTTCCGTTTGATGGAAGAGATATTCATTACGACTATGTGCTGCATCTGCGTGTCGAGGATTCCACAGCGTATGCCCAACCCCTTCTGCGAGTGGTGGAGGAGCGCCTTCAGGCTAGCGATCCTCTCTTTGGCGATCTATCCTTGTTGATGAGCGACGGACGCAAGGCCATATTGCTGGATGAAAGTCGGTTGGGCCATTCGGAGAACTCGACGCCCATGGAAGTCCCGGCACCGTCGGCAGCGACAATGGTCGCCAAACTCTACGATTCCGTGTCGAATCAACGATGTGCTCAGTTTCGCCGCTATCTGGAAACATGGTGTTATTACTTGCTTAGTCCGGAGGACATTCGGACTGGTTGGCGCGGGAGCGTCCCCGGCGCCTCCGGACTTGATAGTCGTGGGAAAAACCTCGCGCAGGCGCTCTTCTATCTGAAGAACATCGATGAGCCGGCCTATCGGCGCGTCATCAATCATACGCAAAGAATTGAGCCCGACCTGCAGGCAATACAGTTTATCCCCAGCCCCGATCAGGCTCCGGTTCCCTTCGTCGCTATGAGTGGATTGGCGCAGGCAACGTGGCTTGGACTTTCCGATGGGACCTTACGGATGCTGGCATTGGCATATATCGTGGAGTCTATTGGGACACAGCGCAAGTGGAACCAACGTCAGGAGTGGCCACTGATCGTCATTGAAGAGCCGGAGAACGGCATCTACCCGGGGCATTTGAGGGTACTCGTCGAGATGTTTGAAGAACGTGCACCCGATGTGCAGGTTCTCTTTACTTCACATTCTCCCTATATCATAAACCTTTTCGACGCGCACCGCGATTCCGTCACCCTCTTGAGGAAGAGCACCGGGCGGACGGAAATACTCAAGGTGCCACCAGCGGACGCTGCCGACGCCGATCGACTGCTGCTCGCCGAGGAGTATTCGATGGAGCTTATTGAGTGATTCGAAAGATCGGTGTCATTTATCAGGATCGTAATAGCCTCGGATTCCTCCGTGGATTGCGGGATCTCCTGGGATGCGATGCGGAGTTGATTGATCCGCCGGCTGCTATTGGTAATACGCAATACCTTCCAGCCCGGTTGACGAAGGGTACCTGGCGGTACTTCAAGAAGATGGGTGTCGATATGATCGTCCGGTTTACCGACTCTGACGGTGACCGGTGGCAGAAAGTGCGTCGCAATGAGTTGGATCGCGTCCCCCCTGAGGCAAGTGCGCTTTGGCTCTGCGGCGTGGCGGTCGAGAACGTCGAGAGTTGGCTTGCGATCGATCGGCGACATTTTGCGTCCACGTTTGGCGTCAATGAGGATCAGCTTGTAGACGTGGACATTCGGACCGGCGTTGTCAAACGTGCGCTGGCGCGAAAGGTCTTGTCGGAAACCGGAACGGCCGACGTGGTCGCTGATTTTGTACGAAGCCTCCCTCGAAAGGTGCTGCGCCGCTGGTTAACAGACCCGTCATTGCGGGCCATGTTTGACGATTGTCGAGCGGCTGCCAAGAGGGCGGACTGTCCGGTTTCACCTGTAACCGAATAGGATACCTATGACCGAGTTCCTAAGGGAGCCCCGCATTCGCATGGCCCCCTCCATGCTCTCGGCCGACTTTGCACGGCTGGCGGAACACGTGGGCTTGGTGGAGCGCGCCGGGGCGGAGGTGCTGCACCTTGACGTGATGGACGGGCACTTCGTGCCCAACATCAGCTTCGGCGTACCGGTCATCGCGTCGATGCGCAAGGCTTCGCGGATGTTTTTCGACGCCCATTTGATGATCGCCGAACCGCGGCGCTATGCCGAGGCGTTCGTGAAGGCGGGCTGCGACCACATTACCTTTCACATCGAAGTGACCGGAGAAGCGCCGGATGTGGTTCGGCACATTCACGGGCTGGGGGTTTCAGCGGGGGTATCGCTCAACCCCACAACCCCCGCGAGTGCCATCGAATCGATCATCCACGACGTGGACCTCGTGCTGGTAATGAGCGTGTGGCCCGGTTTCGGCGGGCAGAAGTTCATCGCCGACGTGCTGCCCAAGGTGCGCGAGCTGCGCGCCCGGCTGGCGCCGCACCAGCGATTGCAGATCGACGGCGGCATCGACCCGACCACCATCGCCGCGGCGGCGGAAGCGGGGGCGGATACGTTCGTAGCGGGCACCGCCGTTTTCGGTCAACCGGATCCGGCCGCGGCCATGCAGGCCCTGGAGCAAATGGCGCGCGCCGCCGCCGCCGCCAGGTAGCGTGCCGCCCACCGGCGAAAGCGCACCGCTTCCCGCGGCGAGCCCGGTTTCGTGCAGTCGATTTTCGGCGGCGGCCGATCAACCATGGTAGACGACAATCACCCGCCTTCGAGGGTGCCATGGGTGCCTGGCTTCTTATTCCGCGACCCGAAACGATCTGGTGCCCCGTGGGCCGACTCCTGGGGCGGGCGCCGGTTCCGCTGAGCGAACGGGGACGGGCACAGATCGTCCAATGGGCCGCGCAAAAGGGAAGCGCGGCCATCGCCCGGGTGTACTGCGGAGACGAAGTCCCGGTTCGCGAGGCGGGTCGGCTGTTGGCGCGGCACTGGCGCGCATCGCTGCAATGCACGGCCGATCTCGGCGAGGTCGATCTGGGCCTGTGGGAAGGGCTTACCGTCGACGAATTGCGGCGGCGCTTTCCGAAGGTCTTCCGAAGATGGTACGATGATCCGGCTTCGCAGACGCCGCCGGGCGGGGAGCCTGTGGCGGACGCGCGGGAGCGAATCGGACGGGCCGTCGCGCGAATTCAGCGCTGGGAACGCGGCGCCGATTTTGCCGTGATCGCGGGCCCGCTGGCCCTGGCGATATGGCGCTGCTTGGCGGAAGGACGGGAATCGGTGAACCTGCGCGAGTGGCTCGTCGAGTGCCCCTGGCGGGGTTTGGGGCAGGAAGAGCGCGAGGTCCGGCGCCCCCCATCGGCGCCGCAGGCACCGGCCACGGCGCACGGTCCCGAATCGCGCGGCGGTGTGGGATAGGCAGGATATTCAACCATGCCCAATGAGCGATTGGACATACCGGCCGGGCTGTGGAGCCGATGCGAAAAGTGCGAGCGCATGGTCTACGAGAAAGAGGTCGCAGACGCGCTGTTTGTGTGCCCCGAGTGCGGCCACCACCGGCGGGTCGACGCGCGCACGCGAATCCAACAACTGGCGGACCCTGACTCTTTTGAAGAGTTCGCCGTGGACCTGGTCTCGACGGATCCCCTGGAATTCAAGGATCGCCTTCCCTACAAGGAGCGACTGGTCAAGGAACAGGCCAAAACGGGCGAATCGGACGCCATCGTGGTCGGTCGGGCGTTCATCCGCGGGCGCGGCGTGATTCTCGGGGTCATGAATCCGGGCTTCATCATGGCCTCGATGGGCGCGGTGGTCGGAGAAAAGGTCACCCGGGCCATCGAGAAGGCCATGGAAGAGAACCTCCCGCTGGTGCTGGTCACGGCGTCAGGCGGAGCGCGAATGCAGGAGGGGATGGTCTCGCTGGTGCAGATGGCCAAGACCTCCGCGGCGCTGGCGCGGCTGGACGACCAGGGCGGGCTGTACATCGTGGTGGCGACCGATCCGACAACCGCCGGGGTGGCGGCGAGTTTCGCCAGCCTGGGCGACGTCATTATCGCGGAGCCCAAAGCGATGATCGGCTTCGCCGGCCCGCGGGTCATTGCGAACACCATCAACGCCGAACTGCCCGTGGGGTTTCAAACGGCGGAGTTCATGCTGGAGCACGGATTCATCGACCGCATCGTCCCGCGCGCCGACCTGCGCAAGGAGATCGCACGCGTGATCGACTATTGCGGCAAATGACCATGTCCGTTCAGTGTTCGCCGGCGTCCGAGGCACGCGCGGCGCGTGCACGGGAATCACGAAAGTAATTGAACGACCCCGGCCGATGAAAAAGGGGCTCGCGTGCGCCCTCGGCAATCGACGCGGCTGTTCTCATTTTCGCGGTGAATTCCATGGCGCAACAGTTGCGCATGATTCGCACGTTGGGCTGTCTGGGTGGCGCCATGACCGGCACCGCACTGCTGCTGGGCTGGCTGAATCCGGCACAGGGTGTACCGGCTGCACTGACGCCCGACGAGGCCTGGTCGCTCGCCTGGTCCGCCGTGGCCGATGAAGTGGCGGCGCCCGGCGGACCGTGGACCGCGGTCGACGTGGTGTCCGACGCCGCGTCCTCCGCCGCGCTGCTGGTCGCCGCCGCGGATGACGGCCAATGGCACTTTGAGGTCACGCGCGAAGGCCGACCCTGCCGCGGGCGGTTGTGGGGCGATCAACATTACCTGGACCGCTTTCCCGGCATTGTGCGAATCCGCCTTCCGCAGCGCTGGAGCGAATCAGAACCCCCGACCAGCCAGGTGATCGGCTTGCGCGCCCTGCTCGGCGTCCTCAACGATGCCCTGGCGCCTTCGGGGTCGTCCCTGCCGGTCCGAATGATCCCGCTTCCCACGCGCACCGGGGGGGCTTACGGCGCCGGTGCGGGAAGCGCAGCCACCACGCTTGCCTCGTGGCGCGCCGGGTGATCCCCACAGACCCGAGATTCTTGACTTTTCCGCGGTAACCAAGGACGCTGCGCCGCAGGAGGCGAAGCGCATGCGCGTATTGTCGGGCATTCAATCGAGCGGCAAGCTGCACCTGGGCAACTACCTGGGCGCGATGAAACAACACATCGAGCTCCAGCATGAGAACGAGTGCTACTTCTTCATCGCCAACTATCACTCCCTGACTACGGTACAGGAACCCGCCCGGCTGCGCGACCTGACGCACGACGTCGCCCTGGACTACCTCGCCTTCGGACTGAACCCCGAAAAGGCCTGCCTTTTCCGTCAGACCGACGTGCCCGAGGTCACCGAGCTGGCCTGGATCCTGTCCACCGTCACCGGCAAGGGGCTGCTGGAGCGCGCCACCTCGTACAAAGACAAAATCGCGCGCGGCCTGCAGCCCACGATGGGGCTGTTCACCTATCCGCTCCTGATGGCCGCGGACATTCTCATCTACCGCGCCGACATCGTCCCCGTCGGCAAGGACCAGGTGCAGCACATCGAAATGACCCAGGACATGGCCGGCTATTTCAACCAGACTTACGGGCGGGAAGTGCTCAAACGTCCCGAAGCGCGGCTCAACGAGGCGCCGATTGTGCCCGGTGTGGACGGGCAGAAGATGTCCAAGAGCTACGGCAACACCATCAACCTGTTCGATGCGCCGGAAGTGACCCGTAAGCGGATCATGAGCATCAAGACCGACAGCACCCCCGTCGAAGCGCCCAAGGACCCGGAAACCTGCAACGTCTTTGCAATCTACCGCCTCCTGGCCACGGCGGACGAAACCGCGGCCCTGGCCCAGCGCTACCGGGCCGGGGGCATGGGCTACGGCGAGGCCAAGAAGGCGCTGGCCGAGGTCGCCGAACGGCTGCTCGCGCCGGCACGCGAGCGCCGCGCCCGGCTGGAACAGGACGCGGACTTCGTGGAAGATGTGTTGAACTCGTCGGCGCGGCGTGCGCGGCAGACGGCCCGCGCGGTGATGGCCGACGTGCGCGAGGCGTGCGGGCTGCTCGTGGGGAAGGACACACACCGGTGAGCGATTACAAGGTAGCGTTGGAAGTGTACAACGGTCCGCTGGACCTGTTGCTCTTCCTCATCCGCCGCGACGAGATCGACATTTACGACATCCCCATCGCGCGCATCACGCAGCAGTACCTGGCGTACGTCGACGTGCTCCGCGATATCGACCCCGACGCCGTGGGCGAGTTCCTGGTGCTTGCCGCCACGCTGATGGAGATCAAATCGCGCACGCTGCTGCCCACGCCGCCGGTCGATGAGGCCGAGGAGGATATCGCCGATCCGCGCATGGAACTGGTGCGCCAGCTTCTGGAATACAAGAAGTTCAAGGACGCGGCGCGGGAGCTGGAAGATGCGGCGACCGTTCGCGCCATGCGCCACGCACGCCAGCCTGCCGAACCGCCCGTCGCCGATGACGAGGGGGTCGAACTCGAAAACCTGGAAATCTGGGACCTGTTCGAGGCGTTCCAGCGCCTGTTGGAACAAACCGGCAAGGCGGGCGGCTATCACCAGGTTCAGGCCGACGACACACCCATCGCGCTGTACGCCGACGACATTCTCGACGCCATTCAGCGCTCCGGCGGGGCGCAGCGCTTCGAGGAGATATTCCACGGGCGCACCCGCCCCGAGATGATCGGGCTGTTCCTCGCCCTGCTCGAGCTGATCCGCCAGAAGCGCATCCGCGCCACGCAGGAGCGGCCCTTCGCCGCCATTTCGATCGTCCTGCTCGACGCCTCGCCGCTGGACGAAGTGGAGGACCTCGACCAGTTCTACCGCCCGCTCAATGCCGAGGAAGCGCTGGCGTCCCGGGCCGGCGCAGGTGCGCCCGAACCCGAATCGAACTCGGCGGCGTGGGCGGCGGAACCGGAATCGGATAACGAAGAGCTGCCGGAGGACGACGAGTTTCTCCAATCGCTGGGCGTCATTCACACGACCCCGGCCGATTGGATGGCGCCGGCTGCACCTCCAACTGACAACGAACCGACCTCAACCGCGGAAGAACCCGACCAGACCCCGGCATCGGTGGCCGACGGAGAAATCGCGCCGGCGCCGCACATGCACTCGCGGAGGGAACACGAATGAAACCGAGCGAACGACTCGCTGAACTCAAACTGACCCTGCCGACCATCGCCGCACCGATCGGCAGCTACGTGCCCGCGTTGCGCAGTGGTTCGTGGATCCTCACCAGCGGGCAGCTCCCCTTTCGCGACGGCAAACTGCTGTTCGCCGGCAAGGTCCCGACCGATGTTTCGATGGAAGACGCGGCCCGAGGGGCCGAAGTGGCCATGCTCAACGCCCTGTCCGCGGCCGCCCAGATCGCCGGCGGCATCGATCGCATTCAACGTGTGGTCCGCGTGTGCGTCTACGTCAACAGCGCCGCGGATTTCACCCAGCAGCCCAAAGTAGCCAATGGCGGCAGCGATCTGCTCGTCAAGATCTTCGGCGATGCCGGCCGCCACGCCCGCTCGGCCTTGGGTGCCGCAGCCCTGCCCATGAACGCCGCGGTCGAAGTAGAATTGGTGGTCGAAGCCGAACCCGCGTAAGCGCCAGCCCCAATGTCGCCAGGTTACTTGCCTGTTGACGCCGCGGGCCTGGGCGCCGCCAGCGCTTTTTCGATATCCGCAATAACCTTCTCATCCTCGGGCAGCGTCCGCGTGCCATATTTGGCGAGCACGACCCCATCGCGCCCCACGAGGTACTTCTGGAAGTTCCATTGCACCGGCCCGGCAATCGCCGGATCCGGATGATCCGTCAGGAACTGGTAGAGCGGCGCCTGGTCGTCGCCCATCACCGAAATCTTGGCGAAAAGGTCGAACGAAACCTTCACGTCGTTGGCGCAGAACTGCTTGATCTCCTCGTTCGTGCCCGGCTCCTGGCCGCCGAAGTTGTTCGCCGGGAACGCCAGCACCCGCAGGCCCTTCTCTTTGTACTTCTGATGGAGCGACTCCAGACCGGAGTACGACTTGGCCGTGAACCCTCACCGGCTCGCGACGTTAACGATCAACAGCACGTCGCCGCGATACTTGGACAGCGGCACATCCTGCCCGTCGATGTTCTTGACCGTAAAGGCGTGAACCGAATCCCCCGCCGCCGTGCCCGAGGGCGCACTGCCCGCCGCATCGGCTTGCGCCCACAGCACCGACAGAGACGCTCCCGCCAGAACCGCCAGCATGACAATACTGTTCATATCCCCGGTCTCCTCAATGTTGCCACCGCTATGAGCCGGCGTGGCCCGGCGTGCCGCCGATGGGTTTCAAGATTGTCTGAATTGTCGATTTCATCACCAACCCGAATACGCCCGGCACATGATGGCACAGCTCCTTGCGCCTCGCAAGGCCGCTGTGCCCGCTGCGCCTTCAGATATCGTCCCCTGCGAAATCGTCCGGCGCCGCCTCCTGCAATACCGCGGGTTCGATGGCATGGAGCGCTTCCAGCGCCCGCCGCGCCGCCTCCTGTTCCGCCTGCTTCTTGCTCGGTCCCCACGCGCTCGGGTACCGCTGCCCCGCGAGCACCACGCAGACCTCAAAACACTTGCTGTGGTCCGGACCCTGCTCGTCGAGCGATTCGTAGTGCGGCGTGGCGTTCAGTTCCCGCTGCGCAAACTGCTGCAATTCCGATTTGTAATTGTCATGATTGGCCGAGGCCGCACACGCATCGATGTGCCGCCCCGCCACCGAGAGAATGAACCGCCGCGCCGGCTCCAACCCCCCGTCGACGTACAACGCCCCCACCACCGACTCCAGCACCGCCGCACTCAGCGAGGTCGGCAGGCGGTGCCGCGCGTCGATCCCGTTGCCCAGAATCAGCAGTTCGGTCAGCCCGATCTCCTCGGCGATCGCCGCGCACACCCGCCGCGACACCACCACCGATTTGACCTTCGTCAATTCCCCCTCCAGCCAGTCGCCGAACCGCCGGTACAACTCCTCGCACACCACCACGCCCAGCACCGCGTCACCCAGAAACTCCAGACGCTCGTTGCTCTGCACGCGCGAGTCCGCAATCGACGAATGCGTCAACGCGGTGACCAGCAGGTCGCTGTTCTGAAAGGAATGGCCGGTGAGCTGCTGCGCCCGTAACGCAACCTCGAGTTCGTTCACAATTCGCGTTCCACGGGCCGATGGCGAAGAACGCGACTCGCGGGAAACGACCCGCGTGCTTCGTCATGGGCCTGCTATGACCGTCCCGCCGACCCCAGGCCGGACGGGATTCCACCCCGTCCCGCATCCATGGCCTCGCCTTGGGCGGCACAAGGGGTTTCATCTTACCATCGGAGGTTGAACCGGGCAATTCCAGCAAACTGCGCAAACCCGATTGGCCCCGTTTCGTCCGAAAACACCAGATTCTGCACCCCCTGATGTGCCGCACGCATCGTCGGGCGCCAGCCTGAGCGGCTTGGACGAGGTGCTTGAGAGGATGTCGGTGGCTTCGTCGAGGTGGAAAAGGATGGGGGGCATCGATTGCTCGGCTCCTGGTCGTGTGGTTCGGGGTTTCGGGCGCGCCGGCACCGGCACAACACTCGGCGGGATACGATGCGTGCAACGCGATGCGAACGCAAGCACAGGGCGAAAAAAGCTTGACTATTCAACGGGCCGGCACACAAGGTCAGAAGGCCTGTGAGCTTGACATGGATTCGACGATCGTGAACTCTGCGCAATCGACAGATTAGTATTGGAACTGCGTTTCCGCCTATCAAGTGGGATGCATGATCCCGCGTTGTCCCTCTCCACCAATTCGCGATTTCCTGGAAACCGCCTTGATTACGATGTTGGGAGCCGATAAAATCGACCCCCCGCTTGAAGGCGTCGTTTCTCGAGAACCCGAGAGGAAGCTTCAGATGTTTAAACGCTTGAGCCGTGATGAACAGCGAGCGATTCTACCTTGGCAGCGCTTGCTAACTTGTATGCTCGTCCACATTTCCCTCAGGGCGCTGAACCTGAAGGGCAACTGCATTGCAAGTACCGTCCGGCATTTCGATGGCCCTCGTCGTAAGAGTCCCCTGGCATTTAACGTATTCTGTGCTTGGGTTTTGATGACTATACTCAATTGCCCGATCGCGGTCTTGGCGGAAGCGTCTGACCAGCGGACGGTTACCGGAATACTGGTCGAACACACTAATCAATATTTCGCGTCCAACGGCCTTCTGAATCCGACCCAAGTACGTGGCTTTTCGTTTTCTGATGGCAGCTCAACGATCTCATGGGCCGGAACCGCTGTCTCGACTCTCTACAAGCTTTCGGAACCTCGATATAATGGCACCTCTATCGCCTTTGAACTCACACCGAGTCTTGATCCGCTGGAGTTCGAGCTTTGGCTAAACTCGGTCGTCCGATTTGACCAAGAGTATTTTGACATTCGGCTTGGTTTTCAACTTGAGCGCTTAACCTTAGAGGCCGAGATAGGGGCATCCTCCGGGACGATAAACGGCGTTTTCGTGTTAACACGCGATGAACCAGTATCACCTCATTTCCGTCCGGTACTGCACGCCGCCGTTCCTGTCGGGAGCCATGTGGCTGCCGACTTCCGTTTGGACCTACAGGACGGCGCTGTCTTCGGAACTCACCTTTTTGATCACAATTTCCGCGCGCGGGTAACTGGGCGCGTGGATACGAGTGTAGCTGTGCCCGAACCAAGCGGATTAGTCCTTTGGCTAGCATGTGGTGGATTTCTTGCACTGCGCTCGTTTAGAGGGCGAGCCCGATTCCCATAGTCGACATTGTTCGCCACTAACAGCAGAGTGCCTGCTAGTTTTCTGCTCTTGGAGAATCGCTTGAGCAATGGCTCATCCGTCCAATCGGACCGAGAAGGAAACCCTGCAGAGTCTAATTCGGCACTGTTCTCCGCCGCGTTCACACTTGTCCATTATCTGCAACTGATCTTCGTAACCTCTGTTCTCCCCCAATCCGCCCCCTCCCGCCCATGTACGGCCGCAGGGCGGGGGGAATCGTCACCGTGCCGTCCGCGTTCTGGTTCAGCTCCAGCAGGGGGATGAGAATCCGCGGCGACGCAATCACGGTGTTGTTGAGCGTGTGGCAGAACTGCACCTTCTTGGCCCCGTCGCGATAGCGCAACTTCAGCCGGCGGGCCTGGAACTCGTAGAAACGCGAGGCGGAGTGGGTCTCGCCGTAGCTGTTCCGCGAGGGCATCCACGTTTCGATGTCGTACTTCTGCACCTGGCCCATGCCCAGATCGCCGGTGCACACGTTGACCACGCGGTAGGGAAGCCCCAGCGCCGCCAGCACGTCCTCGGCGTTCTGCACGATGGCCGCGTGGTGGCGCCGGCTTTCGGCGGCGTCGTTGCGGCACAGGATGACCTGCTCGACCTTGTCGAACAGGTGGATGCGGTACAGGCCGTAGGTGTCTTTGCCGGCGGCGCCCGCCTCGCGGCGAAAGCAGGTGCTCATGGCGCAGTACTTGAGCGGCAGGTCGGCCTCTGCCAGGATTTCGTCGCTGTGGTAGGCGGTGATGGGCACCTCGGCCGTGCCGACCAGCGACAGCGTGTCGCGCTCGCACAAATACGCCTGGTCGCGCCCGGTGGGGAAGTAGCCGGTGCCGTACATCACCTCTTCCTTGACCAGCACGGGCACCACCATGGGCACAAAGCCGCGGGCGACCATTATGTCCTGCGCCAGGCGCAGCACGGCCTGGTGCAGCAGCGCCCCGTCGCCTTTGAGCACGTAGTTGCGCGAGCCGGCCAGCTTGACGCCGCGTTCCACGTCCAGAATGCCCAGCGCCGTGCCGAGGGTGACGTGGTCCTGGGGTTCGAAGTCGAAGCGGGGAACTTCGCCCACGCGGCGCAGCTCGACGTTTTCCGACTCGTCCTTGCCCACCGGCACGTCGGGGTCGGCGGGCTGGGGGATGGTGAGCATGAGCTGCTCGAACTCGGCGAGGATGGGCCCCTCGGCCTCTTCGAGTTCCTTGATTTTCGGTTTGAGGCCGGCGAGTTCCGCCTGCACCCGGTCGGCCTCGGCCTGGATGTCGGCGGCGGATTTTCCCTCGGCGACCGCCCGCTTGTACCAGTCGGACTTGGTGTTGCGCAGCAGGCCCACGCGCTGGCCGGATTCCTTGACCTGCTCGCGCAGTGCGTCGAGCTGCATCTGGAGGTCGCGGCGGCGGCGGTCGACGTCGAGCAGGCGGTCGACGTCGCAGGCGATGCGTTTGTCGATCGCGGCCTGCTTGACGCGCTCGGCGTGCTCGCGGATGAACTTGATATCCAGCATGGATCGGGCAACTTTCCTGCAAAGCCAAGGTTCGAGCGAAAGCGGCTATTTCGGACAACGGGGCGCGGGTGTCAAGGGACGAGGGAATTGTCGATTGACGATTGGCGATTGTCGATTGGGAATAGCCCATTGCGGAATGCGGAATGCGGAATGCGGATGGAGTGGCTGATACGCGGGCGATAGCTGAACGGGGCGGGGAATGATCGCCTGTCCGGCGCGGCCGCAAGCGAAGGGACGGTACGGACATGATGGGCAGGATTGGGTTGGCGGCGGCGGTTCTTGCGGTGGGGGCTTGGACGGCGGTGGGGGCGGAGCGCGACATGAGTCGGCCGTATCACCTGGAAACGGTGCGGGTCGGCGCGGTGGAGGCGGTGCTGACGAATCGCATCCATGCGCCGAAGGTGTCGGCGCGGGAGTGGATCATCGTGGCGCCGATTCCGCCGGAACATCCCACGCAGTCGGCGGTAACGTTGAAGCTGCGGGTGGAGGGATCGGACGCGGCGGGGGAGCGTGGCGCGGAACTCAGCGAACTGCGGCGGCCGGTTCATTCGGCGCGCGTGCCGGTGACGGACGACGCGCTCAAAACGGCGCTTGCGTTTCATCTGGATTACGCGGTCACGCTCCACCGCCGGAAACTGGTGCCGGGCAAGCCGAGGACCGCGGTGGCGCCGCTGGACGAAGCGGAACGCCGGCGGTTTCTCGCCTCGACGGAGATCACCAACTGGAAAGACAAGGGGTTTCAGGAATGGCTCGATGGCTCGGGGCTGCGGCGGCGCGAGGGCGAGGGGGACCTGGCGTTTGCCTATCGGGCCTTCATTGATCTGGCCGGACGGGGCAAATACAAGGCCAACGGCGGCGATCTGCGGCCCTCGGAAGTGTGCAGGACGCTGCAAACCGATTGCGGGGGCTTCGCGCTGTTGCTCACGGCCGTGCTGCGGGCGGGCGGCGTGCCGGCGCGAACCCTGTGGGGCCGCTGGGCGAAGCCCGAGGAGGGCGACTACAAGCAGTGGCACGTCAAGGGCGAGTTCTTCGCGGACGGTATCGGCTGGGTGCCGGTGGAGCTGGCGGGTGCCGTCGCATGGCACGACGTGGACGCCGACCGCTGCTTCGGCGCCGACGAGGGCAACTTCCTCACCCTGCACGTGGACACCGACATGGTCATCGACTCGTTTCGCTTCGGCAAACAGAACATCGGCTGGCGGCAGGGGGCGCTGTGGTGGGTCTACGGGATGGGCGGGCTGGATGGATTGGCGGAATCGGAACGCTGGCAGGTCACCAAGAAAGGTGAGAGGTGATAGGGGCGAGGCGAGAGGCCTTCAAGATATCACGACGGCCCGTAGCGCTCTTTCCACGCCTGGAGGCGTTCGAGGGCCTGAAGGGGGGTAATGGCGTCGGGGTCGAGGGCGCGGAGTTCCTCCAGCAGCGCCTCGCCGGGCTCGCGAAAAAGTGCCAACTGCGCGTCATCTTTGGTCTGCCCGCGGGCGAGCTGCGGGGTGCGCGATTCGCGCTGGAAGCCGCGCTGGAGTTCGTCGAGCACCTCGCGGGCGCGGGCCACCACCGGCCTGGGAATGCCCGCCAGCTTCGCGACGTGCACGCCGTAGCTGCGGCTGGCGCCGCCTTCGACGATGCGGTGCAGAAACACCAGCCCCTCGTCGCCGCCGCGGGCGGCGGGGGTTTCGCGCACCGCCACGTTGTAGTTGCGGACGCCGCGGAGCAGCGCTTCCAGTTCGGTCATTTCGTGATAATGCGTGGCGACCAGGGCGCAGCAGCCGACCTCACCGGCCAGGTGTTCGGTGATCGCCCAGGCCAGCGCCAGCCCGTCAAACGTGCTGGTGCCGCGGCCGAGTTCGTCAAGCACCACCAGCGAGCGCGCCGTGGCATGGTGCAGAATGTTGGCCGCCTCGGTCATCTCGACCATGAAGGTGGACTGGGCGCGCATGATTTCGTCCGCCGCGCCCACCCGCGCAAACAGCCGGTCGGCCAGCGACCAGCGCATGGACCGCGCGGGGACGAAGGAGCCGGTCTGGGCCATCAGCACCAGCAGCGCGTTCTGGCGGATGTAGGTGCTCTTGCCCGCCATGTTGGGGCCGGTGATGACGAAAAGCCGCGCCTCCGGTGTCATCTGGGTGTCATTCGGAACAAAAGCGTCGCCCAGGGTCTGGTCGAGCACCGGGTGGCGGCCGTCGCGGATGTCGAGGCTCAGTTCCTCGGCGATTTCGGGGCGGACGTAGCGGCGCTGCACGGCCAGTTCGGCGAGGCCCGCGAGGCAGTCGAGCGTGCCGATGGCTTCGGCAGCCCGGAGAAGCGGGGTCGCACGCTCCGCGACCTGCGCGCGCACCTGTTCGAAGAGGCGGGTCTCCAGGGCGATGGCGCGCTCCTGCGCGGTGAGCACTTCGGTTTCGTACTGCTTGAGTTCGTCGGTGATGTAGCGCTCGGCGTTCTTGACCGTCTGGCGGCGGACGTAGTCGGGCGGGGCCTTCTCGCCGGCGGCACGCGACAATTCGATGTAGTAACCGAAAACGCGGTTGAAGCCGATTTTGAGGTTGGCGATGCCGGTGCGTTCGACCTCCCGGCGCTGGTAGTCCGCCAGCCAGGCCTGCCCGTCGCGGCCGATGGCGCGGAGGCGGTCGAGTTCGGCGTCGAAGCCGTCGGCCATGTAACCGCCGTCGCGCAGGACCGGCGGGGCGTCCGGCTGGATCGCGCGGGCGAGCAGCGCCGCCAGCTCCTCCAACCCGCGGCAGTCCGCCGCGGCCGCGTCGAGCAATGCCGCGCCGGTGTCACGCACCGCTTCCGCGATCGTGGGCAGCGCCGCCAGGGTGCGCGACAGGGCGGCCAGGTCGCGCGGTGTGGCGCGGGCCAGCGCCGCGCGCGCCGCGATGCGCTCCACGTCGGCCAGCAGCCGAAGGTGCTGGCGGAGCTTGCCGCGCAGCGCATCGAGTTCCACAAAAACCGCCACGGCCTGATGGCGGGCGGCGATGTCCCCGGCGTCGATCAGCGGGGCGCGCAGCCAGCGGCGCAGGGTGCGCCCGCCCTGCGGGTGCAGCGTGTGGTCGATCGCGGCCAGCAAAGTTCCTTCCGCCTGGCCGCTGCGCACGGTGCGCTCGATCTCCAGCGATCGCCAGGTGTGGTGGTCGATTTGCAGGCAGTGCTCCGCCGCGCGGCGCCGAATCGCGGTGATGTGCGTCAGCGCCGTCTGCTGCGTCTCGCGCAGGTAGGCGATCGCCGCCCCCGCGGCCGACAGCCCCGCGCCCATCGCTTCGAATCCGAACCCCGCCAGCGTGGCGGTGCCGAAGTGGTCGCGCAGCGCCCGCTCCGCCTGGTAGGCGGTGAATTCGTGGACGGGCCGCCGCGTGACCGCAGTGCCACACGCCTGGCGCAACCGCTCGACGAGCGCCCGGGCGCCGGCTCCCGCCTCTTCATCGACCAGCACCTCGGCCGGGTGGCTGCGGACCAGCGCGTCGAGCAGCACATCCGCGGCGCCATCGAGCACCTCGAAGCGCCCGCCGGCCAATTCCACCAGCGCGGCGCCGCACTCCGGGCCGCGGGCCACGATCGCCGCGAGGACGTTGTCGTCGCGCTCCGCCAGCAGCGTGTCTTCGGTCAGCGTGCCGGCGGTGACAATCCGGACCACGTCGCGGCGCACCACGCCCTTGGCCTGCTTGGGGTCCTCGAGCTGCTCGGAAATAGCCACGCGGTGTCCCGCCGCGACCAGCTTCTTGAGATAGGCGTCCAGCGCGTGGTAGGGAATGCCCGCCAGGGGCACGGGGTTGGCACTGTGGCGGTCGCGCGAGGTGAGCGCGATGCCCAGCACTTTGGCACACAGAACCGCGTCGTCGAAAAAGGTCTCGTAGAAGTCCCCCATGCGAAAAAGGAGAATCGCATCGCCCACGCGTTTTTTTTGTTCCACGTATTGACGCATGGCGGGCGTCAGCGAGTCGCGGGAAAGCGGAAGGCGATCAGTAGAACGCGAAACAGACGGACCGGCGGCATCGTAGTCGGGCGCGTTCGGCCGCGCCCCGCGCGGCGCCCGCGTAGGCAACCCGCCCTGAGAATCCGCAGAAGCGACCCCGGCCGCGCGAATTTCGCTCTGCGGAGAAGCCGAGCCACTGGTGTCGTTCTTGCTGGCCATAGATCGCGCCGATTCGCGGAGCAGCTTGACGGTTTCCGAGGGCACATTGCCCCGGGCAAGGCGCGCGCCGGGGTGAGCGTCCCGTTCCTGCGCGGAAGCCGACCGGGACGCGGCCCGGGCGCGTTCTACGCTTCAACCATGTTAACGCGACCGTGGGTTTGCCCAAACTCTCGCGGTTTCACCGCCGTTTTGCACCCTCCGGACCGCAAGCGTCGGCCCGGCGGCCGCTCACTTTTTCGTTGGCAAAAAGGCCGGAATCGGGTAAGATGCCTGGGGCGCCGGGGCATCCCGGCCGCTTGGCGCAGGGTGTAATTCCGAATCTGTGAACGGGTTCCCAAGGGGCGTCGTGAGGCGTTGTTGGGGGCGCGTGCCGAATCTCACGGGAACCGTCGTTATTCATGCAGGCCAACGAAAGAAACCTGTGGAGCGACGTGCTGGGCCAGGTGCGGCTGAACCACCCGGACCTGGTGCGCGGCTGGTTCGAGGACCTGCACCTTTCCGGACTCGAACACGGCGTGCTCCGCGTCAAAGCACGAAACAGCGCACAGGTGCGCTACCTTCAGCAACACTGCCTTCCGGTCTTTGCCGAGGCGGCGCAGGCGGCGACGGGTCGGCTGGTGACCGCCCAATTCGAAACCGACGCAACGGACGACGAGCCATCGTCGTACAGCGCCGGATCGTTAACCGGCCTCGATGAGCCCCTGGAGCTCATCCCGGAATTCACTTTTGACAATTTCGTCACCGGGCCGTGCAATCGGCTGGCGCATGCGGCCGCCGTAGCCACGGCCAACGATCCCGGCCGGGCGTACAATCCCCTTTTTCTTCACAGCCCCGTGGGTCTGGGCAAAACCCATTTGATGCAGGCGGTTTGCCACGCCATCACCGCAAACCGACCGGGCAGTCGCGTGTTGTACATTTCGTGCGAAACGTTCATCAACCACTTTATCGAAGCGGTAGAACAAGGCGCACTGAATCGCTTTCGCTATCGCTATCGGCACGTGGATGGACTGGTCATCGACGATATTCAATTCCTGGCTGAGCGGGAACGCAGCCAGGAGGAGTTCTTTCACACCTTTAACGCCCTGCGCCACACGCAGCGCCAGATCATCCTCTCCGCAGACTGCGCCCCCAGCGAAATCCCCAGCCTGGAGGAGCGGCTGGTCAGCCGCTTCAACTCGGGGCTGGTGGCGTTGCTCGACCGCCCCTGTTTAGAAACACGCATGGCCATCGTCCGCAAGAAAGCTCGACTGCGCTGCATCGAGATTCCGGAAGACGTCGTTCGACTGATCGGCAGCTGCGTGGAGTCGAACATCCGGGAGTTGGAAGGGGCCTTGCTGAAAGTGGACGCCCTCAGCCAGACCCGCGGCGGCGTCATCAGCTATGCCCTGGCGGAAGCGGCCCTGGGGCTGACCAACGGCCGGGTTGTGAAGATCCCCGTGATTCAGGAAGTCGTCGCGCGGCGCTTCGGCGTCAAGGTCGCGGACCTGCAAGGTAGGAAGCGATCGAAGGATATAGCGTTGCCGCGCCATGTGAGTATCTACCTGGCGCGACAGAACACCGCTCTGAGTTTGCAGGAGATTGGCGCCTATTTCGGCGGACGCGACCATTCCACGGTGCTGCACGGCAGCCGCGCAATCACCAAACAGCTTAAACAGGACAAGGACCTGGCCCGTCAGGTTCAGGAACTGACGTTGGAGATCAAGAACGCCTCGATTTGACGGCACGTGGGATGTGGCGAACCTTGTCAGAATCGCTCGCGCTGGGCACAGGCCCGTCGGGTTGGCGGGCCGCCGGTGTGTGATCCGGCTTGTTTGCTGACAGGCAGGGCACAACGGCCACACCAGGGAAGGCGCCCGCATCCTTACGGCGGAACAGAGGTTAGGCGCCCTGGGGGGTCCAACGCACGCTTTTCACGGGGCCGGATACGAGTACTATATAGATACTCAAAGTACCAGAGTAGAACGCAACCACCTGACGAATCGGTAGACAGCGAGGCAGGACGCAAACGACCATGAAACTGCGATTCAATCGGACGGAAATGGCGGAGGCCTTGCGGGCCATCTGCGCGGTGGCGGCAACACGAACCACCAAGCCGGTATTGCGCTGCGTACGGCTTGAGGCCAAGGGCGACGTTTTGTTGCTTGCCGCCACCGACCTGGAGTTGGCGCTGCGTTTCGCGGTGACCCAGGTGGAGGTGGACAAGGCGGGGGCAACCCTGGTGGTGGCGGATACGCTGTCCCGCATCGTGAGCGAATGCGCTGATGAAGTCCTGGTCATGGACACCGATGAATCACAATTGCACATTCGCGGCGAAGGCAGCCACTTTCAGATTCTGACGCAGGACGCGGCCGACTTCCCGCCCGTGCCGGCCATGGAGGGCGGACCGGATTTCACCATCGAGCAGGCCATGCTCCGCCGCCTGATCGAGTGGACGATCTTCGCTTCGGCGCGCGAGAGCACGCGGTATGCCATCAACGGCGTGTTGTGGGAAGTGAACGCCCAGAAACTCACACTGGCAGCCACCGATGGGCGGCGGCTGTCGCTGGCGCGCGGGGCCATCACCATGGGCAAAGGAAAAGTGCCGCCCGCGGTGATCGTTCCCAACAAGGCCATGTCCCTCTTCGCCCGCCTGCCTGGCGAGGACGATACGCCCGTCGGCGTGAAGGCCACCAGCAATCAACTGCTGCTGAGCGTCGGCGGGGGGTTAATTAGCACCTCGCTTGTGGAGGGGCATTTCCCCAAGTACCAGGACGTGATTCCCACCGACTGCGATCAGGTGATGCAGGTGAATACCGAGGCGCTGCACAGTGCCATCAAGCGTGCCTCGCTGCTGGTCAACGAAGAATCCAAGGGGGTCCGCTTCTCGCTCGCGCGGGACGGCCTGACCCTTTCCAGCCGTGCTCCGGAGCAGGGCGAGGCCACGGTGGCGATTCCCGTCAAGTATCGCGGCGAACCGCTGGATATCGGCTTCAATCCAGTTTTCCTGTTGGACGTTTTGCGGGTGGCACAATCGGACGAAATCACCCTGGCGGTCAAAGAGCCCAACCGTCCGGGTGTGGTGCGAACGGGGGAGGACTTTGTGTACGTGGTCATGCCGGTTAATCTGGCGGCGGGGCCGTCGACGATTCGCTGACATTCTGTAGTACGCATGAACCAGAACAGCCTGCATTGGGTTCAGGTAAACCGGCGGCGGAAAACAAACGTCCTGCCGTTGGGATCGGCAGTCCGCCGTGTGGTCGCCGAGTTGGCCGAGCGTGCGGATCCGCGGCTGCCCGAGGTCGCCCGGCGTATGGCGGAACTGGTGGACGGAGAATTCGCCGGTCATTGCCGCATCGCGGATATCCAGGGAGCGCAGTTGTGCGTGCTGGTCGACAGCGCGAGCCTGGTGGCGCCGCTGCGAATGCGCTGGGAGCGATCGTTGGCGCGATTTCTGAGCAAGCTGCGGCTGGCGCCGCCGGTACGCAGCGTGCGTTTCGAGTACGGACTCGGCGGGCTCAGCGTAGCGGCGTTTTGCCCGGAGCGGAAAGCAGAGTCGAACGATTGAAACGCCAGGCTGATTCCACGGTGTGAATAGCCGCGCAAAGAGTACCCTGGGACATCACGGACGGATCGGCAGCAATGACGGAAACAACACTGACCAAGAAACGTTACGACGAATCGAGCATCACGGTGCTCGAAGGGCTGGACGCCGTTCGCAAGAACCCCGGCATGTACATCGGCGGCACCGGCTCCGCCGGCCTGCACCACCTGGTGTACGAAGTCATCGACAACGCCGTCGACGAGTCCCTCGAAGGATACTGCGATTCGATCCTTGTGCGGCGCAACACCGACG